>CALBJL010000139.1 GCA_937893485.1 uncultured bacterium | reverse complement strand
GCAAACAAGGCTGGCATATAAATACACATCAGAACCGCAACCCAACGTTCAAGAGGACTGCCGAGTATAATGTAGCTGATGATCCAGTACAGCGCCCCAAGTAGGATAACAGCCATAATAATTTTTTGAAATGTTGCAGTATGAGGTGTTTTCAAAAACTCGCCATATTTCGCAGCAGCTTTTGCTTTGTGAAACCATCCAAAATAGCAAATCAATTCCACAAGGCAGAATATCGTAAGCACGAGAAACGCAAAGCCGGAAAACAGACTGGATGGACTGGAGAACACTTCGATTGGATCACCCAAGATTCCAGATACGAACAGTCCACCATTCAACAGTGCAATCACAAGCAAGGCGAGATATGTCGGTATAAAACTTTTCTTTGCGGAAGCATAGATTGCCTGCACTTCCAACCTGGCATCCGTCTCGATAGGCGTGGGATTCTCTCGCTCATTATAAAAAATCTGCAACTGAGCCGAAGAACAAGCGAGCTGCCAGCCCGTATGAGCGCAGAAATCATAAAATGTTTTCTGATCCTCCGTTGGCTCAGGGTCAAATTCGGATGCTTTAGAATAGTAGGAAACTGTGAAGTGAAGCTGCTTCGGCTCAATCCGGCGATAAACCCAGCCAAAGTTTGTAATCTTTTCAAGCATCCAACCTTTCGCAGCCATTTTTTCAAGGTGTCGGCTGATACCAACGTAGTCATAAAAAGACAACAGTTCTACTCGACGCTTCTTATTTTTCATCTTTATCCCTCCCAAAAATCAAATGGTAATCGGCTAATTGTGCAGTCAGGCGGGCGCACTCTTTATCCAACATATCTTTTCCTTTGTCTGTAAGGATATAGCTGCGTCTGCGACCTTCCACCTTGGTTTCCCGAATCATTTCAGCATCCAAAAACTGTTCTAACAGTGTATAGAGTGTGCCAGAACCAATGCTGACACGCTGATTGGTCATGAATGGAACTTTGTCGAGAATATCCATGCCATAGCATTCGTCTTTCAGACAAAGCAGCGTGTAAAACATCTGCTCCGTCAAGGTTTGAAATTTTGCTCTCGCCACGATCTCACGCCTCCGCATTCTCGATTATCGAGTTTCTTGTTTATAATATATACTCGAATATCGAGAATGTCAATACCGTATCAAATATCGTTACATCGAGTTTATAAATACTCAATTTGGACAACGCGAAATCCTCGCCCGTTTTTTATGTCCGTCTTTGCCAAAGGACCGCAGCAGTGATGAATGACGGGCATGAAGCCAGAAAAGCCAGCACCAGCATATGTGCCGGATAGAATACATAGCAGACATACTGAAATGTCTTGCTGTGGTAGCCCTGTCGTCCATGATAGAGCCAGATGGGCACAAGTGCCAGCAGCGCAAGCCCCTGCTGGCAGAGTTCAAATTCCGCTCCGAAAATAGAAACGGGATACAATTGTCCGCCAAGCAGCCGCACATTGAGCCAGTACAGCACCAATATCTGTCCAAGCATCTTCCACCATTCTCTACCACGGAAGAAGTAGAAAACAAATACAGTCAAAACACCTGCACCGTAATAGTCCACCATTCCCACCGTGCCAAGGATCGTGCCAAGCGCCGTCACACCCAGACAGCTAAGGACATAATACCATGCCTTTCCCTTTTCCCTCGCTTTGTCCATTACGCGGATACCGAGCAGACCGAGAAGCAACGTCCAAATGACATTCTGGTGTACGGGATAGAACCATGTCTCGCTGTACATCAAATCAAAGGGAATTTCAGAGAGCAGCGCAAAGGCAAGCATTCGCAGCGCATATCGCTTGAAACTCCGTGTGTGAAAATAGCCCTCTACCACCATGAAAGCGAAAATCGGAAAGGCAAGCCTCCCTACGCAAGTGAGCCATTCCTGTGCGGGCAGAAGTGTTGCCCACAGGTGATCCATCAGCATAAAAGTCATCGCCAGAATATGCAGTGCCGCTGCACTAATGTCAAATCGTTTTTCCATCAAATTTTCCATGGTATCGCCCCCATAATAAAATCGCTTTCTTGTAAGTATTTATTGCATCAAACTGAGATTTTAGAGGCTAATGCTTTACGTCCAAAATCTATTTGATAAGCCACCATTCATGATTTGGCATAATACGAATATCACCCGGAATCCTCTCCAGAATCGTGCTATCTCATCCACCGATGGTGGCAAAAATCCCTTGGTATGCTACGTGTCCAACTCACCAACATAGAGTGTGTTGTTTTCCGTATCATAGATCCCCAATGTGAAATTAAACGAACTGCGGTGAAACATATCCGCGCCGCTTGCCATCCCCGGGTCTGCTCCCCGATCGATCAAAATATAATAGCCCTCATGTACCGGCGGCAGCAACAGGCTGCCTTCCGCGTCCGTAAGATAGCCCGCCAGCGTATCGACAGGGTTCGGCAGGCTGCCATCTGCCGCCGCGATAAACGGATTCCACTGTGTATTTTCTTTGATCTGGTCAAGCACCTGTCCGACAGAAACCTTTAACACGATGCAGCTCGTTCCATCTCCGTGAAAACCGCCGTGGTCATCATAATGCGACACCTCCTGTGCATAAGGAATATCCACTCCGAGCTGCCTTGAAACTGTACCTAACGTGTCCGAAAAACCGTAGGCAGCCAGAAAAAGTATAAACACAACCATGATACCTGACATGCAATTTTTTGACTTCATAAACATCAACCTCCCATCTACTCCAACCGCTCAATCAACGACCGCGGTGTCATACCATATTTTTTCTTAAACGCCCGATGGAAATAAGAAAGATTGTGAAATCCCACCGACAGCGACACATCCAGAACCGATGTGTTACCCTGCTCGAACAGCTCTACCGCCTTTTCCAGCCGCAGATTATTGATATATTCCACACAGGTCATGTTCATATGCTTTTTGAAAAAGCGCATAAAATGATAATCGCTGAAATAGCACAGCTTCGCGAGCTCCGATACCGTGATCGTCTCTGAAACATACAGTTCAATATAATCGAGAACCTGTTTCAGCTTCTCCGATGGTGTCCCCGTATCCGATGACATCATCCGCTTACTGTATGGCAGTAATTGAAAAATCACCTGCAAAAACAGCGCCTTCAATGCCAGCTCATACCCCGGCACAGCCTCATCATACAACGCCGCGATCCGGTCAAAGCTGTTTTTCAGCTCATCATATGCCGGATGCCCCGCCGTGATCAGACACGGAAGCGAAAGCTCCTGATTCATCATCGGACGCAGATAACGGGTCGAACAAATATCCGTCGCATTTCCGCCAAGAAAATTCATGTGGAACACGTAGGTTTCGGAGGAAAGTGAGACTCCCTCCCCAAGCGAAATCGCGTGCAGCACCAGCGGCGGCACAAATACCAGATCGCCCGCCTGCACCTCATAATCAACCAGATCAATCTGGTAATGACCGCATCCTCCGGTAATCAGTGTCAGCTCCGCCTCCTCATGCCAGTGTGTCGTAACCACCGGATGCTCACCCGACAGCAGCGTCATATATTTTTGCACCGGAAAAAATGCCTCTCCATGCTTCGCATCCTCTTTTTGTTCTATCGCGAGTGTATGCTGCTTTTTCACCGTCTTTCCTCCCTCGTCCGGCACACTCAAAAGAGCAGAATTGTGTCATATATGAACAAAATACTGCAAGAAAACCAAAAATCCAGCCGCTATAATAGCAGTATAATACATTTGATCATATAAATCAAACGGCAGCCGCCCCAGGTGTGTTACGGTTCACCCGTACTGTTACGATTCATTTGTACCCTGTTCCGATAACCCCGGCGCATCTGCCCTGACAGGAGGAAAACAACCATGACGAAAAAATGGTGGCATGACAAGGTCGCATACCAGATCTATCCGAAAAGTTTCTTAGACAGCAACGGTGACGGCATTGGCGACCTGCGCGGTATTATTTCAAAATTAGACTATCTGAAAGAGCTTGGCATCGATATTATCTGGCTCTCACCAATCTACAAATCACCCTTTGTCGATCAGGGCTATGACATCGCAGACTACTACGCGATCGCAGAGGAATTCGGCACGATGGAGGAATTCGACGAATTGCTCGCAGAAGCAAAAAAACGCGATATGTACATTATCATGGATCTCGTCATCAACCACTGCTCGGACAAACATGAATGGTTTCAGAAGGCGCTGGCAGATCCGGACGGCGAATATGCAGACTATTTTTATTTCCGCAAGGGCAAAAACGGCAACCCGCCCAGCAATTACCGCTCCTATTTTGGCGGCAGCTGTTGGGAACCCGTTCCCGGCACCGACAAATATTATTTCCATATGTTTGCCAAAGAGCAGCCGGATCTCAACTGGGAAAATCCGAAGCTGCGTCAGGCACTCTACGATATGATCAACTGGTGGCTCGACAAGGGATTGGCAGGATTCCGCATCGATGCGATCATCAACATCAAAAAGGATCTGACTTTCTCCGATCTGGAACCGGATGGTGCGGACGGTCTGGCAAGCTGCTGGAAAATGGTCGAGCGTGTGAGCGGTGTCGATGAGCTGTTAGAGGAGTTGAAAGAAAACACGTTCCAGAAATACGATGCATTCACGGTTGGCGAAGTAT
>CALBJL010000138.1 GCA_937893485.1 uncultured bacterium | reverse complement strand
GATTCCCATAATACCGGAGCAGAGTGCCGGAAGGAGAAACGTCTTTTTTACTTCCTGTCTGAAACCGATATGCCGGTAGATACCGTAGCCGTTCAAAATACACATCAAAAAGGCAAAAAACGTATTTGCCCAGATCACAGCGAAAATATTTAAGTTGGCAAGATACATCAGTCCCACGAGCAGTCCTGCCTGTGCGACCAGCGCAATCGCCGCATTGATCACCGGCACCTTCATCCGGTTGATTCCCTGCAAAATACCGTTGGACAGCGTAGACAGCGAGTAAAAGACTACGGAAACCACACCGACCTGTAACATGTGCGCCGCAAGCGGTGTGCTGTCATGGAACAATAGCTGCATCACGGGCGATGCCAGCACGCCAAGCCCGACCGCACACGGAAATGCAATGATCATGCTGTAATGGAAGGCATTCCCGATCTTCTGGGACACGCCATCCATATCATGGCTTGCAAAGGAAGCCGTGACTGCGGGCACACTGGCAGATACGACCGCCGACGCAATCGAGATCGGTACATTGATGAGCACGCGGTACTTACCGCCGAATACGCCCCAGAACGTATGGATCTCGTCCGCCGTATACCCTTGCAGATTGGCAACATTTTTAAAGATCGCCTGATCGACGATCGCACTCAGATTATAGAGTGTCGTAGACAAAAGCACCGGTACAACAGTGAGTATCAGTACGCGCAGGATCACACCGTAGGATTCCCGCGAATTGCCGCGCTCTCTGCGCATTTTGCGCTTTAACACCCGTTTATACACGACAAATACAAACAGAACAAATAAAAGTCCCGCAAGCGCCCCAACTCCGGTACCGAGCGTGCCTCCCGCAGCACCGTATGCCGCACTGTACTCTTTCGTATCTCCCAGTACCGCACCGATTCTCGCACCGTAGTTAAACAGATAGTAGGCAGCCACCACGCTGACGATCGCATTGATCACCTGCTCGATGATCTGCGAGACCGCACTCGGCATCATCGTTCCAAGCCCCTGGAAAAAGCCTCTCACAACGCCTAAAATCGCTACGATAAATAACGTCGGTGCCAGCACACGCAGTGCAAACACGCAAAACGGTGTCTTTAAAGCTGCAGCAAAATAGTCCGCAAAGAAAAATACGATCAATCCGGCAGCCAGACCACTACAGACCGCAAAGCCGATCGCCGCACGGAATACACGGTAGGCATCCTTCACCCTGCCCTGTGACATTCGTGCGGACACCATCTTTGACACCGCAAGCGGCAGACTCATGGATGAGATCAACAGCAGCAGCGAATAGATCTCAAACGCCGTACTGTAATAATCATTGCCGAGATCGCCGAGGATCGCCGTGAGCGGACTCCGGTACAGCAGACCGATGATGCGGCTCACGATCGAGGCAACCGCCAGGATTGAGCCCTGCACCAGAAAGCTGGAATTATTTGATTGTTTTCGTGTTCTTTTCCTGTTCTGCTCCATAAACAAAATTTATCCTTTTGTCTGTCTTTCTTGTCGGATCGTCATGCGCGTACCGGCTTAGCGGGATTCCCACGCATCCTTTGTCTCATAGATACCGATATTATCCGCAGAATCGGTCGTCATAATACATATACTTGTCTTTCCGGGATTCATAACGAGCGCATTGCCGTCTGCATCGAAAAACTGTGACGGCGACTCAAGATTATCCTTTTTCCATGTGATGTCAATATATTTTCCACCGGTAAAATACTGGCCTTTTCCGCTTCCGACCGTATCAAACTCCATACGTCCCTTGTCGTCAATGACTCTGCCCGGAACATACTGGAAAATCACGTTGGTAAATGCGAGCTGGTCTCCGGTCTCACCGTCCACATGCTCTCTCTTATAATGAAAACGCTTGTACAGCCCGCTCTCCTGATCGTATTCAAACCATGTCTTGCTGATCGGATAACTCGTCTGCATCACCTCTGCGGCTCCTCCGTTCAATGTGACCAGCTCCTCGCCGTCCGAGAACGTAAAATGTCCGCTGTAGCCATCCGCATAGGTCGTCCGGTAGCCCTTCTTTTCAATACCTGCGGCGATTCCGTCCGGTGTGGTAAATACATTGTGCGGTGCGACACGGTCACTCGAACGGTAATACATGACAGGCTCTACTGCACCGTCAAGTCCGTTCAGATTGTCGATCGCATCGCTGTCGAGATAGCTTTTGGCGATGCTCGCCTGACCGTAATGGCAGTAAATCGCATCATACTCTCTCGCAAGCTGCGCATAATACAGACGGCAGCTGCGGATTGAACCGTATTTCGGTGCATTCTCGTAATTGTCAATCACACCCATCAGGCGCGTCAGTCCACCCTCAACCAGACACTCGTAGAGCACATCGGCATTGCTGACTCCATACTGGGGCAGCGCATCCGTCGTATTGCCAAACATGATCGCTACCGGGCGGTTTTTCGTCTGCTCCTCCGGCATCCATTCTCCGGTGAGCAGGCTCTGTGCCTCGCTCTCATGCGTATTTTCCGGCTCCTCGGGTTCTTCCGGCTCCGGTTCTTCCTCCGTCGTCACAGGCGGGACTGTCAGATCTACGACATCCGGCTCCTCTTCTTTATTCTTTCCGCATCCGACGACCAGAATTCCGGCAGTCAGTACCAATAACATGGCAGCAGCAATTTTTCTTTTCATATGTAGCTCTCCTTTTCCTTCCTCATATATTTTCAACGGGTAATTCCCAGTGTATCTAAAATCTCTCTTTGGCGTGTCTCCATATCGGCGCGCTCATCCTCGGTCTCGTGGTCATATCCGAACAGATGCAGCATACTGTGCAGGATCAGAAACGCATATTCCCGTACCTCGCTGTGTCCGTAAGCGATCGCCTGCTCAGACACCTTTTCCACACTGAGCACAATGTCGCCCAAGAGCAGCTCACCGGTATCCGGATTGAAATTCTCCTCCACAAAATCCTCGACATGTGAGAAATCCGACGGTTTTTCATAGGTCTGCATCGGGAACGACAGCACATCCGTCGGACGGTCGATGCCGCGGTGCATCCGGTTGATCTCATGAATCTGTTCGTTATCCACCAGCGTGAGATTCACCTCTGCTTCATACGGACATTCCTCCGCGTCACATGCCGCAGTGATGACCTGTTCTGCCAGCGACTCATAGTCAAAGGAAAACGGAACCTCCGTCTCCTCCTCAAACAATATTGTCATAACAGCATTTCCTCCTTTACCAGCAGCTCACGGATTTTGAGAAACTGGTTCATCGACAACCCGCACTGATCGTACAGCCCCTCCGAGGATTTCTCGTTCATCGACTGATAGATCACAATATCCCGGTTCCATCCGGTCGAAAAGGTATCCTTGTCCAACAGGTCAAACTTTGTGACGATCATATCCGAGATCTGCACGATCGCACTCTCCAGGGTGGATGGCGGACAGTTGATTCCGTTATACTCCTCTAAAATGCGCACGAGCCGCGCCGGAAAACAATTCTGCTGTGCGATCCGCACACCGTTCTCAATAAATGGTTCTCCCTCCAGTTTTCCGATCCGGTAATAAAATCCGCCTGCCATCGCCAGCTTTTCATCCGCGCCCAGCTCCTGTGCGATCCTTGCCGCAACGCGGGAAACCCGCAGCGCATGGTCATAATCGACACTGGAATAATTCTCGATCATCCGCTGTAAATGGTACTGCCTGTCCATCACCGTATCAAAGCTGATCTCCTCCGCAGTAACGACGCGGTCGCGCAGCTTCGGCACAACCCGCAGAATCAATACAGTGAGGATGCTTCCCGGCAGCGTAATCGCAAAGATCCACGGCTGCAATGCATGTGTATCCAGATAACAGCAGCATGCCGGTATGACGACAGACATACTGACAATGAGCATCACTGCCCAGATGTGCAGCTCCTGCCGCAGCGCCAGCTCTGTCAAAAAGATGCTCACAACCGCAAGCGCCACATAAGCGGCTGCCGTATAAGTGCCGCTGCCGCAAAAAATAGCTGCCAGCAGCGCAAAATAGACAGCCATCGCGGAGCCAGTTTTCGACGGAAACGTGCCATTGCATAAGACACCGATCGCCATGACCGGAGCGGTGTAAGCCGGAAAAAATGCCGCCACACACGCAGCCGCCAGCCCGATCAGATAGACAAATGCGAGCAGGGAATAGTCATTTCCGGCATCCATGGCAGTGCCGTCGTGCAGCCGTTCGTATTCCATATACATACCAAAGCAGATCGCACACATGCCGGAGATAAAGCACCACACGATCAGCTGGTCAATGCGCGCGTTATGCAGAAATCCACAGCCCGCAGGTAACAGCAGCGACAAGAAAAACAGTCCGATCAGCTTTAAGAGCCGCTTGGAGGAAAAAGACACTTCACTCATGATTTCTTTCCTCTCAATTTCTTCTCTGACGCGCCCTTGCGTGCCGATTTTTTGTGTTCCTTCTCTAACTGGCTGTTCTCATAGGCATCGTAGGCATTGACGATCTTCTGTACAAGCGGGTGTCTGACGACATCCTTGCTCGTGAGCTGGCAGACCGCGATCTCATCGACGTTCCGCAGCACGTGTAGCGCCACATCCAGCCCGCTCTTTGCGCCCGGCGCGAGATCCTTCTGTGACGCGTCACCGGTAATCACGACCTTGGAGCCGAAGCCGATACGGGTCAGAAACATCTTCATCTGCGCGGGTGTCGTGTTCTGCGCCTCGTCCAGTATGATAAAGGCATTGTCTAACGTCCGTCCGCGCATATAGGCAAGCGGCGCTACCTCAATCAGCCCTTTTTCCATATTTTTTGTAAAACTTTCCGCGCCCATGATCTGATAAAGCGCATCATATAAGGGTCTTAAATACGGGTCAATCTTGCTTTGCAGGTCACCCGGCAGGAAACCGAGCTTTTCACCTGCCTCGATCGCGGGTCTGGTCAGGATGATCCGTCCGACCGACTCATTTTTAAATGCCGTGATCGCCATTGCCATCGCCAGATATGTTTTTCCGGTTCCCGCCGGGCCTGTTCCGAATACGATCATTTTTTTGCGGATCGCATCCACGTATTCTTTCTGACCGAGTGTTTTCGGTTTGATCGGTTTTCCGGTCGTCGTATGGCAGATCAGATCCTTATCGATCTCCACGATCGCCGTCTCGTTCGACTCGCGTGCCAGCTCAAGCACGTAATCGACGTTTTGCGCCGTGATCGTGTTTCCGCGCTTAGACAGTGTCAGCAACTGCTCAAAAACATGCGAAGCGCTCTTAATCGCGTCGTTTTCGCCCAGCAGCTTCATTTGTCCACTGCGCACAACGACGGTCACATTAAGAGCACGTTCGATCTTTTTCATATATTCATCAAACTGACCAAACACATTTGCCATGTGTTCTACCGGTAAATCAAATGCAAGTTCTGTTAATGCCATTGCGTTAATCCTTTTCTATCACTCATTGTGTGACATCGTCCTCCTGCGTGGGAGCTTCCACATGCTGCGTCGGCGCATAAGTCCCAAGCGGGATCTCTGCCTCTATCGTTCCACGAACCACACAATTTTTTTCATTCGTTTCTATTTTAACATTTTTTACTATGATTGGAATACCCTTTTGTGTGAATTTTTCCAAAAACAGTTCCCAGCCGCTGCGCGCGTGCTGCTCGACCTCCTCCTTGCTGTAAGTATCCGGGCGGTAAACATAGGCACGCCGCGTTGTAGTGAACAGATGCACCGGAAGGTAAAAACCGGGCAGAATCTCGAGCTGGTGGTCCGAGACAAGCGTTTCGCAGGCGCTGTAGGATACCTTTTTGCCGATCGGGAGCTGTACCTTGCCTATTTGCAGCAGATAATTCGTGTGCTCCTGTCCGGTATAGATCTTGTTCTGGTAATCGCGCGGCAGGGATGCCTCGTAATCGCGTGTGACGATACCGGTCACATCACCGTCCGAGGCGACATAGTGCTGCTCTGCGATTTCCCCGTTATCGTCAATGATATCCAGCCTGCCGGAGATCAATACCGCACCCTTTGAAACAGTCATGCCTTTTTCGACCTGCGGCGTTCCCCGCCTTGTAAAAATCGACGCAATGCGTGCGTCCTCGGAGGCGACGATGTCCCACTCCCCGCTCTCTGGAACGGCAGATGTGTCCGTCTCCGGCAGACTCTCCTGAATATCGACCGTCATTTTTGTCCCCTCCAGCTTGACAGAAGTCCACGCGACCGTCTCGAAATCATTGCGGAGCGCGCGTTCGAGCGCCGCACAGTCTACCGCAGATTTACGCGTCCCATACGTGCGTCCCTGCTCATCGAGCCATGTCTGTATCATATCCTCCGACAGCTCACTCGTGCCATTGATCTCGATTTTCCAGACGTATTTCGAGCAGTTCCACAGCAGGAGCAGGCACAGTCCGATGCCGATAAAAAACAGCTTGCGCGCGCGATAGCGGTGCAAAAAATAAGGCAGTCCGCATTTCTTTTTGATTTTGACGGTCGTCTGAGTCCTTTGCAGCAGATCCTCTGCCGCTAAAAGCCCTTTCCGGCTGATGCAGAAATCATAACCGTCACCGGCTTTGTTGGGGCTCAGATTCCAGATCAGAATATCCCTGCGCACACAGAAATTCAAAAAGCGCTCCGGTGCCCTGCCTGTCAAAGTCACCTGCAAATATCCGTGAACCAGCTTTAATACGGACAAGAGCATGTCTCACACCTCATAACTGATCTGTCTGATCACACCGATGATCTTCATCTCTTCATTCGTATAATAATCGACCTTGAGCCGGTCGCCGGAGATAC
>CALBJL010000137.1 GCA_937893485.1 uncultured bacterium | reverse complement strand
TATTTCTTATCAGAAAGATTTACTTCCCATAGACACAAGAATTTTTACACCCTCGACAATATCATTCCTTCAGATTCCACCTCACAATGGACACTCTTGGTCTTGGCTGTATCCTTCCCACTACCAGGGTAGATTAGGGACTTTCACCCATTAGAAACGTGCGCCGCAAGGTGCACAACGAAAAAGCGCCCTGCGGAATAGCCCGCACGGTGCTTTTTTCACTACCGATATTGAAACGACGTATTGATCAAAAACTCTGCGTTTGTTGGTCTGCCGCTCGAATTGTCACATGGATACGGATAGAGGCAACGCAAAGCGTCCAGATCGCCTCGTCTCCAGACCGACTCGATCGCATTCCGAATCGTGCGTTCGACGCTGCTCACTGAACTTCCGAAATACTTTGCCACTTTCGGATAGACATCGTGTGTCACCCGAATCTGCTTGCCATCTTCCATTTGAGAAATCAGATAGATCGCCATCACCATATTATTGAACCCAACCTGACCTCTGCGAAATCCCATCCCCACGAGATCCGCTTCAATCTGTTGCTGCAACCAATTCCCCTTATTAGTCACAACCTGCGACGGTGTTTTCGACCCTTTTCGGGCTAATGGCTTCCTTTCCATCGACTCCGTCGGTTTCCATATGACGACAGCCACTCCCTGTGACTGAATGTACTCTAACAGTTGTTCCTCTGTTTCGAATACCGTCATATCCATGAATACCCCTCCTTTTCTATGAAATTATATGGTAATAAGAACTTACCACATCAACGCAGAAAAGTGAATAGGCGGAAAAAAATTGCAAAAAAATGGTAATTTTTTGCATAATTTGAACTATTTACTCATTATCATATCCAAATTTGGCTTTCAATGATGCTTGGAACTTTCGGCTGATCGGGATTTCCCGCCCATCCTGCATCACCATGCAATTGTTATGGTATACCTCCACCGCATCAATATTGACTACAAACGATACATGTGTCTGCACAAAGCGCTCGTCCGCGAGTAGTTCCTTCAATCTGCTTGCAAAAGATTTTCGCAGAGTCACACTGTGAATGACTCTGCCGCTGCCCGTCGTGACAAGAAATGCCTGTCCCTCCCGCTCCACATACATAATGCTCGAATACCGCAGATTCTGCGTGCCGTCGAGCGTCCGGATCGGAAAATACTTCGGCTCCTGTCTCCACACTTTCGCAAACACATAGTCCAGTGTCTCGAATAACTCGTGCATATGAACCGGCTTGAGCAGATAGCGCAGTGCATACACACGAAATGCCCTCATCATATACTCACCTGAACCGGTGATGAACACAATGGGATTGTAACGATAGCGAAGCCTGATCTTCTTTGCAAGTTCAATCCCATTGCCATCCGGAAAAAAGATGTCAAGCAAATAAATATCCGACTCTATTTTTTTAAGATCTTCCTCTAACGGAATTGGCGAATCATATTCTAAAACTTCCAGGTCCGGTATTTTTCGTCGTTCCTTATAAAGCAATACCATATCCTTTATAACGCGCCTGGCGACCGGACTGTCATCACAAATACTGATGATCATATAACTCCCCTGCCTGTCTCCTTCTAAAATATATTTTATTTTAGCAAGTCCCAGCGTCGAATACTGTCGTCGGTTAAGGCACTACCGCTGCAAAGTGATCCATCAGATCCCAGATCTCCTCCCTGCCCTGCTTGGTCTCTGCGGAAAACGGAATCACGATATCGTCCGCCCTCAGCCCAAGTCCGGCACGCACCTCCTTTATCGCTTTCTGCACCTGTGAGCGTTTCAGCTTATCTAATTTTGTCGCAATAATAATCGGGTCGTAGCCCTGATACACAATCCAGTCATACATCGTCTTATCGTTGACTCCCGGTGTATGGCGGATGTCAATGAGCAGGAATACCGCCCGGAGCTGCTTACTCCTATGCAGATAATTCTCGATCATTTTTCCCCATTTTGCACGCTCACTCTCCGACACCTTTGCGTAGCCGTAGCCGGGCAGATCGACCAGATACATTGCATCATTGATATTATAAAAATTAATCGTCTGCGTCTTCCCCGGCTGGGAAGAGGTACGCGCCAATGACTTGCGGTTCATCAGGGCATTGATCAGTGACGATTTTCCGACATTCGATTTACCTGCAAACGCGATCTCCGGCAGCTGATTGTCCGGAATCTTGCTTGTGATCCCGCACACGGTCTCCAGATTCACCTGTTTAATTACCATCTTTGTTCTCCTTTACCAGCACAATATCCAGTACCTCTTTCATATGCTCCACCGGAATGATCGAAAGCCCCCGTGTGATCTCGGATGAGATTTCCTCCAGATCCTTCTCATTCTTTTTCGGCACACATACAGTCTTTACCCCGGCATTTTTTGCCGCCAGCAGCTTTTCCTTCAGACCGCCGATCGGGAGCACTCTGCCGCGCAGCGTGATCTCGCCGGTCATCGCCACATCCGCCCGCGCAGGAATCTCCGTCACTGCGGAGAGCATCGCAGATGCCATTGTAATGCCCGCAGACGGTCCATCCTTGGGAACTGCACCCTCCGGAATATGGATATGAATATCATGCTCACTAAAGAAATCTTTATCCAATCCGTAATCAGTGCTGACCGAGCGCACATAGCTGAGCGCAGTCTGTGCAGACTCTTTCATGACATCACCCATCTGTCCGGTCAGTTTCATTTCACCCTTTCCGGGCATCAGATTGACCTCTACCTCCAGTGTGACGCCGCCGACACTTGTCCACGCAAGTCCGCGCACGATGCCGACCTCATCAGTCTGATTTGCCTTGTCCTCCGTATATTTGACCTTTCCGAGATACTGCTCCAGATTGCCGGCAGTGATCCGGATCTGCTTCTTTTCACCCTCATAGACCCGGCGTGCACTCTTCCTACAGATCTCCCCGAGCTTGCGCTCGAGATTACGCACACCCGCCTCTCTCGTATAACCGGAAATGATCTGTTCCATCGCCGCGCGGCTGATCTCCAGCTGCCCCGGCTCTAAACCGTTTTTCTTCATCTGTTTGGGCAGTAAATGATCGGTCGCAATATGGTATTTCTCGTTTGCCGTATAGCTCGTGACCTCGATCAGCTCCATACGGTCTAAGAGCGGTCGCGGGATCGTCTCCGTCGAGTTCGCGGTACAAATAAACAATACCTCTGACAGATCGACCGGCAGTTCCACATAGTGATCGCGGAATTTCTGATTCTGTTCGCCGTCTAATACCTCCAGCAGCGCAGAGGATGTATCTCCCTTGTAATCGCTGCTCACCTTGTCGATCTCATCCAGTAAAATGAGTGGATTGCTCACTCCCGCCGTCCGAAGCGCCGTCACGAGCCGTCCCGGCATCGCCCCAACGTAGGTACGCCGGTGTCCGCGGATCTCCGCCTCATCACGCACGCCACCGAGGCAGATGCGCACATATTTTTTATTCAACGCCTCGGCAACCGAACGCGCGATACTCGTCTTTCCGGTTCCCGGAGGTCCAACGAGACAGATAATCGGACTGTCACCCTTGCTTGTCAGATTGCGCACCGCCAGAAACTCCAGCATGCGCTCCTTGACCTTTTCCAATCCAAAATGCTGCTCCTCCAGCACTTCCTTCGCATGTTTCAGATCCTTGTTGTCCTTAGACACCTTTTTCCACGGAAGCTCCAGAACAGTCTCCAGATATCCACGCAGCACCGCACTTTCCGACGAGTTGGAGGGGATATTTTTAAAACGATCGATCTCCTTTGCGATCTTCTCCTTGATCTGTGCATCCGCCTTGAGTTTTCCGAGTTCCGCACGGAAATGGTCGATATCGCTCTCCGTATTGTCCTCCCCGAGCTCCTTGCGGATGACCTTCATCTGCTCCCGAAGCAGATATTCCTTCTGGTTCTGATCGACTTCTTTTCTGACCTTTTCCTGAAACTCGTTTTTGATCGCGATGATGTCCATCTCCTGCAAAAGCATCGCGACGAGTACCTCATAGCGCTCAGTCAGTGTAACCGCCTCGAGCAGACGCTGTTTGCCGCGGTAATCAACCGACAGATTGTTTGCAATCACATCAAGTATGTTGTCGAGATCGGTCTGCTCACCGACCTGGCGTACCAGCTCTTTGCTCACCTTTCCGTTGACAGCAGCGTATTTTGTAAATGTCTCCTGTACGCCGCGCAGCATTCCCTGCTGCACATTTTCCGCCAGTTCTTCCATATCTTCGCTGTTAAAACGGATCACCTGCACCTTTAAAAATGTCTGCTCGTCCATGATCTCACCCAGTTCTGCGCGTTCCTCGCCCTCGACCAGCACGCGGATCACGCCGCCCTGCATTTTGATGACCTGTTTGATATGGGCGATCGTACCGATCTGATACAGATCCTCCTGCGCAGGCTCCTCCACATCGGGATCCCGCTGTGCGACGAGAAAGATCCGCTCATCCTCCATCATCGACTGCTCAACCGCATGGATTGAGCGCTCCCGGCTGATGTCAAAATGCACCAGCATCCCCGGCAATATGACCATGCCGCGCAGTGCGACCGCCGGCAGCTCTAATATAATATCTGTCATTATAATATCTGTCATGCTTTTTCCTTTCTTACCTTATTTGTCAGGCGTTTGCGAAACTATTTTGTCAGGTTTTGGGTCATGCAAACACATTGTTAACCGGTCGCAGCTCCCGCAAGCATGTCTGTTTTGCTTTCATTGCACGAATCATTCCGA
>CALBJL010000136.1 GCA_937893485.1 uncultured bacterium | reverse complement strand
AACGCAACATCGCCCTGATACAGATCGACGACGCACACATCGACCGTGGAATAGGAATCCTCCTGATCCTGCAGCACACAGGCTGCATTGAGCATCCGCAATGCCGCTTCCTCGGTAAATCCCGCCTCCAGAAATCTCTCCATTAACTCTAACACCATTTCGCTCTCCTTACAAGCGCTGTTTCCGGAGCCCATGCCGTCTGACAGCATCAGAACCGTCTGTCCGTCATGGTTTTCCACATAGGAAAAATTGTCGCCGGACACTGCCGCCCCGTCGCGGATCATCCGTGCCACGCCATACGTGCTGTGATAGAGCGTATCTTCCTCATATACATACGGTCCGGGCAGCTTGCCGATCAGCGATTTGGAATCGCGGTGCAGCACCATATCCAGGTCGAGCGCCCGCACGACGACCTTTGTCAGATCCTTGACCGAGATACAGTTTCCCTGCTTGGAGCGCGCCTCAAGTGAAAGTGTAATCCGCCCGTTCTTTTTCTCCAGCAGACGGACATTCTGCACGAGGATGCCCTGCTCCTTTGCCAGATAGCGCAGCGTAGAGAGCGCAGGCTTTTCTTTTTTCGTCAGATCGATCGCGTCCTTAGTGCAGTCCTGCATAATATATGCCATCGCCTCCAACTGCTCGGCGATCACCGCGCGGTTTTCAAGTAGACGGTTATACCATGCGAGATTGAGTCTGGCGCGCTCAAACACACGTGTCGCCTCCATCGCCATTGCCTCGCTGCGGATGCAGTTTGCGCGTAGCTGCTCCTGCTCCTTCGCCGCCGCCCTGCCCGCGTGGTATATGGATGTCAGATACCCCGCCAATGCCTGATACATCGGCGTATCGGGCTTGTCCCAGCACGCGGCACACTGGGAACAGTCCACACAGATATGTCCGGTAATCTCATTATGGATCTTGCCCAGCTCCTCCGGTGTAAAATCCCGCTTGCTCGTATGCAGTCCGGAAAACATCTGCGCCAGCTCCCCGAACGAATCCGCATAGCCCATCAGCCGGTTCTCATCCGCCGCGCGCGGCATCGGGCGGTCGGGAAGGCGCTCTACGAGCAGCGGCAGCCAGTACAACAGGCGCGAAAAGATAAATACACCCGCAAAACAGATCACGCTTTCCATCAGCTTCATCGGCAGATCATCGCGCATCGTGTTCGTCAACAGCTCGCCACAGATATTTATGGAAAATGTCACAATCGCCGCCGAAGCTGCCGCCGTGATAATCAGACATTTGTGATCGAGCCATTCGCAGATCTTTACAACCAGCCAGATCACAACCATGACCAGTGCATAACGCACGGTCTGTGCCACCGGAACCGCCACCGTCATCGCTAAAAACATGACTGCGCCGAGCAGCAGCCGTCCCTCTCCGCGCAGCAGCGCAGCCGCATAATACGCGGGTATGAGCGGATAATATCCGCCCGCTGAAAATCTGCACATCAGCGCCCCCAGCAATGCGATCAACAATTTCCTATAGCTTTCTTTTTTCATGGTTACTCACCTCCGCTTATTTCATTGAGGATAACTGTTTTGTATCCCCTCAGTTACCATCGGAGGTCATTATAAAAAAAATTTTTTTCGGAATTTGTCAAAATAAATACGGGATTTGAAAAATCGTTCGTCAAAACGCTCCTTCAAATCCCGATTTGCATCGATTATAGGCACTTCACACATTAGAGGCAGTTCATCATCTACCTTCACTATTTCTCTTCACGGTAGATAATCTCATCATCATAAAACAGACCGTAGCGGTGTGCCTCTTTCTCAATATAATCCTGCGACTGCATATTCTTTTCTTTCTCTTCCAGTTCCTTCTGTCTGGCTTCTTCCTCGAGCTTTTGCTCCTCGTACGCCTGCTCCTTTGCAGAAAGCTCCTGATTCTTATTGTATAACTTCACAATCTGGGTGGACATCAGTGCGATCAGCAAAAACACCATGCAGGTGATGCTGAACTTTGCCATCCGATTCTGCTTTCTTTTTCTTCTGACCATCTGCTCACATCCTCTGGCTCATAGTTTACATAAGCCTATTTTAACCATCTTCCACAGCTTTTTCAACCGTTTTTTCAAAACGAGCCATACTTTTCCACATTTTTTCCGACCTTTTTCACCCTGTGCACCGACAAATGTGCACGCGCGCCGAAACGGACGCAGCAGGATCGATTCGACTTTTTTCAGAAACCGTATGAGCGGCGGCACACAGATTCTGCCGAAGCTGACCGTGTACATCAGCATTCCGGCCACGAGCGCTCCGAACACATAGCCCCTCAGCCTGCCGTCATTTTTTTCATAAAGTGTGACGAACACGACGACCGCGACATAGATCCAGTAAAACAAATCCTCTATATTGATCAGCAGCGTTCCGTGCGGCACGAGCACGCGGAAAATCCGCAGAATGTCATAGCTCGCCGCCAAAACGACGCCCAGCAGGAAAAAGCAGCATAGAAGCGCCAGCTCCTCGTAGATGCCGGCGCTGACAATCCGCACCTTCATCAGCGAAACATGCGGCTAAGCCATGACTCGCCCTTGTGTGCATGTGGGACATCGGAATAGGACAGCGCGTCGATCCTGCCCGCGATATCCACCTCGCCCTTTTCGAGCGACAGACGGTTTACGTGCAGATCCGTCCCTTTGATGAGCAGCATCCCCTGCTCTGTCTCCAACAATATCTCACTCACATCAAACGAGAGCACATCCAGCACCCCGCTGAAATTTCCGGTCTGCCGATTGTTCATCAGTACCCGGTGCGCCATCACTGTCTTTTTTTCGTCCATGCCATCACGCCCCCTTTGTATCTGTTGCATTATATGAAAGACATGGACGATTCAGAACCACACATGCAAAATCGCTGTTACAGCAATTTCCATCAGATGCGGCTATTATCCGGCAAACGTTCTAAAACAGACTTGCCATCCCTTTTTAAATATACGAAAACAGCTCTGCCGCCTCATCCTTTTTCGTCGTCTGGGCGATCGCCTCCACGCGAACCTTGACCGTTTTCGTTCCAAACCGGATCTCAATAATGTCGCCGGCCTTGACATTCAGGGAAGCCTTTGCCACCTTTCCGTTGACCAGTACACGACCTGCGTCGCACGCTTCGTTGGCAACGGTACGCCGCTTGATCAGGCGTGATACCTTGAGGAATTTATCTAATCTCATATTGTTTCTCCTTCATCTAAATCATTGATTGCTTTTCATGGCATATTCTAACATATTTTGATAGAAATGTATCTGTTTATCTTATCGCAATGCTTTCCATATATCTTTCCCATTCTGGAAAGCCTTTAGCTTCTTTCTTTTTTGTTCGTAGAGCTCTTCCAATTTCGGAATTCTGATATGGCGCTCCAGCAGATCTTTTTTATATATGGAAAAGTCCATTTCTGTCCGGTCTATATCTACTGCCCGCCGGTTTTTTACATAACCGAGCAGCTTGATTTCTTTCCGGATAAACGAATGTGTAGTTATTTCATCCAGATGTACCTGATCCAGTTGTTCATACGGAATGTTGTAAAACATGGAATTCCCCGAATCATAGATCGGAGCCATTCCAAGAATCTCTAACGTATCCGGATTCCTGATCACCGAAATATTATTCATATGTCTGTCTGTATTCGAGAGCAGATAATCTGTCATAATCTCGTAATCCATAAAAGCGTCAAACGCCTCCTCTTTGATTCCAAGAGAAAGACAAACCCTCTTTAATGGATAGTAATAGGATTCATTCTGTCTTATTTTTATCGACTGCAATAACTCCCATGCACTGATTATTTCTATATCTTCCGAACAAAAATCATATGACAGACAGCCGAGACCTTCTATTCCACCCTGAACGGTAATCTTTATCCCCTGATAAGCAGTGTAATTTGAAAATCCCTGCTTTCTATGCAATTCAGTCGCAAACAACTCATTGATGCTTTGCTGGTAAGACTCTCCGTAATTCCCTTTTATCATATATCTTTTGCCGGAAGCATCTATGCACCATTTTTTCTGCAACTCGCCCTGCGACGCGGCACAGTTAAATTTTGTTTTATTCCGAAGATCGATCACCTGATCTTTGTTTATCGTCAATTCTCCAAACGTATCAACAAAATCATTGGCGAACAGATTGACATCAGCCCATGTCAGCCCCTCCCCGCGCGGCTGTATCCAATAACAATCCGACAAACTCAATGCAAGGTTATCAACAAGCGCACTGTTTGTAGATTCATAGCCCAGCCTTTGAAGTGCGCTTTTAGCTCCGTTTCTGGTTTTTGGGATCGCGCGGTCTCTCCACCACTCATGAAATTTCATATCATTCATCTGACCGCCAATCGGAAAATGCTCCAAGGCTGCAAGGTTTTTCCTATAATTTCCAAGCATTCCGTCATCGGATATTTCCATGAGACATACCGGAATATCTTTATGCAAGAGTTACTATGTAGAGGGTGGTTTCTCCCACCTAATACATATGACTGCGGCTCATTTGTGGTGAATGGAACAGCGGTTGTAGGAAAGGAGCAGAATAATCCTTATAATTGCTGAAAATCAACACAAAAAGGAGCTGATTCTTATAAAATCTCTATATGAAGAAATGGAAGGCACTTACCGACAAGAGGGAGATTATCTTATTCCGAACCTTGCGCTGCCGGAAGATCCGGAATATCAGATTTGCAAGTATGGGCGTATGCGCCGAAGCTATCTGAAAGAGCATCGTCCTGTCCTCTACGCAAACCTGCTCACAAGCGGAACGCTGCATCGGCACCTTGCCGAGATCGACCAAGCCTGCAACGAGCGCATGGAAATCATCGTTTCCGCAATGGCGAAGCAGGAAGGTGTGACCGAAGCACTCAAAGCCACCGACCAGATGGAATGGGTGCGCCGCATGAACAGCATCCGCAGCCGTGCGGAGGAAATTATCCTGCAAGAACTTGTATTCGCATGATAGCATAAAGAACGCCCTCACAGCAAGTCATTACACAGCTTCTGCGAGGGCGTTTTTCGCTCTTTATCTGGTAGATTATCAGAAAGGTTATCAGATAAGTTATCTGTAAATTGCTTGTTCAGTCGAACAACCCGATCCTCTGGGGCTGTGAATTTAATCATAATATCGCCTGGATGGATGATGTATTCCGGAAGCGGGAGATTGTCCGCTTTTAGTGCGTGACAAATCTTTTCGCCCCCGCGCCCCCAGCTTTCACGGATTTTGGCCCGCATATACTTCAAATAAATAACATCCAGAGCTTTATCTACCTGTTCCAAAATGGAACCATGGATTTCATCCTGATAGAGTAACTCTGCGTCATTTTCAAAATATCCGATTTTGATATATGCGCCGGTCTGATACCTCTCCGGGTCGCTGTTAAACAACAGCATAGCTGCATTTGTCAGATAATCGCCGTTTTTCAAATGCAATTTGTCCAGCAGGACTTCCTTTGGCTCATCCAGCAAGTTCGTTTCCATGCGCCCTTTCTTTGCGGCGAGGCTCTTGAACTTGGAAACAACTCCGTCATCCACATCTGCCATTGAAAAGGCGGGCAAAGGAAGATTGTCCCATGTGGCTCCGCGCTTGCGCATGAGAAACGCTTCCAGCGCCGGGCCGGTCAATATCTGCCGGGTGCATTGGCATAGCCGCAGATCCACTCCAGATATTCATCCTTCCACTAGCTTTTCCATTCAATATTCTGGCTCTCAGGCATTATCCTCACCGTCCTGTCCCTTATTCTTGCCTCTGCACTTATAGACATTATACTGATTCTTGCACCGGGCGCTGCAAAACGCGGAATTGGCCCTGCTGACAAGGAACACCTTCTGGCAGTGCTTGCACAGCCGCAGGGGTTTTGCATCGTCCACCAGCATAAAGCTGAACATCATCTGGATACCCAGCAGCAGCGAATGGAAGTCCCAATAGATCGTCGGTTTCTCCAGCAGTTCAATATGGTAGCTGGGGGCAATGCCGCCGAAGGCAGCCATGCCTTGCGGTAAAGATTTCCCGTATCCTCGTCAATATTGTCGTAGTCATTATAGTACAAAATAGAGGTGGTCAGCGTAAACGCCCAATCCTTGAACTGCTGCGCTACCCAATCATACGGCTCGGCATATTCCCGCTGGAAGCTCATGTTCTTCGCCATCGGCTCATCCATGAAGGTCATCGTCAGGGCAATCATCGTTCTGTCCCCAGAGACATTCCAGTTGGATTCCACGCCTCGCTTTACGACATCCAGCTTGTCAAAGGGATAGAACAGAGAAAGGTAGTCCTCTGTCTCCATACTTTCTTCCTTGATGAAGTGATTCTTCGGCAGATAAACCGCTTCATAATCCATGAAGGACGGCGTGGTGGGCAGCGCTGTCATCAGCCCCAACAGACCGTAGTGGGTCACGAAGGCCAGAATTGCCTTTTCCACCTCATCCTCCGGACTGCGGTTCATCATCAGCATCCCCACGTTCAGCGCCTCCAACACCATGTCGGAGGATTCCTTCAGCGGGTTATAGACATCGGGCTTTGCCGTTTTCTCCGGCGTAATATAGCGTTTTCCGTCCTTGCCGGTCTTGATCTCATAGCGGTCATAGCGCACCCAATGGGAACAGGACTGCGCAAACAGATTGTTCATGACACTGTTCCTCTCGATTCGTAATCTATCTATATATTAACTATATTACTATTGTATCAACCGTCCTTGGCATCGTAAAGGGCGGCTTTCTTTTTTCTCGGCTTGGTTTTGTTATCCCTGCGGATCACGGCATCCTTGCCCATGGTTTGCATCGACGCTTCATATTTCTCTATGAATTCGCATTCCCGCAGGGTAATGCCTTGATCCTTTTCCAGCTTTTCGCTCAGATGCTCGAACATCCGCTTTTGCAGCTTTTTCTGAATGGTCATCCGCAGCTTTCGGATGTTCCGGTCGGACTGCCCACGGATGCCCGTATTTCTCCTATTAGTAGAGAAAGTAATCTTGACGCAAATTACACGAGTTACTTCTCCGGGCTATCAGCGAAGAAAAGGAGGATATGGAACATGGAAAAGCGGCAGAAAGACACAGTTGGCTTACAGCCAACGGAACCAAACACATTATATCAAAATCCGACCAATCACACAAGGCGGATGCCTATGGAGCAGAACAAACGAGAGCAGTTTATCATCCGCCGGATCGGCGG
>CALBJL010000135.1 GCA_937893485.1 uncultured bacterium | reverse complement strand
CTGTAGCAATAGAGAATCCAAGTCTTGCTTTCATACCGGACGAATAGTTTTTGACCGGAACATCGATAAACTCACCCAGCTCGGAAAACTCGATGATCTCCTCGTACTTTTCCTGTATAAATTCCCTGGAATATCCGAGCAGCGCGCCGTTCAGGTAAATATTCTCCGCGCCGGTATATTCACTCTCAAAGCCCGCACCCAGCTCGATCAGCGGAGCGACCTTTCCGACCTTTGTAAGTGTCCCTTCCGTCGGCTTGAACACGCCCGCTATGACTTTGAGCAGCGTACTCTTTCCGGCTCCGTTCAGTCCGAGAATCCCGACGCGGTCACCCTTTTCCACGGAAAAGCTAACATCCTTCAAAGCCCAGAACTCGTTAAACTTTAACTGTCTGCGGATCGCCTTTATCATATAATCCTTGAGCGTATCCGTTTTCTCTTTACTCAGATTGAAACGCATACTGATATGGCTCAACTCTAACGCTTTTTTTTCCATTTTATACCTCTGCATTCATTAAATGTGAAGAATATACTCATCCTGCTTCTTATAGAACATCCACAATCCGAGTACCAGTGATACGAGTGAAAATCCGACCGCATATAGGAAATAGTGCATATTGATCATCCTGCCAAATACCGCGTCACGGAAACACTCAATCAGGCAGAACAGCGGATTACCCTTCAGTATAAATCCCCAACGACTCGCAAGCAGCTTGTCTGCGGAGTAGAAAATCGCACATGTATACATGATGAGCATGAGCGCCACTGACCACAGATGCTCCAGATCGCGGAAAAATACGCCCCATGTCGCCAGTATATAACCGGTTCCGACCGCCAGCAGCAAAAGCGCCGCCAGTACAAACGGAGCCTGCAGCAGATACCATGTCGGTCTGATGCCCATAACCAGACTCACCAGAACCAATACGATGAGGGAGATCAAAAAGATCACAAAGTTAAACAGAATGCTCGACAACGTATAAATGTATTTCGGCACATAGACCTTTTTTATCATTGAGGCATTCTTCCGGATCGATGTCAATGCCGCCTTCGATGCATCTGAATAAAACGTATACAGCAGACGTCCGCACAGAATGTAGATCGGGAACGTCTTATCATCACTCTTTTGCAGCAATGTACCAAACACAATCGTCAATACGATCATCGTGAGCAGCGGCTCGAGCAGCGACCAGATAATTCCCAGATACGAATTGCGGTATTTCAATTTGATTCCTTTTTTTACCAGCTCCTGCAACAGAAACTGATATTGAAAAAACGATTTCACAAAAGACTTCATACGGTTTCCATCCTTATTTATTTGCTTTTTCTGCATGTTTTACGCAGCTCTGACACATGCTCATGCAACGCGCCTTATTGTACCATGTTATTTCCTGCGCGTCAATTCTCGCGCAGCCAGACGCGCAGACGGTGATCCTTGCGCTTCTCCTCCGGCGGCAGCGTCATATAATCGCCGTAGATCTGTCTCAGATAGCGGTCCCAGCAACCCGGCGCACACAGCTTTCTGCCCTCGAAGTCCACTTCGGTAAAATCCACGACCTGTTCCCGCACGCAGCGCTCCCCCGGTCCATAGATGCCATACGTGATCGCACCGACATACTTTGAGCGGTCATAATCCCACTTCCTCGCCACGCGGTCCACATGCCGCACCAGCCTGCGGTAACCGATCACGCGCGCCAGCAGAACAACCGGCGCTTTGAGTGCCCTGCGCAGCAGGTTTACACCTTTTCCAAACTTCGCACGGCTGCATAAAATCAGATAGCGGCAAGCCTTCATATAGCGCGCCAGCGCACGCGCCGCCAGATCCGAGGACGGCCATCCGTCCTGCGGAAATATATCGATAAACAGGTGTAAAATCTGACATTCTTCACGGATGTATTTTGACGTATCGCGCTCAAGCTCCGTATCCATATGGAGCAGCTCACAATACGGGTTCGACAATGTCCCTGCCTTCGCAGAGATCGCATGCAAAAACGGCGCAACCGGCTCTGTCTGCTCGAGCTTCAGAAAGCGCTCATAGTCTGCCCTCGGCATACCGACATCAATATCGTCGTCCCACGGAATGAAACCGTGATGCCGCACCGCACCGAGCA
>CALBJL010000134.1 GCA_937893485.1 uncultured bacterium | reverse complement strand
GTCCTATCTCTATACCCATCATGTGAAAAAGAGAGCAGGTCCTCATTTCGCTTTGCAGCCTCTGTGATAGAATCCTGACTCTCTTCGTTTTCACAGTCCCAAAACGGCGGCGTACTCATCAGCGCCGATAACTGTCGTTTCCACATCTTTACCTTATCTCTCTGCGTTGGGTCTATCAGCCCCTTATAGTTCTGCAAATCCATTAACGGAATCTCTTTTGTAATCTTGCGTTGATACAACGTGCTATGTTTTTGCAAAACTACATTATTTTCCCGCAGAATTTTCAAGTTGCGGCTCATTACCGGAAGTGTCTGATAAAAATCTTCCATATTTTCAAACTGTCCATCCAGCGATTTCTCATTTAGTAAAATTTCCCTCATAGGCTCCTCTTACATCCCAATCAATTCATCCAGATCATCATCAAACTGATCAAACATTCCGTACGGATGATTTTCCTCTGCTCCCTGCCCATTAAATGTAATATGCTGTATTTTTGTCTGCATCGTATCATCTAATTCAAAGTAATATGCAGCCAGCTTATCCCGTCCCAGTGTGTTACGTTTAATACATTTACGCATGCCATTATATATATGATCACTATGCGTCTCCATTATAATCTGTAACCCGCGCTCGCATAAAAATGCTGCAAGTTCCATCAATCTGGATTGACTCCAGAAAACAAAGTGAACGGTTTTAATTCCACACTTTCCTGATGAATGCTCTTATATCCATCCACAAATATTTCTTTAATCATTCATATCTCCCTATATTTTTGTTCTACTGTGTCAAATCGATTCTGTACATGAACTGCACTATCCACATTATACGTCAATGCATCCAGGAAAACGCTATCTTCCAGCATCTCATCGACCGCATGTCTTTCTGCCCCCACAGGCAATTCTATTTGTTCTTCTTCCAGCAATGCCACAAAATAAAACAGACTCTCAAACAATGTCATACTGACAGGTCTGCGCCTTCCACTATCTGTCGGAATACGAAAAGCATCTTCGCCTAATCTGGCATAACAGCGTTCCATTACCCTGAAAAACAATTTTTTCAGCTCTACCCTCGACTGTTCATCCACCCAATTCAGGTACTCCATCGCATAACCTAAGAATTCTTCTATATCACTCCGGTATAACACTATTTCACCATTCTTCTTTTTGAGAAGCTGTTTCTTCCATAAATAAAAACTCAATGCGCGTAAAATAATGTACTTATCCTTCATATGAAGCGGACTGACTGAATGTCCGGTTGCTGCCCTGAATTCTTCGCTTTCCGCCAACTCATTCAATAACCTGGTTGCTGATCCCTGATATAGCGCATTGCGCATCTCCTGGTTATTCAGCGGTGTCCCTCCTCGGTTTACCCGGTCAAAAATATCAAAGCGCACTCGATCTGGAGTCGGATACTTTATGATCTGGATAACCAATTGGAAGTCCTCTATTTCGGCTGCATATTTACTCTTGTTGACATCATTCTCGAGATCACGGAATCTACAGGAGTTTAACTCTGTCATGATTTTTAAACCGTTAATGGCAAACTCGTTATCCAGATATCTGAAAAATGTTGTAAGTCTTTGCCGACCATCCACAATGACCAGTTTCCCCTCCATCGTCTCTGCAAGGTAAATCAATGGTAATGGAATTCCCATGACAACAGATTCTATTAATTCTGATTTCTGTCTTGTGCTCCACACCTCGTTTCGCTGGAAATCCGGATCTAAACAGATGTTTCCTCTATCATATCTTCTCTTCAATTCAAATATAGAAAACTGTACTCTGTCAATTTTAATATTTCTAGCAGGATAAATTGTATCTACAGCTGTTTCACTGTCCGTATTATAACTAATTGTTCCAGCATCATCTACACCATCTTCTGCCAGCCATTCTTTTTCCATTTCCATAAGTCTCATTTCCTCACAACTATTTATACTTATCAACCCTGTCCTGTATCTGTGCCAATCCCTAATTGTCACCTATAAGGCTGATTCTTAAAATATTATTTTACCACAGCCCGCTTGATATTCCTAGTACCTTTACAGCTGATCCAAACGGGCATTGCAATCAAACATTTTTAGCTCTACTCTCTAATATCCACCCTACCAATATACGACAACAGGGAGAACGACTCCCCACTGTCACTCTCCCTGTCTATCAGCAACTACCCTCTAGTGCTAATTTGAAATGGTATATTATTCATCACTTACACTATTCTTTCTATCTAGCAAAAATTGAACGCCTTCATGCACAGTGGTAAATGTTGAATTAGTCATGAATAGTCTAAAATCCCGTTCTTCACTCTGCTCAACTGAGCCAATTTCCCCTTCTATCTGTTTTAAAGACCATTTACCGTTTTCTATTGCATTCAGATAATTTTGTCCAATCAATTCTATTTTTTCCGAATCCCCTTTTTTATATCCAGAGACATATGTTCTCTCCAACCTGTTTTGTATATGATCCTTGTCGGACTTGGATTCTATAAACGGAGCACACTGTTCATAATGTAGCAAAAAATAATATTCAATACATCCCTTCGTCATCAACAGGCGCACAACCATTTCTTTATGAAGTTTCTTCAATCTGTTGATAATATCCTCAAATTCACCCCATTTTCCTTTTAAATTCTGCTCTGTATCAAATATAAACCAAATCTGATCAATTTCCTTCCGATCCGCATAATAACGCCCCTTTGGAGATAAAATCGATTTTTTTGCAACAGAAAACACTCCCTTTTGATTATGTACTGTCAGATTTGCATATACATGAAATGTTTTTCTCAAAAATTTCATATATACTTCTTCACTCTCGCCCTCCCAAAAGACAATTATATATGGATTTTTCTCTCTGGTTTTTACTTGTCTGGCCATCCTTATTCCTCCTCAATATAAGGAATTGCACCAAATTTACCCAATATGTATGACTTATCTATGCTTTCTTCCTTGCGAATAGAAAAATCGGCTAGTGAATAGAGCTCTGTAACACCGTTCCCACTGCCTTTATCAACAAAATAGAATTGATCCCTTCTCAACAAATTTCTTCGCATGATGTCCATACTATGTGTTGTAAAAATCAATTGGGCATTATGATTTTGTTGTTTTTGAAATCTATTGATAATATACTCAACCAGAAGCGGATGCAGCCTGTTTTCTATTTCGTCAATAACCAACACGCCACCAATTCGCAGTGTCTCCTCTATTGCAGCAGCGCGTGACATAAGCTTTCTGGTTCCATCAGATTCATCATCCAATCCTAGAGTGTAGGCTTGTGAAGCTCCATTTTTATCTATTCCTTTATGATACGATATCGCTTTCAGTTCGTTCAACTGAAATATTCCACCGCCCTCTATATCTAAAGATATTTTCTTTTGAAATTCGGCAAGCGCTCTTTCAATTTCTTTTCGCTCCTCCACTGTAAAGGATTCCGGCAAATCGTCCAGATTGGTCAAATCAGTATTATTCACCTCGAACGTCATATCATCAATGCCTACATCTGCAATTTTTGCAATATTGATAATTGATTGAAGCATTTCTTTATCTTCGCTATGACTGATGATATTTTCTCCGATATCGCTATAATCTCTGGAAAAGAATACTTGTTTCCGAAACCATTGCATGGCGAGTATGCAAGGTTTGTAATTCATAACACTCGATACAGAAAAATATAATTGATTTCTGGCAACCGCGTTTTTTATCATTTCCTTTATCTTTTTTTCTTTATTTGCAGGAAAGTGAAATTTCTGATAATCTCTGACAAATATTTCTGCTTTTTGCTTTTTGGGTGCCCAATACAAATATTCTTTTACAATCTCCTGTCTAGTCGCGGCAAAACCATACCAATATTTTATATCATCACTGACATATTCAAACTCAAATTCAGTAGGCTCATTCCTCGAAAAATCATTTAATTCAAATGGGCTAACCGGCACCTCTGCACCCTCATATTGCGTCCGCTGCGCATTGAGAATAAATTGAACCGCAAGCCAAAATGCACGTATTACATTACTTTTTCCGCCTCCGTTTTTTCCATATATGGCAGTCACCGGCAAATAATAGCTATTCGCATAGGGTAATAATTCTTCCTTTCGATCCGACAATCCAGTAGCTTCTAAATCGAGAATAATCTCATCTCTTATTGATTTATAATTTTTGGTTTTAAAAGATAACAGCATTCCTTTTATCCTCCTTCTTCACAATCATATCATCCCATACTGTCAAATTCAATAGATATTTGTCGATTATTCGCATTTTTCCATTCAATTAGTCTCATATATGCAATTTTCTTTTGCAATGTGAAATATATCTGCCCCCAGATACGACAACAGGGAGAACGACTCCCCACTGTCATTCTCCCT
>CALBJL010000133.1 GCA_937893485.1 uncultured bacterium | reverse complement strand
CTCATCTCCATCGTGCAAAGGCAGCAAAATCAGACATGGCTTTGCTCGCGCTGCACCCATAACGGTTGGCAGACTTGTGTTCATACGCAGCTTCACGAGATGAATGTTTTTGCGTTGCGTAACATATGGCTGCTGGCGGCAGGCGCAGTAGTTCCCGTCAGATGCGACGTTTGTCCGGCGAAGTGCGAGCTTGCAGACAGAGCCAGCGGTACTTGGCAAAACAAAGCGAGACACCGCTGGGCAATCGGAGCAGCCTGATCGGGATACTGCTGCAACCGCCGCCAGACAAGAGACAAGATGTTTTAATATAGTTTCGCAACTACTTAACACAGGAATAACAGGAAAAGGAGAATCGCTATGGAACAGAATTTAGTATGGAAGGACCGCAAACGTATCTGGTGCGGTCTGCCATGGACATTTACAAAATATGAGCTGAGCAGTGACAGGCTGGTGATCAAGACAGGATTTTTTAACCAGAATGACGATGAGGTGCGTCTGTACCGTATTTTGGATATTTCGTTGAGGCGCAGCCTGTTTCAGCGAATATTCGGACTTGGCACGATCAGATGCAATTCTGTAGACAAGACGATGAAGAATTTCGATATTACCAATATCAAAAATTCCGAGCGTGTCAAGGATCAGTTATCGGATCTGGTCGAGGAATCACGCCGCTCCAACCGGGTATCATCACGTGAGTTTATGACAGAACTGGATGACGATGATGATGACGATTCGGATAACTAAGATCTGTTCAGGATACGCGGAAGGGTGAGATGGCGATGAAAGATCAGATCAGAATTATGCTTATAGAACCGGATGTACATACCCGCGAAGTATATCGTGAGGCGGTGGCACATATGCCGGACATGGAACTTGTATTCGACACGGATCGGCAGGCACCGGCAGTTGATTATTTACGCACACAGGGCGCAGATGTCGTCATCATGGAGATGGAACTGGCAGAGGGCGACGGCATCAGCCTGTTAGACGAGATCAACAATCCACCGGAAGAAAAACCGTTGATCATATTGTCCACTTATACAACCTCAAGGGCAACGATTGGCTATATGCGGATGAATGGCGTGGATCTGGTGTGCCAGAAGCTGAACCAGACATATTCACCGGCATATGTATTACAAATGATTGAAAAACTGTACCCATACCGCTTTTTTGCGGAGCCGGCAGACGAGACCGGCACCGTGATCGCGCAGATCCGTGAGGAGCTGGATACCTATGCGCTCCGGCGGCAGGTACAGACAGAACTGGAGGAGATGGGATTCCGGCATAAAATGCTCGGTTTCCGTTATCTGCTGGATGCGATCGTACTTTGCGTGGAGCGTAAGGATACGACCATCCATGTATCGGGCTGGCTTTATCCGGAAATCGCAAAGCGGTGGAATACGACAGAGACACGCATTGAGCGCGCGATGAGATGGGCGATCGAGAGTGTGTTTGTCAAGGCAAATATCGTGCAGCTGTACCAGCATTATACATTCCGTTATGATGAGGAGAACGCAAGACCGTCCAATGCAGAATTTATTCTCAATATGGCGAGTAAATTTGAAAAAGGGGATGGATGGCAGAAAATAGTTACAGATGATCGGGAAGTATGACATCGAGGTGATTACAAATGAGATTTAAACGGATCAGCACGGATACGGTTCGTTGCATCGTTTCGCAGGATGAATTGATGGAAAACGGGCTGGATATGGATGATTTTATGTCAAACAGCGGACGCACGGAGGAGTTTTTGCGCAAGATGCTCTCACAGGCAGAGCAGGAGGTCGGTTTCCGGGTGCAGGGAGGACCGCTGACGATTCAGGTGGCGGCGCTGCCGGAGAACATGCTGGCACTGACATTCTCGGAAAAGCAGGCAGGCAGCAACTTCATGGAGCTGCTGGAGGGCTTGCGCTCCGCGATGAGCAATCTGTCGGATGCGGTCAACGAGAAGGCGAAGGATCAGCAGGACAATGCGGCTGACGGGGAAAACGGCGCTCGGGCAGGGCAGGAGACTTATCTGCTCGAATTTCACGGAATGGAAGATCTGGGCGCGTTTTGCAGAAATGTGTCTGCGGGGATCGAAGAGGAACTCGGACTCGACAGCTCGCTCTACTATCTTGAGGACGATGGCATCTATGGACTCGTTTTGCAAAAGGGCGGCATGGACATCAAACAGCTCTGCAGGGTCGTGTCTGCATCAATGGAATTTCTGGAAGCGGCGAGTGCCAATGAGATGCAGATCGCATACATACGCGAGCATGGAAAATGTATGTTGAAGGAGCGCGCAATTACCCAGCTGCAAAAGCTGTTCCGACATTGACAAATCTTTCACAAAATGGTACATTAAGATAAAAGCTGATGTGACGGTCAAAGACCGCTGCAACGTGAACATTAACCATAGGAGGGTAAATCAATGAACAATTTAACATTAGAAGTTGAAGGCGCGATTGCGATCCTTACAATTACCAGACCCGCTGCACTGAATGCATTAAACAGCGAGACATTAAACGAGCTGGATGCAGCGCTGGACGAGATCAATGCTAACGCTGATATCCGTGCAGTCATTCTGACAGGCGGCGCTGACAAGAAGGGCAACGCATTCAAGTCATTTGTAGCAGGCGCAGACATCGGAGAGATGAGCACACTGACAAAGGCTGAGGGCGAGGCTTTCGGTAAGAAGGGTAACGATGTATTCCGCAAGCTGGAGACTTTACCGGTTCCCGTAATCTGTGCAATCAACGGATTTGCATTAGGCGGCGGATGTGAGATCGCTATGAGCTGTGATATCCGTATCTGCTCTGACAATGCAATCTTCGGACAGCCCGAGGTAGGTCTGGGAATCACACCCGGATTTGGCGGCACACAGAGACTGGCAAGAGTCGTTGGTGTAGGCAAGGCAAAAGAGATGATCTACAGCGCACGCAACATCAAGGCTGATGAGGCTTACAGAATCGGTCTCGTAAACAATGTATATTCCGCAGAGGAACTGATGCCCGCAGCTAAGAAGCTCGCTTCTATCATCGCAGCAAACGCTCCGATCGCTGTACGTGCATGCAAGAAAGCAATCAACGATGGTCTGGATGCAAAGATGGATGATGCGATCGTGATTGAGGAGAAGCTGTTCGGAAGCTGTTTCGAGACAGAGGATCAGAAGGCAGGAATGGGTAACTTCTTAGAGAAAGATCCTGAGAAGAAGTTAAAGGTCGTTCCTTTCCAGAACAAATAATCAGTTCAGAGTAGATAGGCTTTGAGTGATATGGGGGCTGTGGTTGATTCCACAGCCCTTTTTGCAGACCGGAAACTGGAACAGTAATCAGATAGAAATGAAAACGGAGAAAAAACACATGCTGGAAACTTATGATTTGGGACAACTGGTACAGCCATTGCTGGAATGGTATCCGTCACATGCGAGGGAACTGCCGTGGCGCAGCGATCCGACACCGTATCACGTGTGGGTATCTGAGATTATGCTGCAGCAGACGCGCGTGGAGGCGGTAAAGCCGTTTTATGCGCGTTTTACGGAGGCACTGCCGGATGTCCGCGCGCTGGCGGAGTGCGGAGAGGAGCGCCTGCTCAAGCTGTGGGAGGGGCTCGGCTATTACAACCGGGTGCGCAACATGCAGACGGCGGCACAGACGATCATGAGTGATTACGGCGGTGTCATTCCGGCAGAATATGAGGAACTGTTAAAGCTCAAGGGAATCGGGCATTATACGGCGGCGGCGGTCACTTCGATCGCGTATGGGCGGCCGGCAGCGGCGGTGGACGGAAATGTGCTGCGTATTCTGATGCGTGCGGCGGAGGATGACTCGGATATCGCAAAACAGTCGGTAAAGACGCGGGTGGAGCAGGCGTTGCAGCCGGTCATTCCGGTGCAGCAGGCGGGGATGTTCACGCAGGCGATGATGGAATTGGGCGCGACGGTCTGCGTGCCGAACGGTGCACCGTTCTGTGAACAGTGTCCGTGGGAGAAGCTGTGTCTGGCACATGCGCACGGCACGGTCACAACACTTCCGGTCAAGGCAAAGCCGAAGGAGCGGCGCATCGAGTACAAGGCGGTGCTCGTCGTGCGTGACGGCGACCGGGTATTGCTGCAAAAACGCCCCGAAAAGGGGCTGCTCGCCGGAATGTATGAGCTGCCGTATCTGGAGGGCACGCCGACAGAACGGGAGATTCTGGATGAGGTAAAGCGGCGCGGCCTGTCGCCGATACGGCTGCAGAAGCTGCCGGAGGCAAAGCACATTTTTTCGCATGTGGAATGGCGGATGAGCGGCTATGCGATTCTGGTGGAGGAGGCTTCGGACAGCGGGCTTTTGTTTGTCGAGCCGGTGGATTCCGAACGGACGTATGCGATCCCTGCGGCGTATGCCGCCTATGCGCGCTATATGAATATCCGGATCGGGCAGGAGAAATTTTTAGAGGAACCGTAATTAACAGATAAAAAAAGAGGAGGGCGATGCGCTGATGCATCGCCCCTTTACATTATGAAAAAGAAAATATGGGAAGTAACTAACTGTTTGTTCCTTTGTATGATTCAATATTAGCCGTCAATTATGAAATCCGTATGAGATAATTATGAACATTATGTAAACATTTGTGACACAGGAATGTACGGAAAAAAATTCGGATAGTTGATTTTTGTCCCACAGATGCTATAATGGCATTTGTAAAAAATGTGTGCGCAGGCACGACAACAGAGATATAACAGGGGAATACGAATGAAAACAATGAATAAACAACTATTGGGACATATCCTCGCATGCGGAACGCAGATCATGTGGGGTGCGACGTTTGTATCGACAAAAGTATTGCTGGACTATTTTCAGCCGGTCGAGATCTTATTTATACGGATGCTGCTCGCGGTGATCGCATTGTTTGTGGCAGATCCGCATCCGCTGCGGATCGGGGACAAACGGCGGGAGCTCGCTTTCGCCGGTGCCGGACTGACGGGGCTGGTGCTGTATTTTCTGTTGGAAAACACGGCACTGACGATGACCTATGCGTCGAATGTGGGTATCATCGTGGCATGTGCACCGTTTTTTGTGGCAGTCATGGTAGGGATATTTTTTAAGGAAAAACAGGGCAAAAATTTCTATATCGGATTTGTGATTGCGATCGCAGGCGTGATCATGGTCAGTGTGAGCGGCAAACAGAGCTTTCATTTAAATCCGCTCGGCGATTTTCTGGCATTTCTGGCGATGATCTCGTGGGGAGCATATTCGGCAATCGTGAAAAAGATCAGCGAGTGGGACTATCCGATCATTGCAGTGACGCGGCGGATCTATTTTTACGGCGTGATTCTGTTGCTGCCCGTGATGGCATTTGAGGAGGATGGATGGAACATGGATGCCTTCCGGGAGCCGACAGTGATCGTAAACCTGCTGTTTTTGGGATTGTGTGCGAGTGCGCTCGGCTTTTTTTTCTGGAATCTTGCGACCGGGTGGATCGGTGCGGTTAAGACCAGCCTGTATATCTACGTGTCGCCGATCGTGACGGTCGTGCTGTCGATGTTTGTACTGCATGAGAAAATGACGGTGTTTTCCGTGATCGGTTCGCTCTGTATTCTGATTGGTCTGATGATTTCGCAGGGAAAAACTGCTGGGCAAAAGGTACAAGTCGCTTGACTTTTTCGGGCAGGCAACGGATAATAAAAGACACTGGTGTAGTGAACTACGAATAAGGGGAAAAATATATGAAGTATGATGTAATTGTAATAGGAGCTGGCATTGCCGGGGCAGTCGTTGCAAGGGAGCTGGCAGAGAAAGGAAACTGCCGGGTGCTGGTTTTGGAGCAGAGAGATCACATTGGTGGCAACTGCTACGACAAAGCGGATGATTATGGTGTGCTGATCCATACCTACGGACCGCACATTTTCCATACGAATGATGAGGGCGTGTATGAATATCTGTCACGTTTTACCGAATGGTACATGTATCCGCAGGGACATCAGGTTGTGGCAAAGGTTGACGGATCGCTGATCCCGATTCCGTTTAACCTGAATACGCTCCATCTGGTGTATGGGGAGCAGAAGGCACAGGAACTGGAGCAAAAGTTGATTGCCGCTTACGGTGAGGGCAGCCGCGTGCCGATCATGGAGCTTAAAAAGAGCGAAGATCCGCAGATCCGTGAGATCGCACAGTATGTATACGAAAATGTATTTTTGAAGTATACGATGAAGCAGTGGGGACAGACACCGGAGGAGATTTCGCCGGAGGTGACCGGTCGAGTGCCGGTGCTCATTTCACGGGACAACCGCTATTTTCAGGATCGCTATCAGGGTGTGCCGCTGCATGGTTTTACACCCATGTTTGAGCGGATGCTCGACCATGAAAAGATCGATGTCGTGCTCGGCGTGGAGGCATCTGAGCGGCTTGCGATCACGGAGGATGGCATCCGGCTGGACGGTGAACCGTTTGCCGGTACTGTGATCTATACGGGTGCGCTGGATGAGCTGTTTGACTGCCGGTTCGGACGGCTGCCATACCGGTCGCTGCGGTTTGATTTTGAGCATCTGGATCAACCGGACTTCCAGGACGGACATTCTGTGGTAAATTATACGGTGAGTGAAGACTTTACACGTATTACGGAGTTTCAATATCTGACGGGGCAGCAGGGCTGCGACGGCACGACGATCGTGCGGGAGTATCCGTTTGCCTATACCGGAGCGCAGGGGGAGATTCCTTACTATGCGATATTGAATGATGAGAATGAGGCATTGTATGACAAATACCGCGCATTGACCGCACAGCTGGATCATTTTTATCTGCTGGGCCGTCTGGCGGAGTACAAATATTATAATATGGATGCCATGGCGCGCAAGGCGTTAGACATGGCAGAAAGGATTATGGAAGAGAGATGAAGTTATTATCAATAGCAATACCCTGTTACAATTCACAGGATTATATGGAACATTGCATCCGCACACTGCTGACCGGCGGTGAGGATGTAGAGATACTGATTGTGGACGACGGATCAAAGGATGCGACACCGGAGATCGCCGATTCCTATGCCAAGCGTTACCCGACGATCATCCGCGCGATTCATCAGGAGAACGGCGGACACGGCTCCGCGGTCAATGCCGGGATTCAGCATGCGACAGGACTGTATTATAAGGTCGTGGACAGTGATGACTGGGTGGATGAGGATGCATTTCTGCAGGTACTTGACAAGCTGCGCGAGCTTGCCGGAGGAGATGATACAGTCGATCTGTTTATCGCGAATTTTGTGTATGACAAGGTCGGTGTCAAGCATAAAAAGGTGATGCGCTATACCTCCATGTTCCCGGTAGACCAGATCTTTGGCTGGAACGATGTCAAGCTCATCACAAAGGGACATTATCTGCTGATGCATTCGGTGATCTATCGTACCGAGATGCTGCGCAAGTGCAGGCTGGAGCTGCCGAAGCACACGTTTTATGTGGATAATATCTATGTGTATCATCCGCTGCCGTATGTGAAGAAGATGTATTATATGGATGTGGATCTGTATCATTACTATATCGGGCGTGAGGATCAGTCGGTCAACGAGGAAGTGATGATCGGCCGCATCGACCAGCAGATCAAGGTGAATAAGATCATGGTCGAGGACTATGACCTGTGGAAAATTTCCAATAAACGGCTGCGCAAGTATATGTTCAACTATCTGGAGATCATTACGGTCGTATCGACGGTGTTGCTGCTGCGCTCAGGTACAGAGGAAAATCTGGAGAAAAAGCGGGAGCTGTGGAAATATATCAAGCATTATGACATCCGCCTGTTCCACCATCTGCGAAACGGCATCATGGGAAATACGATGAACCTGCCGGGGCGCGGAGGACGCAAGCTCTCCGTGGCAGCGTATAAGCTGACGCAGAAGATTGTGGGATTTAATTAGACTACGGAATAAAAGAAGATCGCCGAAATCATTCAGACCCGTTATGCGATCCGGGAAATTCACGCGGACGGCACAGAGTAAAATCAAAATCAGATTTTCTCTGCTGCCGCGTAGAGCTAGATGGTAAGCTATTTCCGCGTGTACCCGTCGCATAAACGGTCTGCCTTATTCCGGCGATCTTTTTATTATGCTTGCATGCATTGAAAAACTATAAAATTACATAGGTCATGCAGTGTGTTTTCACAGAAGTAGCAACTCACGTATGTGGTACCTGATTTTGCTACCTTTGCACGATGAAGATGAGACTCATAACTCGTGGAAGCCATTGCTGAACACGAGTTAGGTTTTAGGAGGCTCATCGGAATGATTCGTGCAATGAAAGCAAAACAGGTACACATGCGGGAGCTGCGAACTCATGACAGAACACTTGCATGATAACCGGTCTGGCTATCTTGTGGGTCATCCTATTGATATCGCATTCACAGGTTGTTTTATGCCTGATGCATCTCATTCAAAATATCATTCTTGAGCTTATACAGCTTGTCCGATAAATCCACATAGATCTTTGCGGGATTGACAAAACGCTTGGTCTCGTCCCAGATCGTGTCCTTTTCCTTTTCGCAGATAGAGCGGATCGTCATGGTATCCGGTGACTCGTAGATGCATTTGCCATTTTTGAATACCGGAACGAGCAGTTCGCGCAGCGTGTAGCTGTCTCCTGCGATACGTGTCTTTTTCCACGGCTCATTCGGATCAAACAGCAGCATGTCCTCGTGCGGATCAAAGACCTCGTCAGCCAGACAGATCAGATCGGCACGGATCTTGCCGGTATCGTTGTCGTAAATACGATAGACGGTCTTGTTTCCGGGGTTTGTCACCTTCTCGGAGTTCTCCGACAGCTTGATCTTCGGCGCAAAGCTGCCGTCCTTTGTCTGGATCGCAGCCAGCTTGTAGACACCGCCGAAAGCGGGATTGTCCCTGGAGGTGATCAGGTTCGTGCCGACACCCCATGAAGTGATCGTCGCACCCTGCAGCTTCAGGGACTGGATCAGGTATTCGTCCAGATCATTGGAGGCGGAGATCACCGCATCCGGAAATCCTGCATCGTCGAGCATTTTACGCACTTTTTTGGACAGATAAGCGAGATCGCCGCTGTCCATGCGGATGCCGTAATAGGTCAGCGGAATGCCTGCCTCGCGCATTTCCTTAAATACGCGGATCGCGTTGGGCATACCGGACTTTAAGGTGTCATAAGTATCTACGAGCAGAATACATGCGTTCGGATACAGATCGGCATAAGCCTTGAAAGCGGTGTATTCATCCGGAAAACTCATGATCCAGCTATGTGCGTGTGTACCGAGCACCGGAATGTCAAACATCTGTCCGGCGAGCACGTTTGAAGTACCCTTGCAGCCGCCGATGACTGCGGCTCTGGCACCGTAAGTACCGGCATCGGGACCCTGCGCACGGCGCAGACCGAATTCCATGACCCCGTCACCCTTTGCCGCATAGCAGACGCGTGCTGCTTTGGTGGCGATCAGGCACTGGTGGTTGATAATATTGAGAATCGCGGTCTCCATGAGCTGCGCTTCCATGATCGGTGCAATGATCTTGACAAGCGGCTCGCGCGGGAAGATCAGTGTGCCCTCGGGGATCGCATAGATGTCGCCGCTGAAATGGAAATCCTTCAGATAAGAAAGGAAATCTTCATCAAATATCTTTAAGGAACGAAGATAGGCGATATCATCCTCGTCAAATTGCAGCCGTTTTACATAATCGATCAACTGATCGAGACCTGCACACACGGAATAGCCGCCTCCGCAGGGATTGTTGCGGTAAAATGCGTCAAACACAACAATGTCGTGGTTTTGGGTTTTGAAGTAGCCCTGCATCATAGTCAGCTCGTACAGATCGGTGAGCAGAGATAATTTTAAGGTACTCATAATCTTTTTGTCAGGCAGCGCCCAACACCCCTTTCTTGGATAATTAGATACAGTATAGACTTATTTTGGAAAAGCGTCAAGATAGTGTAACAGTTCAGCCATGGATTAAAAAACGAGGACATCATGCTTGCATGGATGGAATCGTTTTTTAACCCATGAGGTGAGCGCCGGATTATGAGCAAAGTTAACTGCGAAGCAGTGGGAAAAC
>CALBJL010000132.1 GCA_937893485.1 uncultured bacterium | reverse complement strand
TTTTGAGACATGTGAGCACCATATCTCGTATTTGCAGCTCCCGCAAGTGCATCTGGTTTGCTTTATTGCACGGTTCATTCCGATGAGCCTCCGCAAAGCAAAATTGTGTCAGCATAGGCTTCCACAATTTGGAGTCTCATCTCCATCGTGCAAAGGCAGCAAACAGATGCACAATTGCTCGCGCTGCATCCAAAACGAATCGTGCCTTGTGCTCACATGTCGCTTTAGGCTATGAATTGTTTACAATCGTTGCGTAACATATGGCTGCCGGCGGCAGTTGCAGGAGTTCCCGTTAGATGCGACGTTTGTTCGGCGAAGTGCGAGCTTACAGACAGAACCAGAAGTACTTGGCAAAACAAAGCGAGACACCGCCGGGCAATCGGAGCAGCCTGATCGGGATACGATTGCAACCGCCGCCGGGCAACATGTTTAGTTTCGCAATTACCTAAAAATTTCATTATATAAAGGAGAATACACAAATGTCACATTACACAAAACAGGATATTTTACAGATGGTAGACGAAGAAGATGTTGAATTTATCCGTTTGCAGTTTACGGATCTGTTCGGTACACTCAAAAACGTGGCAATCACGAAAAACCAGTTGGAGCGCGCACTTAACAACCAGTATGTGTTTGACGGATCATCGATCGAGGGCTTTGCGCGTGTGGAGGAGTCCGATATGTATCTGTATCCGGATCCGGATACGTTTGCGATCTTTCCGTGGAGACCGCAGCAGGGCAAGGTGGCGCGTATTATCTGTGATGTGTACGGCGCAAATGAGAAGCCCTACAAGGGAGATCCGCGCGGCGTGTTAAAGCGTGTGCTCGCAGAGGCGAAGGAGATGGGCTATGAGTTTCAGGTCGGTCCGGAATGCGAGTTTTTCCTGTTGAATACCGATGAGGAGGGCAATCCGACACTGAAAACGAGAGAGCGCGCAGGATATTTTGACCTTGGACCGAATGATTCAGGCGAGAATGCAAGGCGTGACATCGTCCTCACGATGGAGGACATGGGCTGTGAGATCGAGGCATCCCATCACGAGGTGGCAGCCGGACAGCATGAGGTAGATTTTAAATACAAGGAGGCACTGGCGATCGCGGATGATTTCATGACGTTCAAGCTGGCGGTCAAGACCGTTGCCAAGCGGCACGGACTGTTTGCGAGTTTTATGCCCAAGCCGAAGGCAGATGTGGCAGGCAGCGGCGTACATCTGAACATGTCACTGACCCGTGACGGGGAAAATATTTTCTACGATCCCGAAGGCAGGTATGGGCTAAGCAAAGAAGCATATTATTTTATCGGCGGTATTATGAAGCATGTGCAGGCAATGACGCTGATTATGAATCCGCTCGTGAATTCCTATAAGAGACTCGTGCCCGGCTATGAGGCACCGACAGACGTTGCGTGGTCATTTACAAACCGTACACCGCTTATCCGCATCCCGATGGTAAAGGATTCGAATAAGCGCATTGAGCTGCGCAGCCCCGATCCTTCCATGAATCCGTATCTGTCGCTGGCGCTGTGTCTGGCAGCCGGTCTTAACGGCATCAAAAACCGGATCAAGCCTCCGGCAGAGGTACAGATGAACGTATTTGCGATGAGCGATGCGGAAAAGGAGACACTGAACATCGCGCGGATGCCGGAATCCTTAAAGGAGGCGATCGACTGCTTTGAGTCGGATGAGTTTGTGCGAAACGTACTTGGCAGCCATATCTGCAACAAGCTGTTGAAAATCAAAAAGCAGGAGTGGGTGACTTACCGTACACAGGTGACAGATTGGGAACTTGAGGAATACTTATACAAATTCTAACGCGGAGAGACTCACACGAATGAATATTATTTTAGTATTTCCAAAACCTGAAACAGCAAAGAGCTTGAAAAATGTGCTGCGCAAAGCAGGCTATCAGGTGGATGCATCGGTGTCCACCGTCGCACAGGCGCTGCAGGCGGCGAGCGAGTGCGACAGCGGAATCATCGTCAGCAACTACAGGCTGGTCGATGGGATGGCGATCGACATCTATGACAGTGCCGGCAAGAACTTCCAGTTTCTGATGATCGGCCCGAAGGATTACGTCGAGGCGCGTGTCATTCCCGATGTGTTCAGTTTATCGACTCCGCTGCACGTGAATGAGCTGTTGTCCACGATGGAGGTCATGAGCTATGCGTATTCGCGCTGGCGCAAAAAGATGCGAGCCAGACCGCGTGTGCGTTCGCAGGAGGAACAGCGCACGATCGAGCGTGCAAAGATGCTGCTCATGGAACGAAACGGATTGACGGAGCCGGAGGCGCACCGCTATCTGCAAAAGGCGAGCATGGACAACGGCACGGGAGTCGTCGAGACAGCCGGTATGATCATGAGCCTGATGAGTGAGCGTTAATGACTGTTTAAGGTCAGAAAGGAAAAAATATGAAATTTACAAAAATGCATGGCTGCGGCAATGATTATGTGTATGTGAATTGCCTGACAGAGACCGTGGAGCATCCGGAGGAGGTCGCAAGGTTTGTCAGCGACCGTCATTTCGGGATCGGCTCGGACGGACTGATCCTCATTTGTCCGTCAGAAGTGGCGGATTTTGAGATGGCAATGTACAATGCTGACGGTTCGCGCGGAGAGATGTGCGGAAACGGCATCCGCTGTGTCGGAAAATATGTATATGACTACGGGTTGACCGATCAGACGACGGTGCGTATTGAGACGCTGGCGGGCATCAAGACGCTGGAGCTGACCGTCGCAGACGGAAAAGTGCAGCAGGTGCGTGTCAATATGGGCGCGCCGATTTTAGAGGCGGCTGAGATCCCCGCGGTCTTTCCGGCAAGCCCCATCGTCAGCCAGCCGCTGACAGTCGGTGAGCAGACCTATGCGGTTACTTGCGTATCGATGGGCAATCCGCACTGTGTGACCTTTATGGATGAGGATGTGAGAGCACTGGATCTGGAAAAGATCGGTCCCGGCTTTGAGCATCATGCGGCATTTCCGAAACGGGTGAACACGGAGTTCGTGAATGTGATTGATGACACACACTTGCGGATGCGTGTGTGGGAGCGCGGCAGTGGTGAGACGCTTGCGTGCGGAACAGGCACTTGTGCGACAGTTGTCGCAGCCGTATTGTGCGGTCATGTACCGTCGGATACAGAGATCAAGGTCGAGCTGCTCGGCGGCACGCTCCGCATTTTCTGGGACCGGCAGAGCAATCTGGTATACATGACAGGACCGGCGACGGTTGTATATGAAGGGGAAATAGATTTATCGCAGTTTTTGGCAGTACAGTAAAACAAAGGAGTGAAAAAAATGTTTCAGATCAATGACAATTATCAGAAATTACCGGGCAGCTATCTGTTCAGCACCATCGCGAAAAAGGTAGCGGCATTCAGTGAGGCAAATCCGGACAAGCAGATCATCCGTCTGGGAATCGGCGATGTGACGCAGCCGATCGCACCGGCGATCATCGAGGCAATGCACCGGGCAGTCGACGAGATGGGAAATGCCGAGACCTTCCACGGCTATGCACCGGATCTCGGTTATGAATTTTTGCGGAAAGCGATCGCTGACAACGATTACAAGGCGCGCGGCTGTGACATTTCACCCGATGAGATCTTTGTATCGGACGGAGCAAAGAGCGATTCCGGAAACATTCAGGAGATCTTTTCCGTGGACAACCGTATCGCGGTCTGTGATCCGGTCTATCCGGTATATGTGGATTCCAATGTCATGGCGGGCAGAACCGGCACGTATGATGCACAGACCGGCATGTGGAGCAATGTGATTTATATGCCCTGTACGAGAGAAAACGGATTCGTACCGGAGTTCCCCAAGGAGACACCGGATATGATCTACCTGTGTCTGCCGAACAACCCGACCGGAACGACGATCACGAAAGCGCAGCTTCAGGAGTGGGTAGATTATGCAAATAAGGTAGGGGCAGTCATTATCTATGACGGTGCTTACGAGGCTTATATTTCCGAAACGGATGTGGCACACTCGATCTATGAGTGCGAGGGCGCAAAGACCTGTGCGATTGAATTAAAGAGCTTTTCAAAGAATGCCGGATTTACCGGCGTGCGTCTGGGCTATACCGTAGTCCCGAAGGAGCTGAAATGCGGTGAGGTATCGCTGCACGGCATGTGGGCGAGACGGCACGGCACAAAATTCAACGGTGCACCGTACATCATCCAGAGAGCCGGAGAGGCAGTCTACTCCGATGCCGGAAAAGCACAGCTCATGGAGCAGATCGCCTATTACATGCGGAATGCAGCCACGATCAAATCCGGCTTGCAGGAGTCAGGCTTTGAGGTATACGGCGGCGTGAATGCACCGTACATCTGGTTAAAGACACCGGAGGCAATGACCTCATGGGAGTTCTTTGACTACCTGTTAGAAAAGGCAAATGTTGTAGGTACACCGGGTTCCGGCTTTGGACCGAGCGGTGAGGGATATTTCCGTCTGACCGCATTTGGCAGCTACGAGAATACCGTAGCCGCCTTGGAGCGTATCAAATCCATTTAATCGTTCCGAAAGAGCCGATATAAGGCTTGGCTTTTTTCACGGAATCAATATAGGTTTCTTTATAAGTGCGGTTCGTGACCCGCAGAAAGTGCATGCCGGAGTTCTTTTTTAAGACCGCGGTATTGCCCTTTGCGCGGAGCATTCCCTTGTGCGCGGTCTCCTCAAGATTGATCACACGGTCTTCGGTGAACAAAATGAGGTTGTCCGTGAACGTGAATCCGGACAGGTCAACTTCACCGGAATGATCCCAGACATGCAGGATGCCGGGCGAATGCGGGTCGCTGCCGTCTTTATCATGTGCAGATCCTATTTCACGGAAGTAATTGTCGTGAATCCTGATATCGGACATGTTGACACCTTTTGCGGATTCGGTAAAGCAGATCACGCCGATGCCGCCGTCGCATTTGTCGAACACGTTGCCGGAGGCGATGACATCTCCGAGCGTCTTTGTCTCATTTTTCAGAGAGCCGGTTCAGCCGAGCTCTACGGTAAATCCACCTTCCCGACAGCCATAGAAATAGTTGTTATAATATCTTGAACCACTGCCGCTGAATCCGGAGCATTCACCGCCTACCATGCCGCGGTGATCGGTGTTACTGAAAGAAATATAGGTATCGCCGCGTTTGAACAGGACAGTGGCACCGCCGTTTTTTTTGATTGTGTCGTAGATGATGCCATCCGTATCTTCATTCAGGCGTTTGCAGGTTTTCCATGCGTGCTCCGGGGATAAGCCGTCGTTCGCATCGTTTCCGCTGGAGCTGGACACATAAAAGACCGTGCCGGTCGTCTGAATGTCGGTTTTACTGTTCCGGATCTTTCGGATGCGCGTGTTGATTTTTTTGTTGTATTTCTGGCAGACTGCATTTTTTGAAGCTGCGGATACCGGTTGTGCGGCACCGGCAGACAGGCATCCGGTGATCATTGCCAGTGCCAGAAGCGCGGAGACGGATTTGCGGATTGATTTCATAAGCATGGAACCTCCTTTTAGAAAACGATAGCATAGATTGAAGATACCGTCAATTTTGCGAATAATATATATTATTCATAAAATACAGACGATTTTAACATATTGCATAAAAAAAGCCTGATTTTCTTGTATAATACGTTGAACTGTGGGATTGCATTTTTTTCATTTTTTTAGTAAAATTTTTTATAAATATTTTACAAATAAAAAGATAAAGACAGAAGATATTAAAATTAAGGGTGATCGTATGGCAGATGTTACAACGGAACAGATTGAACAATTAGAACAAAAGGTGATGTCCACTTCCGAGCATATTCGCAAGATGGATGATTTTGTCAGCCCCGAGATCTTATACGAGGAGCTGATTAACTGCGTGCGCAAATACCACCCTTCCGATGATATATCCATGATAGAAAAGGCGTTCCGGATCGCAAATGATGCCCACAAGGGACAGGTGCGCAAATCCGGTGAGGCTTACATTATACATCCGCTCTGTGTTGCGATCATTCTGGCGGAGCTGGAGTTGGATAAGGAGACGATCGTGGCAGGTCTTCTGCACGATGTGGTCGAGGACACGGTCATGACGGACGAGGAGATCGCACAGGAGTTCAACGAGGAAGTCGCATTGCTGGTCGACGGTGTCACAAAGCTCGGTCAGCTCTCTTACGATGCGGATAAGGTAGAGATTCAGGCGGAGAATCTGCGCAAGATGTTCCTTGCGATGGCGAAGGATATCCGTGTCATTCTGATCAAGCTGGCAGACCGTCTGCACAATATGCGTACCCTGCGTTATATGACACCCGAGAAGCAGAAGGAAAAAGCGCGTGAGACAATGGACATCTATGCACCGATCGCACAGCGGCTCGGTATTTCCAAGATCAAGACAGAGCTGGATGACCTGTCATTAAAATATCTCGAGCCGGAGGCTTATTATGACCTCGTCGAAAAGGTAGCCATGCGCAAGGGCGCGAGAGAAGAGTATGTGAAAAAGCTGGTTGAGGAAGTGACGCACCATATCAAAGAAGCCGGCATTGAGGCGACGATCGACGGCAGAAGCAAGCACTTTTTCAGTATTTATAAAAAGATGGTCAATCAGGGCAAGACGATTGACCAGATCTACGATCTGTTTGCGATCCGTATTCTCGTCAATGATGTCAAGGACTGTTATGCGGCACTCGGTGTGATCCATGAGATGTATAAGCCGATTCCCGGCCGTTTCAAGGATTATATTGCGATGCCGAAGCCGAATATGTACCAGTCGCTGCACACGACGCTGATTGGTCCGGACGGACGCCCGTTCGAGATCCAGATCCGTACCTATGAGATGCACCGCACCGCTGAGTACGGTATCGCGGCGCATTGGAAATATAAGGAAGCCGCCAACGGCAATGCGGTCGGAGGCGAGGAGGAGAAGCTGAGCTGGCTGCGCCAGATCTTAGAGTGGCAGCGGGACATGTCCGACAATAAGGAGTTCATGAGCCTGTTAAAGAGCGATCTCGACCTGTTTTCTGACACGGTATTCTGTTTCACACCCTCCGGTGATGTGAAAAACCTGCCGAACGGCTCGACACCGATCGATTTTGCGTACAGCGTGCATTCCGCGGTCGGCAATAAAATGATCGGAGCCAAGGTCAACGGCAAGCTCGTTACGATCGACTACAAGATCCAGAACGGCGACCGTATCGAGATCATTACGTCACAGAATTCCAAAGGGCCGAGCCGTGACTGGCTCAACATCGTCAAGAGTACACAGGCGAAAAACAAGATCAATCAGTGGTTCCGCAGCGAATTTAAAGAAGAAAATATCTTAAAGGGCAAGGAACTGTTAGAGAAATACTGCAAGACCAAGGGCATCAACTGGGGAGACATCAACAAACCGGAATATCAGGCGAAGATCCTGCGCAAATACGGTTTTCCACAGTGGGAGAACTGTCTGGCGACGATCGGACACGGCGCGCTCAAGGAGAGTCAGGTCGCGAACCGCATGCAGGAGGAATACCGCAAGGATCATCCGCTCGTTGTGACGGATGAGGATGTGTTAAAGCAGATCGAAAATACGAATATCGAGCGCCAGCCGAGCGAGCACCGCTCCAAGAGCGGCATCGTTGTCAAGGGGCTTTACGATATCGCCGTGCATCTGTCAAAGTGCTGTAGTCCGGTTCCGGGTGACGAGATCGTGGGCTTTGTTACACGCGGGCGCGGTGTATCGATTCACCGTACCGACTGTGTGAACATGATCAATCTGTCCGAGATGGAAAAGGCGCGTTTAATCGAGGCAGAGTGGAGCAGCGGCGGCAGCAGTGAGGAAGGCACTTATCTGGCAGAGATCAACATTTACGGAAACAACCGTACCGGTCTGCTCGTGGATCTGACACGCACCTTTACCGAGCGTGGCATCGACATCAATTCGATCCATTCCAAGACGAGCAAACAGGGCGTGGCGACGATCTCCATTTCCTTCGAGACAAAGGGCAAGGAGCAGGTGAACGGACTCATTGAGAAGCTCCGTCAGGTGGAGAGCGTCATCGATATAGAGAGGACAACAGGCTGATGAAAATCGAACACTATGTAGTAGGTATGGTAGGTACGAACTGCTATTTTGCAATCAATGAGCATACAAAGGAATGTGTCATCATCGATCCCGGTGACGAGGCGGCGAAGCTGTCGGAGAAGCTCACGGCAGGCGGTTATAAGCCGGTAGCGATCCTGCTCACGCACGCACATTTTGACCATATCATGGGTGTGGATGCGCTTGCGGGCAAATACAACATTCCGGTCTATATCCATGAGGATGATGCGGATATGCTGCAGCGTCCGGAGCTCAACTGCGGGGCGATGATCGGTACAAAAGCAACCGCAAAGGCTGACAAACTGGTGCGTGACGGGGATGTACTGCAACTTGCAGGCATGGAGATCCGCGTGATCCATACACCCGGACATACGACCGGAGGCGCGTGCTATTATTTCCCGCAGGAGGAAGTCGTATTTTCGGGAGACACGCTGTTCTGCGAATCCGTCGGACGGACAGACCTGCCGGGTGGCAGTATGTCGCAGATTGTGCGTTCGGTGAAGGAAAAGCTGTTTAGGTTGCCGGATCTGACAATTGTCTATCCGGGACATGGGGAACCGACCAAGATCAGTACAGAAAAACAATACAATCCGTTTATATAAGACCATGATACAAGTACAGTTAAATAAAGCAGATTTTGAATATGATATCCATTCTCTGGTGAAAGCGTTCTTTCCATCAGAGAATGTTTGCGTGTCGGCAGAAAAAAAAGAGCCGGACGAGCCGGTGATGGCGCGGATGGACATTGATTTTTCCGGAGCGGGCATTGATGTCTGCTGGAAAAGCGCGCAGGCAGAGCCTGTCCGTATCCACATGGACTGCGCATCCACAGACCGGCTTGATGTAAAAAATGTGTTAAAGATCGGACTCTATGACATGTTTGTACAGATCACCGGACACGAACTGCCGTGGGGATCGCTCACAGGTATCCGTCCGACAAAAATACCGATGCAGATGTTAGAAGAGGGCAAAGACGAGTCACAGATCGCAGACCATATGCGCCGGGCGTACCACATGAGCGATGAAAAGATCGATCTCGCCATTGATATTGCGAAACGGGAGAGGGCGTTGCTCTCCAAGCTCGATTATGGGAACGGTTTCAGCCTCTATATTGGCATTCCGTTCTGTCCGAGTACGTGTCTGTATTGCTCGTTTACCTCTTATCCGCTCGGCGTGTGGCGCGGGCGTGTCGATGCCTATCTCAATGCGCTGGAGCACGAATTGGACTATGCAAAAGAGGAATTTGGACATAAAAAGTTAAATTCGATCTATATCGGGGGTGGCACACCGACGACGCTCGAGCCGGAACAACTCGACCGGCTGCTTTCGATGATCGAAGAGCGTTTTGACCTGTCACATTTACTGGAATTTACCGTCGAGGCGGGGCGGCCTGACAGTATCACACGCGAAAAGCTCGAAGCGATCAGAAAACATCCAGTCGTTGATCGTATTTCCGTCAATCCGCAGACGATGAAGGATGAGACATTAAAGGTTATCGGCAGGCACCACACGGTTGCACAGACGATCGACAGCTTTTATCTGGCGCGGGAGCTTGGCTTTGACAATATCAATATGGATCTGATTCTCGGCTTGCCGGGAGAGACACTGGACGATGTCAGATGTACAATGGAGCAGATCAAACGCCTGCATCCGGATAATCTGACTGTGCATTCGCTGGCATTAAAGCGTGCAGCGCGGCTCAATATCTGTCGGGATGAATACAAGGACTATCAGATGGAGATCACGCCGGAGCATCATGCTGTGACGGCGCAGGGGGCAGCTGAGATGGGTATGGCACCGTATTATCTCTACCGCCAGAAAAATATGGCGGGCAATTTTGAAAATGTCGGCTACGGTCTGCCGGGAAAAGAGGGCATGTACAATATCCTTATCATGGAGGAGAAACAGACCATTGTGGCGTGTGGAGCGGGAGCTTCCACAAAA
>CALBJL010000131.1 GCA_937893485.1 uncultured bacterium | reverse complement strand
TATCCGTTTTCCTTAAAATTCTTTCTTACCAGCTCCACAAAATATGTATATTCCCGCAAAGTCGGGCATTTTTCCATGATCTCTGTGTTGTTGCCCGGATTGATGTTATAGACCTTGCAGATCAGTTCAATCTGCGGATTGTCCACTTGCCACTCAAAGGCATCCGACAACCGCAGCTCGTACTGTTCCGGTGCCTGCTCCAAGCCGTTATAAAAAACTACAAAATACGGCACTGGAATTTTGATCAGTATGCTGCCGTATATGTTTTTGTTTCTGACGATCGCCCGTATGATCTGTGAAAAATAGATCATGCTCCGCAACGGCATATTCGGGCATATCGTGGACTGGTGCTCATAAAGACTGAGGCTCGCATCCAGCACAAACGACGCATCATTGTGAACGGATAAAGAAAATCCCTTGTTTTCCAGCGGGATGATCTCTACCAGCTCCGGATCATCGTAGGATGTTCCATTGATTGCGTTATAGATCTCTAACGCCCGTGCTTTCTCCATCAGCAGCATGCTGAATACATCGCTCTTGTACTCGCGGTTGCCCGCATCCGTTTCTTTTTTACGCAGCACTTTTTTGTAATCTTCTGTTTCTCTACCCATAGACGATCCTCCTGTCCTAATATTCAGCAGGATCATCTTATGGCTGCCCCACCAGCCACTCAAAAACCACATGTCCTCCGATTCTATTCCATGTCAGTTCCCAAAATCCTGCCCTTATAAGTTGTTTGGAATGTAAAAGCAAGATTTCTGAAATACTTAGAATTGAATATAGAATCCAGATATATGAATCGATTGCTTTGCTATCAGTATAGCATCTACGTTCTTTTTTCGCAACAAAAAAAACAGCGCAGCCCACAGACTACCGCAAACACAACGCTACTGTTCACTCGTACCTCGTTCCTGTAACGATCCGCAGGCTCATGTAACGTGACAATCCCCCGATCATCAACTCACAAAAAACGGTATAGCACCTGATTGCTGACATCTCTCCCATAAGGCGTGAGCCGGTAGCCGTTTCCCGTATCCTCGAGTAGACGCTGCTCCAAGAGCTGCGCGAGCACCTCTCCGTAGACCTGTTCCGCCCGCATCCCAAAACGCTGCACAAACGCCGCTTTTTCCACACCCTGCGTCATACGGAGCCCCAGATAGAAAAACTCTGCCATGCGGCCCTCTTTTGATAGCTGCTGCTTCTCATATGCAGAGAAATCACCGGCTAAATATGCATCCAGATCTGAGGTGTTGCAATATCTGCACGCGTCTATATAAGACGACGCGCCCAGTCCGAGACCCAGATACGGCTCGCCCGTCCAATAGCCAATATTGTGGCGGCACGCATAGCCCGGCTTGGCATAGTTTGAGATCTCGTAGCGCTCATAGCCGTGCGCGGCGAGCAACTCCCCGGTCAGCTCATACATCGCACGCTCGCTCTCCTCGTCCGGCAGCAGATGTGGACACTCCCCCGCATCCCGCAGCTTTTCATCCTCACGGTACTGTTCATAAAACGGTGTACCCTCCTCGATGATGAGACTGTATGCCGAAATATGCTGTGGATGAAGCGCCAACACCCGCTGCAACGTCTTTTCATAGGACGCGACCGTCTGCCCTGGCAGCGCACTCATCAGATCCACATTCAGATTCGCGATGCCTGCCTCCCGCACCAGCTCATAGCTGCGCAAAAAATCCTCATAGGTATGAATCCTGCCGAGCAGCCGCAATTCCTGCTCACACGCCGACTGTAACCCCAAGCTCACACGGTTCACGCCGCCCTCCGCCAGCGCACGCGCCTTTCCCGGTGTCAATGTACCCGGATTCGCCTCGACCGTGAACTCCACATTTTTTGCAAGTGCATAATTTGTCTGTATGGTTTCCAGCAGCTCCGCCAGCTGCCATGCGTGCAGGATCGTCGGTGTCCCGCCTCCGATAAATACGGTATCAATCACCGTCCATCCACGCAAAAAAGCAGCCTGCTCCACAAGCTGCTCTTTTAAACGTTCCATATAGCGCGCAATCGTATCCTGATCCGCGGGTGCGGACAGGAAATCACAATATGCACATTTTCTGACACAAAACGGAATATGGATATATAATTCCATGTCTGTTCGATCCTTTACCTTTATTTGCCCTCATCCAGCTTGAGCACGCTCATAAAAGCCTCCTGAGGGATCTCTACGTTGCCGACCTGACGCATACGCTTCTTGCCCTCTTTCTGCTTCTCCAGCAGTTTCTTTTTCCGGCTGATGTCACCGCCGTAGCACTTCGCGAGCACATCCTTACGCACCGCCTTGACAGTCTCGCGGGCGATGATCTTGCTGCCGACCGCCGCCTGAATCGGGATCTCGAATAAATGTCTCGGAATCTCATCCTTTAACCGCTCGCACATCCTCCTGCCGCGCTCGTAGGCAGTACCCGCAAACACGATAAATGACAGTGCGTCGACCGGTTCCCGGTTGATCAGGATATCCAGCTTTACAAGCTCAGACTTCACATAGCCCTTCATTTCATAATCAAATGATGCATAACCGCGTGAACGGGATTTTAACGCATCAAAGAAATCGTAAATAATCTCATTCAACGGCAGCTCATATTTGAGCAGCGCGCGCGTCTCCTCGATGTATTCCATGCTCAGATAAACGCCCCTGCGCTCCTGACACAGATCCATGATCGAACCGATAAATTCACTCGTCACCATGATCTCTGCCGTCACAAACGGCTCCTCCATATACTCGATCTCGGAGGGGTCGGGCAGATTGGACGGATTCGTCAGATCAATCACGGTTCCGTCTGTCTTATGCACTTTATAGATAACACCCGGTGCGGTCGTCACGAGATCCAGATTATACTCCCGCTCCAGACGCTCCTGTATGATCTCCAGATGCAGCAGACCTAAGAAACCGCAGCGGAAACCAAAACCGAGCGCAACGGAAGTCTCCGGCTCGAACTGGAGTGACGCATCGTTGAGCTGCAGCTTTTCGAGCGCGTCCCGCAGATCCGGATATTTTGCACTGTCCGCCGGATACAGACCGCAGTACACCATCGGATTGACCTTTTTATAGCCGGGCAGCGGTTTATCACACGGACGGTTCGCATCCGTAACCGTATCACCCACACGTGTATCCTTGACATTTTTCAGGGATGCGGTAATATAGCCTACCATTCCGGCGCTCAGCTCATCACACGGGATAAACTGTCCGGCTCCGAAATAGCCGACCTCTACGACATCCGCCTTTGCTCCGGTCGCCATCATCTGCATCGTCATTCCCGGACGGATCGTGCCCTCCTTGATCCGGCAGAAAACAATGACTCCCTTGTACACATCATACAATGAATCAAAGATCAGCGCCTGCAGCGGTGCCGCCGGATCTCCGGTCGGCGCGGGCAGCTTGTGCACGATCGCCTCCAGTACCTGCTCGATATTCTCTCCGGTTTTTGCGGAAATGCGCGGTGCATCCTCCGCCTCGATCCCGATCACATCCTCGATCTCCTGCACGACCTCGTCCGGTCTTGCGCTCGGCAGATCGATCTTGTTGATGACCGGAAATACCTCCAGATCATGATCCAGCGCCAGATACACATTTGCAAGTGTCTGTGCCTCGATACCCTGTGCCGCATCCACGACAAGGATCGCTCCGTCACAGGCAGCCAGCGACCGTGACACCTCATAGGTAAAATCCACATGACCCGGCGTGTCAATCAGATTGAAAATATACTCCCCGCCGTCCTGCGCCTGATAGATAATGCGCACCGCCTGCGATTTGATCGTGATGCCGCGCTCGCGCTCCAGATCCATGTTATCAAGCACCTGATTCTGCATCTCGCGGCTCGTGAGCAGACCGGTTTTCTCGATGATACGGTCTGCCAGCGTGGATTTTCCGTGGTCAATATGTGCTACAATACAAAAATTACGAATTTTACTCTGATCTATCATTTATTTTGAAATTCCTCCATCCTTAGGTATCCGCAGTCCCCAGCCGTTTGCATCGGTCATCACGCGCCAGCCCATCTCGTCTGCACATTTAACCTTCGCATCTGTCGGGTCTGCGATCAAGAGATCTGCCGGTGTCAGCTGATTGCGCGCAACGCCCTCGCGCACACCGATTGCTGTCACGGAATGACCCACAACGCGGATAATCACCGGGATTCCCTCGCTCAGATGGTCATACACGATCTGACACTGCTTTTTCACGGAATAGGACTTGCTGCCATCAAGCACGACCGAGTTTGTCCATGTCGCACCGACACCCGGAATCCAGCCCTCGTCATCCGGACTGAACGGCTTGTCCATATAAATCGATGCCAGCATCGCGTCTGCGGTCGCCGTACATCCGACATTCCTGCCGCTGCTGCCGATAAAACGGTCATAGTCATACTGACAGTACAGATAGTCGCTCTTGAAATTTTTTAACACCAGAAATCCGGTGTAATCGTTTTGTTTATAATGATACGCCGGTACTCCCGCATAATATACGAGCGGTCCTTCCACTCCGGACAACTGTCCCGGCTGTGTCTCAGAAGTCACGGTCTGGTTCTTCCACTGCGCATAGAGCACCTGATCGCAGTCTCCCGCAAACACCGATGCGGCAGTCACCTTGACTCCGCCCTGTCTTTTCGTATACCAGCCCTTGAACCGGTAACCCTCACGGCTCGTTTTCGGCAATGCGCCATAGGCATCGCCCGGCTTCAATGTCAGGGTCGTCTTGACCTTTGTTCCTCTGTTCGCCTCAAAACGGACCGTATAATACGCGGTGTCCTCTGCCTGTGTGCCCGTCTCCGCAGCCGTATCCTGTTCCTTCGCCTGCCCGTCTGCATCCGCAGCCGCACTGTTTTCCTGTTCCTGCATCTGTGCTCCATTCGTTGTCCAGGCAGCCTGCACCTGCATCGGCGTACACAGCAATGTGACCGCCAGCACCCCCGCCAACATGCTTTTATGTATCATTTTCCTCATAAGCTCCTCACAAATGTAATGTCTGAATTCAATTTCTCAATTCAAGCCTTACCTCAAAATCCCGATAAGCAGAAAAATTATATCATAAAATGCATGTTCTGTCGATGCTTTTTACAGTGCCGACGGCAGTATGGTGGATGAAAAACAGATCTGCCGAACCACCACGGCTTCAGACCTTACTCACCGAGTAATCCGCTCATATACACCGGCAAATAGACGATCTCGCGTTCCTTCGCAAGATCCTTCTGCGATAAAATCACACACCGATCCAGATTTTTCGAATATTTTTTACGAAACTCGGTTAAAGATTCGTGCTTTCCCGTTCCGGCTGACTTTACCTCGACCGCCAGCACCTTTGCGCCCCTTGAGAGCAGGAAATCTATCTCATAATAATGGGTACTTCCTTTCTTTTCCCATGTATGGTAATACAATTCCCGCCCTCCCGCAGTCAGCACCTGGGCTACCAGATTTTCATACAGGTATCCCAGATTTGCGGGGAGCTTGTCCGACAACAGCTTTGCATAAATTTCATTCTGAATCTCCGGTCTGTCAATAAACATCAGGGTAATAAACAATCCCGTATCCGCAACATACAGTTTATAGCTGTCAAGATCCTTCGCCAGCGACAGACTGGCTCTTGGATCTGTTGAATTATAGCAGGGCAATACGGTTTTCGAATCAATCAGATCATAGATCAGATTTTCATCCTGCATGGTTCTTCTTTTTCCGGTTGCCAGCGATATACGATATCTTTTTGTATCCTTTGACAACTGCGCCGGAATCGAATGATACATCGCCGACAGCCGCCCCGAAGGATCAATCTTTTTAAAATCTTCCTCGTACAGATCTATGATCTGCCGCTTGATCCGGTCAATCACAGAAAAATTATTACCCTCCACATACGCTTCTACCGCCTGCGGCATTCCGCCCACTGCCATGTATATCCGAAGATCCCGCATCAGCTTACGGTTCACAGCCTGTCCGACCGGCTTTCCCTGCCGGTACAGCTTTCGCAGCATCTCGTAATTCTTACCCGATGCATCACAAAATTCCTCATAATCCATCGGATAAACCTCGATTTTCATTTCCTCCGATGGGATGAGAATATCTTTCACGTTCTTTTTTATGGAGATCAGCGAACCAGTCTCGATGTAATGATATTTTCCGTATTTCACCAGATGCTTGATCGCCTGCCGTGCCTTCGGAAATAGCTGCACCTCATCAAAAATAATGACCGACTCTCCCGGAGACAAGTCAACATCTGTCAGTGTCTGCAGCCGCAGAAAAAAGAAATCCAGATCATGAATATCATCAAAGCATTCTTTGATTTCATTTGATGTATTAGAAAAATCAATCAGAATGTAGGATTTATAATGATCCCTTGCAAACTGTTCCGCAATCGTAGATTTTCCGACCCGCCTCGCACCCTCTAACATCACCGCATAGCGGTCTGCATACTCGTTTTTCCAATTCAGCAGCTCACCATAGGCTTTCCGTTTAAAAAACATATTTTGCGCTCCTCTCCGTCACTCCAACGCTCAAAATGCATTTCTTCAAGATTATTATATTCAATTATCTGCATTTCTTCAAGATTTTATTTGCGCAAAACATGCATTTCTTCAAAATTGTTTTACCTCAAATCCTGCATTTCTTCAAAATTATTTTACCTCAAATCCTGCATTTCTTCAAAATCTCACGGTTTCTCCCCGCTCAGCACACGGTTGAGCGTATCTGCAAGCGGCGGCATCGCATTCATTGCCTCCTGCAAAGAGTTGGTCTGCGCACCGACCTCCACGAGCAGCGATTTCGGACAGTAGTGCATATTGTAACGCAGGCCCTTGAGATAGATGCCGCGGGAAAAGCCCGGATAATACTCGCTCGCAAGCAGCTCCATCTGCAAAGAAAATGCCAGATTGGTGGAAAGATTCGGATTTTTCAGCGCGCTCACCTGCCCACTGGTATTCGTGTAGCTCAGACCGTTAAAAAACATGACCGGAGCCATGACCGTGTCATTGACCTCGGTCAGCAGATATACATCCTCCCCTACACCGTCCCGGTGCAGATCGATTACAATCTCGATCGACGGATGTTCGTTCAAAATCCGCTCAAGCGCGGGTCCTGCGACTCCGTAGGCGTGGTCGCGGTCCGTGTCATAGACACCCCGGTCATGAAGCACCCGGTAGCCGTAACGCTCCGTCAAAAGCTCGGTCAGATAATCGCCGAGCCCGACAACCGATTCCTTCAGATCCCCCGCCTTGGAATCCCGATAGCCTTCCGATGCATGGGTATGATAAATGAGAATCTGCGGTCCGTCCACATCCTCTGCGAGCGTCATATCCTGTTTGAGCAGCTTTTTTACATTTAATTGCGCGGCATTGCTCGCCGTCATGCCGTCAATACGATAATGCTTTTTGACGAGTGTCTGGTAGTCCTCGAGCTCTTTCAGATCCACCTGTCCGCTCTTGGCAGTCGCATAGGAAAAAAGCGACTTTTCCCGACTTCCTGCCAGATCGCTCCCCTGCATCTGCTGTAAAAAGGACTGCTGCAGCGAGTGACCCGCCGCATCCTGCGCATCGATTCCGCTCTCCTCCATATACCACGCCTCATTTTCCTCCTTGAGCTGTAACGCCAGCTGTTGCTCCAGCTCCGCCTCAAATGCCTGTTTCCCGTCCGCCGCCACATCCGTCATATCATCCGCATCCTGCGCCTGCGCCGCATATGTATACACCGGAAAGCATCCGGTCACCGTATCCGCCAGCACCTGTGAGAGCGACCGCTGTTCCTCCTGCTGTGTCCCGATGACCGGCAGATAATAGTCGAGTACATTCCGGTAAATGCTCTCCTGCATGCGCACCCCTGCATACGAGGCAAAGCCGGAGGTATGATCCGTATCATATTTCCACCGGCTGCCAAACTGCAGCACGAATGCCGCACATATACAAAAAAGAAGGATAATGACCGCACTTATCCTTCTCGTTTTTTCATATTTTCTCGTTCCTGTCCGCACGTATCCTTTACCTCCTGCGAGCAGTTCATTTCAAAAAATCTTTGATTCTCCCGAATAAACGGGCATTTCCGATCAGTACTGCTCATTATATAGCATATGCGGGAGTTGTCCCATTTATGACCGGAATCTCACGAATCTTCTTTTAATGCCAGATTGATCGCATCCGACACGGTCACGCTCAACCGGTTCACGGACGCATCAATATCCTTTGCCGTCACATACAGCGTGTTCAGATGCGGTGCCAGCAGCTCACGGACAAGCTCATACTGCTCGACCTCGTCCAGTGTACGGTAGGAACGTTTCATATCCGCATACGGTGCATGTTCCGCCAGTGCCTCCAGCAGATTGTTCATCGTGTCATTGACGATCGTCGCCGCATCGACAACAGTTGGAATACCGATCGCGAGCACCGGAATGCCAAGCGCCTCCTTTGTAAGCGGATGTCTGTGGTTGCCGACACCGGAACCGGGATGAATACCTGTATCCGTGATCTGGATCGTACGGTTGAGTCTTTTCGTGCTGCGCGCAGCCAACGCATCCACCGCAATCACAAAATCCGGCTTTGTCTCCGCAAGAATCCCGCGGATGATCTCGCTGCTCTCCATTCCGGTCTGCGCCATCACACCCGGCACGATCGCACTCACCTGTTTTTGCTGTTTTCCAAAAATATCACTGCCGAATTCGCGCATCATATGCCGCGTGACAAATAACTGGTCTACGACCTTCGGCCCCAGCGAATCGGAAGTCACCTCACGGTTGCCAAGCCCCACGACAAGCGCAGACAGCCGCTCTCCCTCCGGCGACAACTGCCGTATCATTTGTGCCAGCCGCTCACTGATGATCCGGTGATAGTGTTCGTCCTCATCATCCATGCTTCCCGCCTCGATCGTGATATAGCTGCCCTTCGGCCGTCCCATGCTGCGCGCGCCGTTTTCTGTCTCGATCACCATCGTCGTGACCCGGATATCATCGGCGATCGTTTCCTTATCTAAACGAACCCCCTTGATCTCCACATGATCCTGCTCGTATTTTTCCCGTGCCTCAAGCGCCAGATCCGTTCTGATCTCGTACATTTTTCCATGTCCTCCGTCTTTTTTTCTCGATTGATACCCCGATGGATATTTTATTGTGATTATCTGCAAAAAATCGCTTTTTATGTATTGACAGATGGATATGAAATCGTTATTATAATATAGTGTGCGTACATCAGATACGTCCGTGTCCGGCTCTGATGCAGCATGAGACTAAAAATATTAAGAAATGGCTGCATTTCTTAATCACGTATTTAAAAAATATCAAAAAACGGAGGTGTACGGTTTTGGCAAACATTAAATCTGCTAAGAAGAGAATTCTTGTAACAGAGCGTAAGGCTGCAAGAAATAAAGCAATCAGATCTAAAGTAAAGACATCTATCAAGAAAGTAGACGCTGCGATTGCTGCTAAGGATCAGGCTGCTGCTACCGAGGCTTTAAAGGCTGCTATCGGTGAGATCAGCAAGGCTACTTCCAAGGGAGTATATCACAAAAATACTTCTTCAAGAAAGATCTCCCGCCTGACAAAAGCTGTCAACAAGATCGCTTAATCAGTCGGACAGTCATTCGATCAAATATATACATTAACCCGCAAATATAGTCCGGAAGAGTCACCCTCCCCGGACTTTTTTGTATCCTTTTTTTTATTTATATTCCCGCTCGCGGCTCGCCTCTATAATCACCAGTTCGACCGCGATCTGTTCATTCATCTGTCCGGTCTTGACTGCCTCCTCCATCTCCACGCTGTAGGCAAGGATCTTTTTGATACTGTCGATCGACAGCCGCGAAGCCTGTCCGAGCGACCTGCTGACCGCAAACGGCGGAATACCTGCCGCCTTTGCCATCGCACTGTTATTCATTCCCTTTCGGCGCAGATCCTTGAGCTGCACCAGGATATTATACTGCCTCGTGATCAGAAACAGGATGCGCAGCGGCGGCTCCTTGAGCGCCAGCAGATCATAGTACATCTCGAGCGCATCCTTTCTGCGGCACTCGACGATCGCACTTACCATATCAAAAATGCGGTTTGTGACCGCCTGCGGGCAGACTGCCTCCACATCCGGCAATTCGATGACATCCCGGTCCATACAATAGCAGATCAGCTTCTCCATCTCCCGGTCGAGCGTACCCATATCCGTGCCGACGCGGTCAAAAAACTCCTGCATTGCCGCCTTTGTAATATTTTTATTTTCGCGCTTGAGCCGCCCGAGCATCCAGCGCGTCAAAAGCTCCTGATTCTGTGCCGAAAACTCCACGATCCGCCCATGATTTTTGAGCGCCTTATACATGCGGCTGCGCTTGTCGACCTCGGTCTCAACAAACACAAACGTCGTCGTGTCCGGAATATGCTCCATATATTCTGCCAGCTCCTCCGCTCCGCTCTTGAAAAAGCCGGAATCCTCCACGAGAATGAGCCGGTGATCCGCAAAAAAAGGCATCGTCTCCGCCAGATCAATCAGCTCCTTCGGATTCGTATCCTTTCCCTGATAAAACGCCGCGTTCATCGTGTCACCCTCCTGCCACAGCGCTGCCCTCAGCTTATCCTTGTACTGCTTTTTCAGATAAGCCTCCGCGCCGTAGAGCAGATAGGCGGTACGGAATGTATTGTTTTTAATATCCTCGTCAATGGTTCGCATAAGCTGTTCCCTTCATTTTTTTCGATGCATAGATATACAACAAAAGCTGTGCGAGCAGCGTGATCGCCCATGTAATCGGATAGGACACATACACGGTCGAAATGTTGTGGAACTGCGGGATCTGGAACACCGTTGCGATCCACACGAGACGCAGTCCGCACGCACCAATGAGCGACATGATCATCGGCCCGACCGAGTAGCCCATACCGCGCAGCACACCTACAACAACATCCATCATGCCGCACAGCGCATACGGCAGCAAAATGATCCGCATACGCACCATGCCCGCATCGATCACGTGGCTGCTGTTTGAATAAATGTGCAGCAGCGTCCGTCCGAATCCATACATCACCCAGCCAAACAGCAGACCCGTCACGATCACACAGCCCTCTGCCGTCAGCAAAATCTTCCCGATCCGCTCCCGCTTACCTGCCCCGACATTCTGGCTCGTAAACGAGATCGCCGCCTGATGGAATGCATTCATGGACACATAGACAAAGCCCTCGAGATTCATCGCCGCAGAATTGCCCGCGACGACTGTCTCACCGAACAGGTTGACCGAGGACTGAATCACGACATTGGACAATGAAAATACTGCGCCCTGAAAGCCCGCCGGAAGTCCGACCTGAACGATCTGAATCAGTTTATCCTTATAGATATGCAGACGGCGCGGAATCAGACGAATACCGCCCTGCTCACGCATCATGCAGCGCACAACGAGCAGCGCCGATACACACTGCGAAATCACGGTTGCAAGTCCGACGCCTGCCACATCCATCCGGAAAACAATGACAAACACCAGATTCAAAATAACATTGATCACACCAGCCGCCACCAGATAATACAGTGGGCGCTTGGTATCTCCGATCGAGCGCAGCAGGGCACTTCCGAAGTTGTACACCATCATCGCCGTCATGCCAAGAAAATAGATGCGCAGATACAGCGCCGCCAGTGGCAGCACATTTTCCGGTGTCTGCATCAGTTCGAGCAGCTGCGGCGCAAAGATCACTCCGGCTACAGTCAGCACCAGCCCGCTGATGATACCGAGCAGCATCGCCGTGTGCACCGTTTTGCTGAGCTCCTCCTCATCGCCCGCGCCGTAATCGCGCGCGGCGAGCACATTGCCGCCGACTGACAGCCCTAAAAATACATTTGTCATCAGGTTGATGAGCGCGCCGTTGCAGCCGACTGCCGCCAGCGAGTTATCCCCGGCGAAACGCCCCACCACCACAATATCAGCCGCATTGAACAATAGCTGTAAAATACTGGAAAACATTAAAGGAATGGTGAACAGCAGCATCTTTTTTAAGATGGGACCGTTCACCATATCTATCTCATACCTCTTATCCGTATTACCCATGCCAACGTCCCCTTCGTTTGTGTACTACCAGAAACGTTAGCGCAAATTTTATAAAAAATCAAGTCTTATTTTCTTCGTCAGTCACTCTCTTTTTTGTATCCGGCAGCACGATCACATCCGGCGCTGTTTCCGGCTCCGCGTCTGTCCCGGACGCTTCCGGCTGCGGGATCTCGTATACGACCTCCGGCTGCTGATCGAGTTTGTTCTTCTTTCCGCGGATCAGGTAGATACCGAGCGCGATCAGCAACAGCGAAATCACAACCTTCGGCAGACCATAATAGAACACACCTACCCTATCCTGCAGCCAGTCCGGCAAAATTTCCCAGAACATCTGCCACATTTCCTGTGCCGCAGTAAAGACACCGATAATAATGAACGCCGCCGCCAGAAACTTCACTTTTCCGCGCTCCCATCGGTCAATGCCTACGATGCGATCCATATGGATGAGGATATAATCATCCTCCTGCTGGTAAAATTCCTCGTCCGGCAGGGATACCAGATTGTGCACGCTGAAAAAGCTGTAAAACCAGATCACCGGTGTCAGAATGACACCCACATGAAAACCGCTCATCCCGCAAAATGTCAGCCAGCCCAAAAATACCAGCATCGTACTGACACCGCGTTTCATAAAGCCCAGATACATCTCGCCCGCACCCGGTATCAGCGAAAAAATAAATGTCCAGAATCCTCGTTTTTTCCTCGTCATAGATCTATGTCCTCCTATCTCATCAAATCATCATTTTACAAACAACTGCATCATCTGATCTAGTGCCTGTGCATCCATCGCAAATATCATATAGATCGAAGCTGCCAGCGCCACGCCGACTTTCAGGCTATATAACAGTAACTGCACGCGCTTCGATGTCGTGTGCGTCTTCTGCGCAAGAACTACATCCGGTTCATGCACACGCTCGCCGATCTCCTCTGCCAGATATGCCGGCGGCTGTTCGAGCGCCTCACTGTGCCGCTCCATATATGCCATCCATGCATCCCCGCAATGCGTACAATTCGCTGTATGCGTCAAAAACGCTTCCATCTGTGCAGGAGAATATGTGCCCTGTTCCCACTGCTTAAAATCGGTCTCTGTCAGATGTATCTGCCGTATCTGTGTTGTCATGAGCTGTCTCCTCCTTCTCCCTTGTTTTCCAATAGCTTTCGTATCTGCGCCCTCGCGCGGTAGACCCGCGTCTGTATGGTTTTTAAATTAGTCTCCTTCTCACGCGCGATCTGCGGCATCGGTTTTTCCAGATAAAAATGCTCGTACGCGACTTCCCGATAGGGGCTTTGTAACTGGTTGCAGACAGATAATACCAGCTCCTTTGCCTCTTTCCTGATATATGCATCCTCCGGTCCGCCGCCCGGATCGACGACTTCCCGGAAATATGCTTCGTCGTGGCATTCCTCTAACCGTTTCCTGCTCTTGATATGATCGATCGCCTTGTTGCTCGCGATCCGGCAGA
>CALBJL010000130.1 GCA_937893485.1 uncultured bacterium | reverse complement strand
ATAGTTAAGATATCCGGATAAAATAAAACCAGAATGCAGCCAGGGACGGTCTTCTGAATATAAAAAGGAGTGATAGATTGATTATCAAATCAAGCAGTATCGCGATGTCCGGAAGCCGTAAGTACGCTTCCCGTACGCGATCCTCGCAGTCCCTGCAAACATGGGGTAAAAAATCCGGTGCCACATCTGGCACCAGTTCGTCATCCGACGAACAGGCCATCGACAGCGGAACAAAAAATAAGAATCATTTTTCAAATGATCTGTTTGAACGTTTCCGCGCCAACCAGAATATAGGAAGTGCACAGCGCATCAAAAGCGCCGACAGTCTCCAGAATCTCACGAAAATACGCCAGCAAACGATGAATTATCTGTTGGATCTGCTGTTGGGACGAGGCTCCCGTATGTATGATTCCTCAGATCTGATTTCACTCGACTCCATGTCGTCTTTTGGCGGACAGTATACATCGGAATTCTACTATTCCGAGCAGGAAACGACCTCTTTCTCTACAGAGGGTACCGTACAGACCTCCGATGGCCGTGAGATCAGCTTTCAGGTCGATGTGACGATGAGCCGTTCATTCACACAGTACATGTCACAGACGGTCGACTTTGGTTCACCGAAGCTGGTAGACCCGCTCGTTATCAACCTCGATGCACCCGCTGCGGATGTACTGGATCAGAAATTCTACTTTGATCTGGACGCAGACGGTCATGAGGAAGCCATCTCACAGCTTGGACCGGGCAGCGGTTTTCTCGCGCTCGACAAAAACGGAGACGGTATTATCAACGACGGCAACGAATTGTTCGGTGCCTTGAGCGGAAATGGTTTTGCGGATCTCGCAAAATACGACAGCGACGGAAACGGCTGGATTGATGAGGCAGACGAGATTTTTGACAAGCTGCTCATCTGGAGCAAGGATGCGAACGGAAAAGATGTGCTCGTAGGACTCGGAAAAGCCGGAGTCGGTGCGATCTATCTCGGTTCGCAAAAGACAGATTTTTCAATGAATAACCACCAGAACCAGACCAACGCCGTTGTGCGGCAGACCGGCATGTTTCTCTATGAAAACGGAGGCGTCGGCACGATGCAGCAGCTCGATCTGGCGACCTGATAAATTTCACATCCGGGCGGTTTCAGACAAACCGCTCCCACATATGCTGTTCATGCAGTCCCATCTGCAGTAGCTGCTTCATCTGGTCATCGTAGCGATCCGGATCGGGATGATAATATTTCAGCATATGTACCAAATGTTTCTCATGTCCATTTGCAGGTGTGAAGCTATCGAGCCACCCGTGCACGAGATCATGCAGCGCTTCTGGCCGAATATCTGCTGCGATCTCACGGTTTGTAAGCTGCGCCAGCAGCCCGGCAGCATAATACATTTCATAATTGCCGGTCATAATCGATGCTTCCAGATTGCATTTGATGACAACACTTTGTCTGGCTAATTCTACATGCATAATCAATTCCCCCTGTGCTCAGTTCTTTTAGTATAGCACAGGGGGATTCTTTTTAACAGTCCATTTACGGCTTCAATCCGTGCCAGAAGTACCATAGCGCGCCGCACATTTTTCCACCCGCCATCATCAGCATGAAAAAAGGGATGCCGCGATCCACCTTCAACCGCCGGAACAGCACCGGAAAGACGTTCAACACCTCCGACAGCGCCGCGGCGACACAGCCGACATAGATACCGGCGCACATGCCCCACAGGACGACAAACCAGCCTCCGAGCGGCAGCGTGAGCTGCGGATAGACGGAATAGATCCCACCGCCAATGATACCTCCGATCACCATCCACTCATAAAATGCCAGTACGCGGATCGTATGACTTGTACCGATCATACGCGGATAGATGCCGATTTTCATCAAAAATGCAAATACGCCCGCGGTCGTGGCAGATCCCGCCGCAATCCCAAAGAAGAACCACGTCAGCCATGCCACACATTCCGATACACTCATCCGCCATTCCCCAGATCTGCACCTGAGCCCTGCCCGCTGCTTTGCTCCGGCTGCTGTCCTTTTTTACTGATCCGCTCGATCGTATCCTCAATATCCTGCTCGTATTTGCTCATCTCCACCTGTAACGGCGTTGGATCGTTTTCCCGTTTTTTCAGGCTGAAATGATTGAAAAACACGAGGATTCCGGCTGCCAGCCCGATGGAATAGCCAATCTCCAGCCCGCCGATATGCTCCGGCGCGTAACCGATCACCTGCTCATAGATCTGAGCAAACAAATCGACCAGACCAATATCATTATGAAATGCCATGATAGAAAAGCTAGAACCGAAAAAGATAATCACGCCGATCAGCGCTGTTTTCAGCCGGTTACGCACGACACAGGCTCTCCTTCAGATTGCAGACCATCTCCACACCGTTTTGCAGCGAATCGCCGGAACGTACACTCATCAGATAATGGACACCGCCCCACACGGCTCCGATAATTGCGAGGACTAAAAATACCCGATAAATAAATTTTGCCATATGCATCACACTCCTTTTAGAGAAAGCATGTGCATATGGCAAAAAGATTATACATTCATTATAAATGCATGAAGTATTATTTTGCAGCGTTTGCCTTGATCGCCTCGGTCAGGGCAGGAACGATCTTGTGCAGATCTCCTACGATACCGTAATCAGCTACATCAAAGATCGGCGCGTCTGCATCCTTGTTGATCGCGATGATCAGATCAGACTCCTCCATACCTGCTACGTGCTGGATCGCACCTGAGATACCGATTGCAAAGTATACGTTCGGACGAACAGTCTTTCCGGTCTGTCCTACCTGATAATCCTGAGCTAACCAGCCATTCTCAACAACTGCACGTGAGCAGCTGACCATTCCGCCAAGAGCATCAGCAAGATCCTGTAGCATCTTGAAGTTCTCTGCGCTGCCTACTCCACGGCCGCCGGATACGAGGATCTTAGCGTCCATAATATTCTCAACCTGTCCAACAGCCTTTACGATCTCCTGAATCTCAACATATCTGTTGTTCGGAGTAAATCCGGGGTTGAACTCGATGATCTCTGCCTTTGCGCCAGCGATCGGATCGATCTTCTGCATAACGCCGGGACGAACGGTAGCCATCTGAGGTCTGTTGTCCGGACAGGCGATGGTAGCGATTGTGTTTCCGCCGAATGCAGGACGGGTCATCAGCAGCTGATTGTGCTTCTGCTCTGATTCCTTGCCGGGAGCTGCTACTAACGGGAAATCACCGATCTCAAGTACGGTACAGTCTGCGGTCAGACCTGTAGCAACTCTTGCGGATACGGTAGGTCCGAGGTCTCGGCCGATAGCTGTTGCACCAACTAACATGATCTCAGGCTTGTACTCGTTGATGACAGATGCCAGTGCATGTGCATAAGGCTCTGTTCTGTATGTCTCTAATTCAGGATCATCAACAACGATAACCTTGTCTGCGCCGTACTCAGCGAGCTTATCGCATAATCCCTTTACATCTTTTCCAAGAAGGACAGCGGTAACGTCAGTTCCTAAATCTGCTGCCAGCTCTTTTCCTTTTCCAAGCAGCTCATAAGCGATAGAGCTGATCTCGTTGTCTACCTGCTGTGCGTAGATAAATACGCCCTTATATTCTTCTAAACCCATTTTTTTCACCACTTTTCTTTCAGAATGTTAGATTATATGTTTCTCTTTTAATTTGTCCATGATA
>CALBJL010000129.1 GCA_937893485.1 uncultured bacterium | reverse complement strand
ATATACGAAAACGTTTCCTGTTCGTTATACACACGAACCATATCGGTCAGCGTCATACCGTCTAACACATGATCGACCGCACTGTCAACCGCCTGTCCGAGATCCTGAATGACGATGTTCATCGCCTTATTGCTCTCGCTCGTCTGATCCAGATCGATCTCCACGGCATTTTTCTGTCCTTCGATCGTATCTAAGATCTCACCGACCGTATAGTCCCTGACATCCTTTGCCAGATAATAACCGCCGTGGCTGCCCCGGATGACCTTCACCGCACCCGCCTGACGCAGCTTTGCGGCGACCTGTTCGAGATATTTTTCCGACAAATCATAGGTTTTGGCGACCTGCTTTACCGTTATAGTCTCGCCCTCATGAAGTGCCAGATCGATCATAAAAAACAATGCATACTGACCTTTCTTTGTAATACGCATGATAAATAGGTCTCCTTTCCTGTCTAAATGACTGTCTTTCGATCCTGTTCCAATAAATCCTGTTCCAGTGAAGATACTGCGACTGCTCCGTCGGCAACCGCAGTCACGACCTGACGCAGCTGTTTCGTGCGGATGTCCCCGACTGCATAGATGCCGGGCACGCTCGTTCTGCAATCCTCTCCGGCAATGATATATCCTGCATCATCGAGTGCAACCAGCCCCTGCACAAGCGCATTCTGCGGCTCCATGCCGACTGCAATAAAGACGCCGGACACCGCAAGCTCCCTCGCAGTACCGCTCTTTTTATCCGCTACGGTGATCTGCTCGACCATGCCCTGACCTGTGATCTGCGTGATCTCGCTGCTGCCCAAAAACTCGATATTTTCCGCATCAAATACGCGCTGCTGCAACAGCTTTGCCCCGCGCAGCTCATCCCTGCGGTGGATCAGATATACCTTTTCACACAGCTTCGACAGATACAGCGCATCCTCAAGTGCGACATCGCCGCCACCAACGACCGCAACTGTCCGGTTTCTGAAAAATGCACCGTCACAGGTCGCACAGTAGGAGACTCCCGCACCGGAAAACTCGGTTTCCCCCGGCACGCCGAGCGGCTTGTGGTTCGCTCCGGTCGCTAAAATAACCGCCTTTGCAGTGAGCACTTCACCGCCCTCGAGATGGACTTCCTTGTGATCTCCGCTGTCTGTGATCTGCGTGACCTCTGCCTCTAAAAACGGCACACCGAGCTGATCCGCATGATCCTTAAAACGCATCGCCAGATCATACCCATTCTCTCCGTACAGCCCCAGATAGTTGTCTACCTGCTCGGTTGTCACAATCTGTCCGCCGCTGAAGCCTTTTTCAATCACAACCTGATCAAGCATCGCGCGCTGCGCATACACTGCTGCGGACAAGCCTGCCGGACCGCTGCCGATAATGACCAGATCTTTCATACTGTTTTCCATCGTTCCCTCCATGTATCTATATTGCTCATAATTATTAGGTTCTCCGGTTTCATCCCGGTGTATGCACCATCGGAAGGAACTTCAACGATCAACCGATGATCAGTTCTTCCTTTGTCACATTTTTTTCTTCATCGATCACAAATGCATTGAGTACCGGATGCTCCGCATCCATCAGAGAGAGGATCAGATAATTCACCTTGGAATCATAGGCGAGCCGTTTGTCCTCCTCGGAAGGTCTTGACGGTGATTCGGGATGCGAATGGAAATTGCCGAGCAGCACATATCCGTTTGCACGCATATCCTTGACTGCTGCGAGCTGCTCCTTCGGATCCATCGAAAAGTGCTCGTTGCTCTGATCAAGGTTCGTGAGCAGATAAACCTTTTTGATCTCCTTTTTGTCTCCGTCCTTCGTACCTCCGATCAGACCGCAGGACTCATTCGGAAGTCCCTCCTTGCAATGTGTCAATATCTTCTCATAATCTTCCTGTGATAAATATAACATAGTTTCCTACTTTCCGTCACACTCGACCTGTTCGTAATCAATCAGCTCCGTAATCGTCGGATGTGAGCCGCAGACTGCACAGCCATCCGTATGCTTCGGCAGCTTGATCGTGTGGAATTCCATCTTTAATGCATCAAAGGTCAGCAGCTTGCCTGTGAGCAGATCGCCGACACCGATCAGATATTTGATCGCTTCCATCGCCTGAAGGCTTCCGATCACACCACCCATCGCTCCGATGACACCAGCCTGCTTGCAGGTCGGTACGGCATCCTTCGGCGGCGGATTTTTAAATACACAACGATAGCACGGACCTTCTCCGGGCACATAGGTCATGAGCTGACCCTTGAAACGGATGATACCCGCATGGGAAAACGGCTTTTTCGCCATCACGCACGCATCGTTGATTAAAAACTTTGCCGGAAAATTATCGGTTCCGTCGATGATAAAATCATAATCCGCGATCAGATCCATAATATTCTCAGAAGTCACAAATTCGCGGTAAGTATTGACCGTGACATCGGGGTTCATCGCATTCATCGTCTCTTTGGCTGACTTTACCTTTGCCTTGCCGACATCTGCGGTTCCGTGGATGATCTGTCTTTGCAGATTGGATAAATCTACCTCATCGGCATCGACAATACCGATCGTACCCACACCTGCGGCTGCTAAATACATCGCAGCCGGAGCGCCGAGTCCGCCGGCACCGATGATCAGCACCTTGCCGTTTAAGAGCTTTTTCTGTCCTTTGACGCCGACCTCCTGCAAGATAATATGGCGGGAGTAGCGTTCCATCTGTTCATTCGTAAATGCCATTAAAACGCACCTCCTCCCATGAAATAGAGAAACTCGATACTGTCATTTTCCTTGATCTGTGTGGTTGCGAAATCATCACTCTCCACAAAATCATCATTGACGGTCACTGTCACGTAATCGGGATTTTCTACCTTTTCATCCACGATCAGCTGTGCGATTGTCGTTCCCTCTTTGATCTCCTTTTTTACACCTGCGACTGTTACTAACATATTCGTTTCCTCCTGATTTTGTTTTTCCTGCCTGTGATATGATTTATCCTAATACTTCCTTTACGATCGTTTCCAGCTCCGGACGCTTGATCAGTCCGCGCACGCGCTGTACCTCTGCACCGTCCTTAAAAATAAGGATCGTCGGTGATGCCGCCACTTCGTATTTCTGCGCCAGATCCGCGTCAAAATTCACATTGATCTTGACGACCTTTAACTGATCCTCATAATCATCCTCGATCCCTCCTAAGATCGGTGATAACTGTTTACACGGAATGCAGCTGTCCGAATAAAATTCTGCCAGCACCGGTAACTTTTCATCCAAAACCTCTGCCTGAAAGTCCGCTCCGCTCACTCTCTTTGCCATTGATCCGCCCTCCTGTGATATATGATCTATTCTTCGACCTTTTTTACGATCAGATCATAGGTTCCGTTCTCGTTGTCGATCAGCTTTAAAATCTGCTGACCTTCCTCCTTGAAGCTGCGCGGCACGTTCTGTACCGGCTCGCCGTCGTTCATCGTGACTGCAAGTACCTGTCCGATCTCCAGCTCCTCCATCGCTACCTTTGCCTTGACGAATGTCATCGGGCAAACCACATCGGTAATATCTACTCTCTCATCAATGTTAAAATCTAACTCAGCCATTGTACGCCTCCTTGATTGTTTCTTTAAATTTATCGATTCCTACCCGCTCGATCGTATAACGGAAACGCTCGCTCGGTTTTGCATTGTCATCAAAAAACTGGATCGCTGCATCTGTCACACGGAATAAGGTTTCCTCCGAGGTGATGACCGGAAGCAGCTCCTCGCCCTTGTAAATGCGGTTTCCGAATAGTCCGCCGAACGATACGAGATATCCGGTCTGTGTTTCCCACGCATCGGTCGGACATGCCTTTGCACATCTGCCGCAGTAGTTACATTTGTCCTCGTTCAGCTCTATCTTCCCGTCTGCGATCGTGATCGCATCCGTCCGGCATGCCTTTTCGCACACGCCGCACATGATACATGCGGAAGAATTCCAGTTGACCTTGGAAGCGCCCTTGATACCGACATCGTTCTCCTCTGCCTTTAAGCAGTTGTTCTGGCATCCGGTGACACCGAACTTGAACTTGTGCGGCAGCTCTCTCGCAAAGTAGCGCTCATCGAGCTTTTTCGCAATGTCGTAGCTGTCGATATTTCCACTCGGACAGATCTGGTTGCCCTGACAGGCTGTGATCGTGCGCACACGCGGTCCGCAGACACCCGGCTTGCAATCGCCCTTTGCCAGTTCCTCTTTGACCTCATCGACCTGTTCGAGCTTGATAAACGGGATCTCCACGCTCTGTCTGGATGTCAGATGCACATGTCCATCACCGTAGGTTTCCGCTACATCTGCGATCTTGCGGAGATTTTCCACGGTTAGATTTCCACCCACGACTGCCAGCCGCAGTGAAAAATGATTTTTTTGTTTCTGACGCATAAAGCCGCCTTTTTTCAAAGCTGCATAATCTACTGCCATAACTGTTCCTCCTTCTATTCCGCGTCCAAAGACTGCAACGCCTGTGTAAAGTCTTCGATCAGATCCTCAATATCCTCGATGCCGGCACTGATCCGGATCAGGTCATCATAAACACCCGCATCCGCTTTTTCTTCCTCCGTGCTGTGTGCATTCAGCGTTGATTCCGGATGGATGATCAGCGTCTTGGTATCTCCGATATTTGAAACGATCTTTGGTATTGTCAGTGCATTCATCAGTGCGAATGCCCGCTCCTTGCTGCCGACGCGGATCGTTAAGATTCCGCCGTATCCTCTTTCCAGCTGTTTGTCTGCGATCGCATGCCAGCGGCTGTGTTCCAGTCCCGGATAGTTGACCGTGATTCCCGGCTGTTTTTCCAAAAACTGTACGAGCGCCAGCGCATTTGCACAGATCCGCTCCATCCGGATGCCTAAGGTTTCCATACCGATGAGATTATAAAATGCCGTTTGCGGCGCCATACAAGCTCCGGTATTGCGGAACAGCCCGTTCCGCAGCTTTGCCGTATATGCGAATTTTCCGAACCTTGCATATTCCGCCATGCCGGGGTAGCGCTCCTTGTCCCATTTGAACCTGCCGCTGTCCGTGAGCACGCCGCTGATCGAATTGCTGCTGCCGTTGATATATTTTGAGGTGGAATTGACCACGATATCGGCTCCTAGCGCGAGCGGCTGCACAAGATAGGCGGTCGCCACCGTATTGTCCATGACGAGCGGCAATCCGTGTCTGTGTGCGAGCTGCGCAAGTGCCTCAATGTCGACGACATCCAGCTTGGGGTTGCCGATTGTCTCCGCAAAAATCACCCGCGTGCGATCCGTGATCGCCGCCTCAACCGCCTGTGCATCACTCACATCCACAAATACGGTTTTGATGCCGAACGCTTCAAAATCGTGAAACACATCAATCGATCCGCCGTAGAGACTCGTGCTTGCGACGATCTCCTGTCCGGCATTCACGATATTGAGCAGTGCATTCGTGATCGCCGCCATTCCGGAAGAACAGGCGATCGATGCGATGCCGCCTTCCAGTGCGCTCATACGTTCCTCAAACGCTGCGATCGTCGGATTGTTGATCCGTGTATACGAGTAGCCGTTTGCCTTGTTGTGGAACAGCTTTTCGTGCTGTTCGGCTGAGGACTGGTAAAAGGCACTGGACTGACAGACCGGCGTTAATGTCGCACCGGTATGTTCATCACCCATTTTTTTGCTGTGCAAAAGTGCTGTGTTGAATCTCATCTGCGCCCTCCGTTTTTCAAATATAATCTCCGCTGTGAGCCAACAGCTCCTGATATGCAGAGCGTCTGCGGATCAGTGATGCGACCTCATCGACCTCTGTGCCGTTTTCTTTCCAGTCGCTGATATAAAACTCGTTCTTGTCCGTGATTGTCTCTGCCTGCTTTTTATCTACATATAACAGTACGACGATGCCCGCACGATGCAGATGCTTGAGTACGTTTGAAATGTCCTCTCCTGCCTGCGGTGCGTACAGATAGGTGTGTCTGCCGTCCAGATTCAGTGCTTTCTCCACATCCTCCACAAACGCACGGTTCACACCCGCATCACCATCGATAAATTCAACGGTAATCGCTGTCTGTCCCTTGATCGCCGCACGTACCTTGCGATCCACACGACCCTCGTACAATCCGCTTTCCTCGGTATGTACCTGCTCAACGACTCCGCACGCGGAGGTCATGTTTGTGACACGGTCAATCAGGATAAACTCACCGAGTGTCTTATGTTTTTTGAATTCATCGACGACGATCTTGTCCGCAAGTGAGATCTTGCAGACGGCGATCTCGTTTTTACTCAGTGTATCGACCTTTTTCTGCGCTCCGGTGTTCACATCGACCGCATAGGAGATCTCTGATACAAATCCGGGGATCGTCTTGGTTCCGAGCTTAAAGAAAAAGTTTTTGCCGCTTGTCAGCTCGTCGTCATCCATCCACAGCAGCGTCGCGGTGATCGAAGCTGCGACCTTGACACCGGAATCGATCGTCAGCACGCAGCCTCTCGATACGTCCACCTCGCGGTCGAGCTGGATCGTCACCGGCTGTCCCTTCACTGCCTCGTCACTGTTTTTATCGCCGATATAGATACTCTTGACCTTTGCGGATTCGTTGCTCGGCAGTGTCGTCACGGTATCACCTACATGGATCGTACCATCCTCAATCTGTCCCTGAAAACCGCGGAACGTGTGATCCGGACGGCACACACGCTGTACCGGCATGTAAAATCCGACCTCGTGATCGTCCTCCGTGATGTCCAGATCCTCCAGATACGGCAACAGTGCCTCACCCTGATACCATGTGATGCGGTCAGAATGTGTCGTCACATTGTCACCCTCTGTCGCAGACACCGGAATGATCTTGATATTCGGTAACTGTAACTCGTCTGCCAGCTCTTTGATCTGCGCCTCGATCTCGCGGAAACGCTTCTCATCATAGCCGACGAGATCCATTTTATTGACTGCAAATACAAAATAACGGATACCCATCAGTGCACAGATACGTGCGTGCCGTCTTGTCTGCACGAGCACGCCCTGCTTGGCATCGATCAAAATGACTGCCAGATCTGCGAACGATGCACCGACTGCCATGTTTCTCGTATATTCCTCGTGTCCGGGTGTATCTGCCACGATAAAGCTGCGTTTGTCTGTTGTAAAATAGCGGTAAGCGACATCGATCGTGATACCCTGCTCACGCTCTGCCATCAGTCCATCGAGCAGCAGGGAGTAATCGATCGCTCCTCCACGGCTGCCGACCTTGCTGTCGAGCTCCAATGCCTTTTCCTGATCGGTGTAGAGCAGTTTGGAATCATATAAAATATGTCCGATCAAGGTTGATTTTCCGTCATCCACGCTGCCGCATGTGATAAATTTTAAAAGACCACTCATTTTAGAAATACCCCTCTCTCTTTCTTCGTTCCATGCTGCCTGCTGCCTCATTGTCAATCACTCGTGTCGTACGCTCGGAAGATACCGCGCTCAGTGTCTCATCGATGATCTCATCGAGTGTCGTCGCGGTCGACTCGCATCCGCCGGTCAGCGGATAACAGCCGAGTGTACGGAACCGCACGCTCTTGTACTGGATCTCCTCGCCGGGTCTTAGCTTCATGCGGTCATCATCCACCATGATAATGTTGCCGTCGCGGTAAACGACCGGCCGTACCTTTGCAAAATACAGTGACGGGATCTCAATGTTTTCCTGTCTGATGTACTGCCAGATATCGGTCTCTGTCCAGTTCGATAACGGGAACACACGCACCTCTTCTTTTTTGTGTATTCTGGAGTTGTAGAGTTTCCACATCTCCGGGCGCTGGTTTTTCGGATCCCATGCGTGCTGCTCATTGCGGAAAGAGAAGATACGCTCCTTCGCCCTTGATTTTTCCTCGTCACGCCGTCCGCCGCCGAACGCTGCTGTAAATCCATATTTGTCAAGTGCCTGCTTGAGTGCCTGTGTTTTCATGA
>CALBJL010000128.1 GCA_937893485.1 uncultured bacterium | reverse complement strand
CGGTACCGCCGGCAATACAGTGAGTACCATAACGAGTGCCAGACATACAGTCAGCACCCGTTTCACCTTGTTTGAAAAATGTTTCATCGTCATTTCTCCTCCTTTATCATTTTATATATTTTTGAATTTCCCTCAGACTGCCTCTGTCCCCGTCAGATCCAGTGTTGCGCGCCGCATATGTGTGGCAGCACAATCCGGCAGCAGACGCTGCACGAGTCTCGCCGAGGAATCCGCAATCGTAGGGATCTCCAGTACCACATTCTCCGGCAGCAGTCCGGTCAGTACATCTGCTGCTGCCTGTAACACACATACCCCCGCCGCTTTGTTTCCGTTTGCCGTAAAAAACTGCGACAGGTAAACATGGGTATCATCCTGCTTTGATACGATCGCACAGGCGACCGGTTCCGCATTTTCATTCCACAAAATATAACTCGCACCGGTCAGCGACTGACGCATCTGTGGTACATTCAGATCTGCCACCCCATTCTGTGCCAGTTTCTCCACGAGCCGTCTCAGATCCAGATCCTGTGCGTGCTCCACCGTGCGCAGCGTGCACCCGCCCGGCACTGACACACGCCGTGCGAACAACGGACTGCCCATCAGCTTTTTCAGGGGAATCTGCCACGAAGTAACCGCGGATTCCTCCTCAATGACAAAGCCCATACGCGTAAACAGCTGCTCCAGACCATCCATCTGTGGCGAAAATGCCGCCGTGACATATGTCAGCGTTCCATCCGTAACAGACTCCATCTCCTCCAATAATTCCATCAGCAGCGTACAGCCCAATCCTCTGCGCCGATGTCCCTGTGCGACATACAGACTGACCAGCTCCAGATGTGTCTCATTCTCCGGCAGCAGTCTCGCACAGACCGCAGCCCTGACTTCTCCTTCTTCCGCCAGCGCCATGCCAAATGCCATTCCTGCCTTGATCTTCTCCACCGCCTCACCCGTCAGCAGTGGAGCCGCATAATCCGCCTCGCCCGACCCGATACTATACAATTCTACTTCCGGTAACGGTTCCTTCTCCATTTCCATTTCTGTTTCTGTTCTCCTATCCCGCCATCATCACGGCTGACGATAAACGGTATTTCTTATGATCTATGCATTCATGCCAAGCAGGTCGCCCAGACGATTCCAGTCCCCATAATATAATGTCGTACCTGCAAGCATCCGCATTGCCTCCTCCGCCTCTGCACCTGACATGCCATCCGGCTGTGACTGCCACTCCAGCATTTTCCGTTCGAGCGCCGTCACCCACCGGGTAATCTCCCGCGCCGACTTTTTGGACAGGTCACACTGACGTCCGCCGTATTTGTTTCCGACCTCATCCGTGCGCTGTCCGCCGAAGCTGGATGCCTTTTCCGGTGTCGCATGGATATCATGGGTGTGTCCCATCTGGTTCATCACACCGTGGGCATCCGACTCCATACCCATCAGCATTGCACCGTAATGCTCCTCGTCGCTCTCCTTGTACATCGAATAAAAATGTCCGCAGCTTCCGTTGTTTAAGATCGTTTTGCCACTGACACCGGGATTGCCAAGTCCTCCAATCGCACAGTTCATACCGCGCTGTCCGATAAAATTGAACAACACCTTTTTTTCTCTGCTTTTCAGTGGATCCGGTCCGTCTCCGGGTGAGACACGCCGCCGCTCGATGGAATGCGTCGAGCTGGCACGGCTGTTGTCCTGCGCCGTATTCTCGCCGTTGATCGTCATGATCGCGCGCCACATTGCCTGCTGCTCATCAGCATCTCCGGAATATTCCCCGATCTTCGGCATCGTCAGTACGACCCGCGAACAGTGGCTGAGTGCAACTGCCATAGACCGATCCCACTCATCCACATTCTCATTCCCATGAGCGTCCGTTGTGACCTTTGCAAAATCTGACAACTGCATGAGCAACAGCCTTTTCGCAATCTGTATCTGCTGCGCCTTATTCACCTCGATCGCACGGTTTGCATCCTCCACCGCGTGCATATTCTGTCCGTTTCCTACGCCCGAATAATAAGCCACAACCCTTTCGGCATCAGCCTGCGTCGTCAATGTCGCCACCATCACCTCTGTGGACATCTGGTCATCCAGTTTGCGGCAGAAATCCTTAACGTCATCTGAATATTCGTCCATTCTCTGTACCAGCGACAATGCAAGCCGCAGCCCTGGATTCAGCAGTGCACTGACTCCTGCTCCGCTTGCCTTGATCTGCTGACAGATCTCTGCCGGATCCGCATGACCATCCTGTATATCGTAATCATGCAAAAACTGTTTGAACGCCCTTGCTGCCACAGCATTGCGCATGATCTGATCCAGATTCTCAAAGTTGGAATAGTCGCCGTCATTTAAGATCTGCTTTAATGTATCCTCCCGCGTGAGTGTGGAATGCGGAAGCGTTTCCTTCGCCCACTTTTCTCTCAGGGCAGCACTCTGAAAGACCCTTAAGCGGCGCAGCTGATCCTCTTCCACCAGACGCGGTGCCTCTTTCAGCCACTGCGTGTAGTTTGCATAATCCTCCTGTGCCTCTCTCGCGCGCTGCTTTTCCTGACGCTTCTGTTCGCGTCTCTGCGCTTTCGTCTGTGCCGGTGCCTCCACCGGAGCCGGTCCCTGTGCAACCGGTATCTGCGGAAGCGGTTTTAAATCCTGAAAAAAGCGCTCATACGCGGTAGGCATCTGCCGCTGCTGTGCCTGCTCCCGCGCCTGTTGCTGCTGTTCCACCGGCTCGTGATGCATCTGCTGCTGCGCCTGCTCCTGCATCTGTTGCTGCTCCTGACGCATGACCTCCTGATGCATCTGCTCATGCTGTAACTGAACATCATCCATATCAAACACCCCCTCTTGTAAAAAAGCTGGTACAAGTCCATGCTTTTAGCTGTCCGTTTCTCCAATCAGCCCGAAATGAGCCAACGCGCGGTAGATTCCGTCATCCGCAAGATCCGTCGTGACATAGTCCGCCGTTTCCTTTGCCTCCGGCGTTCCGTTGCCCATCGCGATTCCGCAGCCTGCATATTCGAGCATCGCCAGATCATTCACACTGTCTCCGACCGCAAAGGTATCCGCACGCGAAATACCGAGTGCCTCACACATTTTCTGCATACCAGTCGCCTTTGTATGTCCCTTCGGCACCATCTCTGCGACCGCAGAATTGTGGATGAGATACGTATAATACTCATCCAATGCCGCAAAACAGCCCTCTCGGTCCGCGTGATCGGTCGCGCAGGAGAGCTTGTTGATCTCCCACTCACCGTAATAGTCCATGATGCCGCGCAGACGGTCATCCAGCTCACGCATGACTTTTTGTCCGTAAGGCTCCTGTGCAAAATCTTTTTCGTCCATATACAGATATTCCGGTCCCTCTAAAATCGGACGGAATCCATATTTTCGCACCGTTTCTACCGTATGTATGGCGAGCTCCCGGTCGATCAGCTTTTCGTAGATCCGCTTTCCATCAAGCTCCACATGCGTGCCACAGGCTGCCACCAGCCCGTCAAATCCGATCGCAAACAGATCGGGATGCGTGATATAGGCACGCGCACGCCCACTACAGATAAATGCGTAGTGCCCGTTTGCCCGCAGCGCACGGATCGCGCGCACCGTGCTCTCCGGTATCCGGTTATGAAAATCCCACAAGGTTCCATCAATGTCAAAAAATACTGCTTTACTCACGATCTGATCTCCAATAATTTTGCCTTTAATTCGTTTTCCATTGTCTGAAGCTCGCCCTCGGCAGCCGCACGCTTTGCGCGTCCCTCCGTCTGAATCTTCATGACTTCATCCAGTGTAGAGATCAGAGATTCATTCGTATGCTTGAGCGTCTCAATATCCACAATACCGCGCTCGGATTCCTTTGCAGCCTCAATCGTCGCCGTTTTCAAGCGGTCTGCGTTTTTCTTTAACAGCTCGTTTGTCATATCCGTGACTGCGCGCTGTGCCTCTGCCGCCTGTGTGCTGTGCTCAACACCGAGTGCAATGACCATCTGGCTCTTCCACAGCGGAATTGTGTTGACGATCGTTGACTGGATCTTCTCTGCCATCACGGTATCGCTGCCCTGTACCAGACGGATCTGCGGTGCTGTCTGCAATGCGATCGTCCGTGTCAGTTCCAGGTCGTGCAGCTTCTTTTCAAAGCGGTCGATCAGTCCCTCATAGTCCTTCGCTGCCTGTGCGTCCTCCGGAAGTCCACTTCTCTGTGCTTTCTCGCGCAGTTCTACCAGCTCGGTGTCGCGCGCGATCTGCAGCTTTTTCTTTCCGGCGAGAATGTACATGGATAACTCCTTGAAATAGTTCAGGTTCATCTCGTACATCCGGTCTAACATCTGTGTATCTTTAATCAACTGGATCTGATGTGCCTCAAGCGCTGTCGTGATCTTATTGACATTTACTTCTGTCTTATCATATTTTGCCTTGAGCGCTGTCAGCTTGTTAGCACGCTTCTTGAAAAACGCACCGATTCCCTTTTCTTCTTCCTCGACATCAAAGCTCTTGAGCTCTACGACCAGATCGGTAATCATATCGCCGATCTCTCCCATATCCTTTGTCCTGACGTTTTCCAGTGCTTTTTCCGAGAAATCCGCCATCTTTTTCTGTGTGCCTGCGCCGTACTGCAAAATGGCATTGGAATTGCGCAGATCGATTTTCTCTACGAACTCACTCACCATCTGCTTCTGCTCCTCAGAGAGCATCGAATCATCCATCTCTCCCTGCGGCGCGGGAATCGCCTCTGGCTCTGCCTGTGTGGGCAGCTCTTTCTCCTGCGGCGCGTCAAACGCTCCGAAATCAAGTGTCGGTGCCTCTGCTGTCATTTTATCAAAGTCTGTCATCGAAAAGTTCCTCCTTTTTTCTGTTAAATTCGTGTGTCAGATGTAAAATCTTTATTTTTAGTCAGACCCTCCTGCTCAAGCATTACCTTCATCGTGGAAATATCCGATGAAATATCCCACGCGGTATCCTCAAACAGACTGTCAAACAGGTTCTCAAATGCCTCATTGATCGTATCGAGCGTATCCTCGATCTCTTTTTTCGTGTTGGCGATGTTCGCGCCGTACTCCGGCTGACCGTCCAGATCACGGTACGCATCAATCAGCTTCGTCGTTGTCGGCAGATAATAGGTCATCATCTTGTGCAGATCCTGTGCGCTATCCGGCTCTTTTTCCACATGCGCAAATATGCGGCGCATGAGATCCTCGAGCTTTGCCAGCTTCGCACTCATGACTTCGCCGGGAATCGCGTCGTTGCACTCATGGATATGGTTAATATATGCTTCGCCCTCTGCCAGTATCCTACGCACTTCCTCCGGACACTGTGCCTGCGCCTGCGCGCTGACTGCCTCCTGCTGCTCACGGAGCCTGCGCGACTCCTCTGCCTGCTCATACTGCTCATAGGTCTCCTTATCCACGATCAGCGTCGTCTGTCCGGCATCCATGTGTCCTTCCAGAAAATATCCGTTTTTGAGCATGTCCTGCAGATCCTTCCGCACATAGGTTGTCCGCCTGCCGACCGCACGCGCAAGATCCTCGATCCTGCAATAGCCGCGGTCTCCGATCTCACGCACATAGCGCCGGAAACGGCTGTTGCGCCCTGCCAGACCTGCGCCTTTTTTGATCAGAAATATAAACGGGAGCATTGCAATGCCAAGCCCCACCGGAACCCCGATCGGCATGCCCGTAAACGGAATCAGTCCGACAGTAATCGTCGTTGCAATACCAAACATACTCGTCCCGACAATCCCCAACGACAGACAGACCGGTCCGGCTGCCTGTCCGGGCAGATATCTACGGTACCTCGCCGGTGGCTGTGCCACGGTACTGCCCTGTTCCCTGCGCACCCGCGCCTGCTGTTCATAAATCGTCTGCTTAAACGTCTGTGCATGTTCCCTGCCCTGACGCTCGATCTCTTTTCCAACCTGATTCATGCCGCGGCTGAAGCTGTCCGCCGCCTCGTTGATCACATCGCCGACACACTGGCTGAGCCCTGCATAATTTCCGGATTCTACCGCTTCGAGCACCGAATTCATGATGTCCTCGCCCACCCGGTTCCATTTATTTGATGTAGCCATAGTCTTCTACTTCTCCGATCATATACTCTTACTTTTTATTCTAACAAAGATTGTAAAAAAAGCAACAAAAAAGCGAAATCCCTACTGAAGCCGATCGCAGCTCCGGTCAGAATTCCGCTTTTTCTTTTTTAAGTTTGATAACGTTCTGCCACTTACTGGATCGACAGATACGAATATCCCATCAGGCTTTCGTCGACCTCGCGTGCTACCTCTCTGCCCTCGCGGATCGCCCATACAACGAGCGACTGTCCGCGGTGCATATCACCGGCTGTATAGACATGGTCTACATTTGTTTTGTATCTGCCCTGTTCGGTCGCAACGTTCGTGCGCCCATCGACAGCGACACCGAATGCCTTTGTGACATAGCCTTCACTGCCGAGGAATCCGGCTGCGATCAGTACAATATCTGCTGGCAGCTTCTTCTCACTTCCGGCAACCTCCTGCATCGTCATGCGTCCGGTTTTTTCATCCTTGACGCTCTCTAAACGCACCGTCACAAGCTCCTTCAGACTGCCGTTTTTGTCCTTGACAAATTCCTTGACCGTCGTCTGGTAGATGCGCGGGTCATGACCAAACTTCGCGATTGCCTCTGCCTGACCGTAATCGGTCTTGCACACCTTGGGCCACTCCGGCCACGGGTTATTCTCCGCACGTTTATCCGGTGCTTTCGGCATCATCTCAAGCTGTGTCACGGATGCAGCACCCAGACGGATGCTTGTGCCAACACAGTCGTTTCCGGTGTCACCGCCGCCGATGATAACGACATGCTTATCCTTGACATCCACATACTTTTTATCCTTCAGATCCGAATTGAGAAGGCTCTTTGTCACTCCGCTGAGAAAATCTACGGCAAAGTAGATGCCCTTTGCATCCCTGCCCGCTGCCTTGATGTCACGCGGATGCTTCGCACCGCAGGCTAAGATCACACGGTCATAGTCCTTGAGCAGCTTGGCGGCTTTGACATCCCTGCCGACATCCACGCCGGTGACAAACGTCACGCCCTCCTGCTTCATGATATTCACTTTCCGGTCGATGACCTCTTTTTCCAGCTTCATATTCGGAATGCCGTACATGAGCAGTCCGCCGACGCGGTCGTCACGTTCATAGACAGTCACCTCGTGACCACGCTTATTGAGCTGATCCGCCGCAGCCAGCCCGGAAGGGCCGGAGCCGATGACCGCCACCTTTTTCCCGGTTCGCACCTTTGGCGGTTTTGCATCTGCACAACCGTGTGCATAGGCATACTCAATAATTTCATGTTCATTTTCCTTTGTCGTCACACTCTCACCGTAGTGCCCGCAGGTACAGGCTGCCTCACACAGCGCCGGACAGACGCGGGATGTAAATTCTGGAAAATTGTTTGTCTTTTTCAGGCGCTGGTATGCCTGCTCCCAGTTGCCCCTATACACGAGATCGTTCCACTCGGGGATCAGATTGTGCAGCGGACAGCCGCTCGTCATACCCATGATTATCATGCCTGCCTGACAGAACGGCACACCGCACGACATGCAGCGCGCGCCCTGTTCCTGTTGTTCCTCCAAAGAGAGCGGAATATGGAACTCATGAAAATTTTTGACCCGCTCGGTCGGATCTATCTCGACCGCCGTCTTTCTCTCATAATCTAAAAATCCAGTCGGTTTTCCCATTTCCTTTTTCCCTCCTTAATATTTTGCATTTGCATAAAATGCTTCTATCTGTGCCTGCTCGGAACTAAGACCCTTTTCCTCCATCTGAACGATCGCCATCATCATGCGATTGTAGTCATAGGGGATGATCTTTTTAAATTTCGGCAGATAATCCGCGAAATGATCGAGGATCTCTTTTCCTTTTTCCGAATTTGTCAGTGTCACATGCTCTCTGATCAGCGTCTTGAGCTCCAGCACATCGTATTTGTTTGTCAGCTCCTCGGTAAATACCATCTCTTTATTGGTACGTGTATAGAGGTCGTTGTCCTCGTCGAGCACGTAAGCGATACCACCGCTCATACCTGCAGCGAAGTTTTTGCCGGTTTTTCCGAGTACCACGACGCGGCCGCCGGTCATATACTCACAGCCATGGTCGCCGACTCCCTCAACGACTGCGACTGCACCGGAATTGCGGACGCAGAAACGTTCGCCTGCCACTCCGTTGATAAACGCCTTGCCACTCGTCGCACCGTAGAGTGCCACGTTTCCGATGATGATATTTTCATCCTTTTTATAAGTCACTCCTGCCGGTGGATAGACGATCAGCTTGCCGCCGGATAAGCCTTTTCCGAAATAGTCATTAGAATCTCCGACAAGCTCCAGCGTCAGTCCGTTCGGGATAAACGCGCCGAAGCTCTGTCCGCCCGCGCCCTTACATTTTACGACAAACGTGTCATCCTCAAGCGTTGTTCCGTATTTTTTCGTAATTTCCGATCCCAAGATCGTGCCGAGCGAACGGTCGGTATTTGTGACCTCCAGCTCGATCACGCGCTTTTGTCCTTTGTCCAGAGCGCTCTGGAACTGTTTTAACAGCACAGTCTCATCCTTTGTCTTTTCCAGTTCAAAATCATAAACCTTCTTCGGATCAAAAATAAAACGCTCTTTCGTGCCAACATAAGGATTGTATAAAATATTGGACAGATCCACTTTCTGCTGCTTTGCATTCAGATCATCGCGCACACGCAGCAGGTCACTTCTGCCGACAAGTTCATCGACACTGCGCACACCGAGCTTCGCCATATACTCGCGCAGATCCTGTGCGATAAATCGCATAAAGTTCACAACGTACTCCGGCTTTCCGGCAAAACGCTTTCTCAGCTCGGGATTCTGTGTCGCCACACCTGCCGGACAGGTATCCAGATTACATACACGCATCATGATACAGCCCATCGTCACAAGCGGTGCGGTCGCAAAACCGTACTCCTCGGCACCGAGTGCAGCCGCAATTGCAACATCCCTGCCGCTCATCAGCTTGCCATCTGTCTCCACGCGCACCTTTTCACGCAGACCGTTCATAATCAATGTCTGGTGTGTCTCTACCAGTCCCAGCTCCCACGGCAGTCCCGCATTGTGGATCGAGCTGCGCGGCGCGGCACCGGTTCCTCCGTCATAACCGGAGATCAGAATGACCTGTGCGCCCGCCTTTGCAACACCGGCGGCGACGGTTCCGACTCCTGCCTCCGATACGAGCTTAACGGAAATACGTGCGGCGCGGTTTGAATTTTTCAGATCGTAGATCAACTGCTCAAGATCCTCAATCGAATAAATATCATGGTGCGGCGGAGGTGAGATCAGTGACACACCGGGTGTCGAATGTCTCGTCTTTGCGATCCACGGATAGACCTTTGCTCCGGGCAGATGTCCACCTTCTCCGGGCTTGGCTCCCTGTGCCATCTTGATCTGGATTTCCTGCGCGCTCACAAGATACGTGCTCGTCACACCGAAACGTCCACTCGCCACCTGCTTGATTGCTGAACAACGGTTTTTGCCGTCCGCACCGATCTTTAACCGGTCAAGACTCTCGCCACCCTCTCCGGTGTTGGATTTACCGTGAATCATGTTCATCGCGATCGCCAGTGTCTCATGTGCCTCCTGCGAGATTGAACCGTAGCTCATCGCACCGGTCTTAAAACGTGTCACGATCGAATCCACACTCTCGACTTCCTCGATCGGCACACCCTTTTTCGGATAATTAAAGTCGAGCATACCGCGTATATAATTGCGGTTTTCCAGCTCGTTGACTGCCTGCTCATACTGCTTGAACATCTCATAGTCACCGCGCTTTGTGGACTCCTGCAGCAGATGGATCGTCAGCGGATTGTACAAATGCTCGTCCGCGCCGCTGCGCATCGCATGACGGCCGACGGAATCGAGCGTCATATCGTTTTCCAGTCCGAGCGGATCATACGCTTCGGAATGTAAAAAGTTCACCTGCTCCTCAATATCCTTTAACGTGATACCACCGATACGGCTGACGGTATTTGTAAAATATTTATCGATGACTCCTTTATCAATACCGATCGCCTCAAAGATCTTTGATCCCTGATAGGACTGGATCGTGGAAATACCCATCTTCGCCGCGATCTTTACAATACCTCCGATGACTGCCTGATTGTAGTCCTCAATCGCCGCATAGTAATCCTTGTCTAATAAATGTTCGTCCACAAGCTGCTTCACGGTATCCTGAGCCAGATAAGGGTTTACCGCGCAGGCACCATAGCCGAGCAGTGTCGCAAAATGGTGCACCTCATGCGGTTCGCCGGACTCGAGGATAATCGCGAGTGCGGTTCTCTTTTTCGTAATGACCAGATGCTCATGCAGCGCTGCGACTGCAAGAAGTGACGGGATCGCCACATGGTTCTCATCAACACCGCGGTCGGACAGGATCAGGATATTCGCGCCGTCACGGTACGCTCTGTCTGCCTCGACAAACAAGCGGTCGATCGCCTTTTCCAGACTTGTGTTCTTATAATAGGTAATCGGAATCTCTACCACATGGAAGCCTTCCTTATTCATTGCCTTGATCTTCATCAGATCCGTATTGGTCAGAATCGGATTGTTCACCTTGATCACATGGCAGTTTTCCGGTTTCTCCAATAACAGGTTGCCATCCTCACCGATATAAGTTGTCGTAGAAGTCACGATCTTCTCACGGATCGAATCGATCGGCGGGTTTGTCACCTGTGCAAACAACTGTTTAAAATAGTTAAATAACGGCTGATATTTGCTGTCGAGTACCGCCAACGGAATATCAATACCCATCGCACTCGTGGACTCGCCGCCGTTCTGTGCCATCGGCAGCATGACCTCCTTAAGCGACTCGTAAGAATAGCCAAACGCCTTCATCATGCGCTGGCGATCCTCATAGTTATACTCCGGCACGCGCTGATTCGGGATACGCAGATCCTTTAACTGTACCAGATTCCGGTCGATCCACTCACCGTAGGGCTGTCTGCCGGCATAATAGTTTTTCAGTTCTTCATCATCAATGATTCGTCCCGCCTTCGTGTCTACGAGCAGCATTTTTCCGGGACGCAGGCGATCCTTTGCCACAATATGTGTCGGATCGATGTCTAGGACACCGACCTCTGACGATAAGATCAACTGGTCATTGTCGAGCACATAATATCTGGACGGGCGCAGACCGTTACGGTCGAGCACGGCCCCCAGATAGTCTCCGTCGGAAAATACAATCGATGCCGGTCCATCCCACGGCTCCATCATCGTTGCATAATACTGATAAAAATCTTTCTTTTTCTGGCTCATCAGATGGTTATTCGCCCACGGCTCCGGAATCATGATCATAACCGCGAGCGGCAGCGGCATTCCGTTCATTACTAAAAACTCCAGTGTGTTATCTGTCATCGCAGAGTCGGAACCCTCGGTATTGATCACCGGCAGTACCTTCGTCAACTGGTCGTGCAGCTTGCCGGAAGTCATCGTCTCCTCGCGGGCAAGCATCTTGTCCGCATTGCCACGGATCGTGTTGATCTCTCCGTTATGAACAATAAAGCGGTTCGGATGCGCACGCTCCCAGCTCGGATTCGTGTTCGTGCTGAAACGTGAATGCACGGTAGCGATCGCCGACTCATAATCGGGATCCTGCAGATCATCAAAGAATAACCGGAGCTGGTCAACTAAAAACATTCCTTTATATACAATCGTCCGGCTCGAAAGGGATACGACGTAGGTATCCTCATTACTCTGTTCAAATACACGGCGGACAACATAGAGCATCCGGTCAAAGTCCAGTCCTTTTTCCACATGCTCCGGACGCTTGATAAATGCCTGCATAATATAAGGCATGCAGTCACGCGCCTTCTGTCCAAGCACATTTGCATGTGTCGGCACTTCACGCCAGCCGAGCAGCTCTAAGCCTTCCTTTGCCACAATCACCTCAAACATCTTCTTTGCCTGATTGCGCTGCAATTCATCCTGCGGGAAGAAAAACATGCCGACACCAAAATCACGGTCTCCGCCGAGTTCAATACCGAGCGGCTTGACTGCCTTGGAGAAAAACTTATAGGAAACCTGCAGAAGAATACCGACACCGTCTCCGGTCTTTCCCTCGGCATCCTTTCCTGCACGGTGTTTCAAATTCTCTACGATCTTCAACGCCTGTTCGACAGTCGCATGGCTCTTTCGACCCTTGACATCCACGACGGCACCGATTCCGCAGTTATCATGTTCAAACGCCGGATCATACAGACCCTGTACGCGCTGTCTGCGCTCATCTACCACATGTTCTCTCATATGCGTGTCCTCTCTTTACTGGGATTTGTAATTTATGAAGTTGAGATTACTTCTCAATTAAATTACTATAGTGATTATGATAGCTCAAAGAGGTTTCCACGTCTATCCCCGATTTTTCTTTGAATTGTCTGATTGTTTTCTTTTTTTGTTTTGTGATTACTATTTTCTGACATTAGAATGATTTGTTTTTAAAATACAGATGTATATGCACAATTATGTGTGATTTTTCCAAGAAAAACCTAAGAATATTAAGCAGAAAAAACGTCAGGAATTCAAATTGTGTCTGAATTGCACTAAATCGGCATTCCCGCTCTCCTGCATAAAATCCGATAAACCGAAGTTCTATTTCGTATTTTTGCAGGATCTAATATAATATCCTGCAATCACAGCCGTCACTGCCAGAAGGATGACCGTCACCGGCACAAACAACGGCTCACCGAGTGCCAGCCACGACAGCCATTCCGTCTCGCCGCGCAGAATCGCAATGATATTCGCAGCGATATGCCCCAGCAGCGGCACGCGAACATCCTGATAGTTCTCCATCAACAGCGCTAGCAAGAGTCCGAGCACAAACGCATAGACGGTCTGCACAATATTCATATGTAACACACCAAAGATCAACGCTGACGCGACAACCGCCGTCAGCCTGCCATAGCTCTCACGCAACCTATAAAAAACGAGCTGGCGGTACAACAGTTCCTCCGCAAGCGGAGTAATCACACCCAGCGCAATGATCTCCCGCAAGAGATTCGATGAATAAAATGCCTGCTCTACCTGCTGATAGCTGGCTGAAATCTGCTGTAAGCCCATCGCAGCAATCACATTGTTCATCGCCACACCTGCACAGCCCAGCCACAGGATCGCGATCACACCGCCGATGCAGGTGCTCTTTTTTACCGGTGCCAGATAGACGAGCCGTCCCGTCCCGTCACTGCCGCGCTTTTTTGTGGCAATAAAACAGATGTAGACGACCGTTCCCGCCACGAAGGATGTCAATGCCTGTCCCATGACTGCATCCAGCGGAAGCATCGGGAGCACCGCCTGATTCATTATCGCAAAAACGACGAAATATACAATGACTGGATAAAAAAATGTCATATTTCTATTTGTGTTCGTGCTCTGTGCCATTCAGATATTCCTCCACTTCCTGCGGTGTATCAAATACTGCCACTGCTCCGGCGGCGATCAGCTCCTCGCGTGTGCCGAATCCATAGGTCACACCCACGCAGTCAACGCCTGCCTTGTGTGCACCCTCCGCATCATATTTCGTATCGCCGACCAGAACGATCTCGCTGCGGTTGGTGACATTCATCCGCCGGAATGCCTCCTCTAACACAAGCACCTTTTCGCGCCGCTCCGGTCCGAGCGATGCCCCGACAATATAATCAAAATAATCTGCCACACCGTGATGCTTCAAAATCTCGACGCAGTTTCCCTCCGGCTTGGAGGATGCAACGCCGAGCATATAGCCCTGCTCCTTCAGATGGCAGAGCAGTTCTTCAATGCCAGGATACAGCTTGCACTGTGTTTGTCCGATCGAATCATAGTAAACCCGGTAGGTCGCCACCAGAGGCTCGATCTTTTCATCCGGCACCTGATATTTTTCTTTGAACATCAGCGCTAACGGCGGTCCGATAAAACAGCACAGCTTCTTTAAATCCGGCTCCTCAATACCGAGATCCTTCTTTAAGGCATACTGTACCCCCTTTGTGATACCCTCCTGTGAGTCAACGAGCGTACCGTCGAGATCAAACAATATCTTCGTTTTCAGCTTCATCAGCGTTTCACTCCTTTTGTATCGCGATTGCAGATATGCAGGCGGTTCAGTGCGACAGACTGATCCTTGCCGCCATACTGCATGTCTGTATCATCCGCGCCCAGATAATAGATCGCGGTCAATGCATCCTTATCCGACAGGCGCATTCCCCTGACACCGAGTGCCATCTTCTTTTTCTCCGGCACGCTCTCGATGAGTATGCGTAAAAATACACTCTTTTCCGATTCCATGACAAGCGTCGAACCGGGCTCCACTGTGTGGATAAACAACAGCTCATCTCCGTCTGCCAGCTTGGTCGCCGCTGTCGTGCGTTTGCCGACATCAAACTCGGCGCCGTCCACCAGCTTTAACATCGAGGTCTTTGTTCCGAAAATGAACTTGTGGTTTAATATGTTGCCCATTGCATCCATGTAGACGATCGACTCGGCAGCACTGTCATAATTGCTCATATTGTCGATCGGCTTGCCCTTGTCACGGAATTTGCCGCACGGCAGATCCAGCACCTTGAGCAGATGCATATTTCCGGTGTTTGTAAAAATACACAGCTTGTCCGTGTTTTTACATGCGATAATATGGCGGTTCTCGCTGTCGGCAGCCTCCCTGTTGCGCTCATAAGTCGCCGCGTCGACTGCCTTTGCATATCCGAAACGGTCCACTAGGACAACCACATCCATCTCCTCGATCTTCGGTGTCTCGATCACAACCTCCGCCACATTATCGATCTGTGTGCGGCGCGCGCGGTCGTATTCCTTTTTATAGCCGTCGAGTTCGCGGATAATGACCTTTGCCATCGCGGAGCGGCTGCTTAAGATCTTCTCATACTCGGCAATATTTTTCATTGTCTGGTCATGCTCTTTTAACAGTGCCTCGATCTCGAGCCCGATCAGCTTGTACAAGCGCATCTCTAAAATCGCCGTTGCCTGTCGTTCGGTAAAACACAACTGCGCAGCGTCTTTTTCTGATTCTTTATGTTTAAATTTAATATTTGACGTATTTCCTGTCATCAGACATGCCTTGGCATCCTTGATGTTTTTGCTGCCGCGCAGGATCTCGATGATCAGATCAATCACATCACATGCCTTGATCAGACCCTCCTGTATCTCCTGCTTTTCTAACTCCTTGGACAGCAGTGTCTTGTATTTGCGCGTTGCCAGCTCATACTGGAAATCAACATGATGGCGGATCATCGGCACAAGTCCCATCGTCTCGGGCTTGCCGTCTGCCACTGCGAGCATGTTCACGCCGAACGTGTCCTCGAGCTTGGTCTTTTTATATAACAGGTTGCAGATGTTCTGCGCATTCGCCCCCTTGCGCAGCTCGATCACAATGCGGATACCCTCTTTCGAGGACTGATTGGAGATGTCTACAATGTCATTCGTGACCTTTTTCTCCACAAGTGCATAGACATCGTTTAAAAATTTGCCGATTCCGGCTCCGATCATCGTATACGGAATCTCGGTGACAACGATACACTCCTTGCCGCCCTTCATCTTTTCGATTTCTACCTTGCCGCGGATCTTGATCTTGCCGACACCGGTCGAATAGATACCGATGAGCTCATCCTGATTCGTGACGATGCCTCCGGTCGGGAAATCAGGGCCCTTGATGTATTGCATCATCTGCTCGGTATTGATATCCGGGTCTTTCATGTATGCCTTCACACCCTCGATCACTTCACCGAAATTGTGCGGTGGAATTGATGTAGCCATACCGACCGCGATACCCTCCGCGCCGTTGATGAGAATATTCGGCACCTTAACCGGAAGTACCTCCGGCTCCTTCTCCGTCTCATCAAAGTTCGGTACAAAGTCCACGACATCCTTATCGAGGTCTGCCAGATATGCTTCCTGTGTGATCTTGTGCAGTCTCGCCTCCGTATAACGCATCGCAGCGGCGCCGTCGCCCTCGATCGATCCGAAATTGCCATGTCCGTCGATGAGCGGCAGTCCCTTTTTGAAATCCTGCGACATCACAACGAGCGCATCGTAGATCGAACTGTCTCCGTGCGGGTGATATTTACCCATCGTATCACCGACAATACGCGCACTCTTTCGGTAAGGTCTGTCATAGCGGATACCCAGCTCATACATATCATAGAGGGTACGTCGCTGTACCGGCTTTAATCCGTCCCGCACATCCGGCAGGGCGCGCGCGACGATGACACTCATCGCATAATCGATATAGGATTTTTGCATGACCTCGGAATACTCGGTCCGTATCAGTCTCTCTTCTACATCCATTTATTTCATCTCCATTTAATACCTGTCCTGTTTTTATACATCCAGCTCCGCATCGTGCGCATGTTCATAGATAAACGCCTTGCGCGGCGGCACATCGGTTCCCATGAGCATTGCGGTCACATCACTCGCCATACGCCCATCCTCGATCTCTACTTTTTTGAGCATCCGTGTCTCGGGGTTGAGCGTCGTCTCCCATAGCTGGGACGCATCCATCTCACCCAGACCTTTGTAGCGCTGCAGCGTGAAGCTGCCCTTGTGCGTCTTGCGGTAGCGCTCCAATGCCGCATCATCGTAGAGGTATTCCTCCTCTCCCTTTTTCGGCATCGCCTTGTATAACGGCGGCATCGCAATATACACATGCCCCTCAAAGATCAACTCCGGCATAAACCGGTAAAACAGCGTCAGCAGCAACGTGGAAATATGCGCACCGTCCACATCGGCATCCGCCATGATGATGATCTTGTCGTAGCGCAGCTTGGCAATATCAAAATCATTGCCGTAGCCTTCGGAGAATCCACAGCCAAACGCATTGATCATCGTCTTGATCTCGGCGTTTGCCAGCACCTTATCGATCGACGCTTTCTCTACATTTAAAATCTTTCCGCGGATCGGCATGATCGCCTGAAACATACGGTTTCTCGCCATCTTTGCGGAACCGCCCGCAGAATCTCCCTCGACGATAAAAATCTCGCACTGGGAGGCATCCCGCGACTCGCAGTTCGCCAGCTTGCCGTTTGAATCAAACGAAAACTTCTGCTTGGTCAGCAGGTTCGTCTTTGCCCGCTCCTCACTCTTGCGGATCTTTGCCGCCTTGAGTGCACAGTCAATGACCGCCTTGAGCGTCTCTAAATGTTTGTCAAAATACAACTGGATTTCCTCTCCGGTCACTTTGGAAGTCACCTTCGCGGCATCCTGATTGTCGAGCTTTGTCTTTGTCTGTCCCTCAAACCGCGGATCGGGATGCTTGATCGAAATAACAGCGGTCATACCGTTTCTGACATCCGTTCCGGTAAAGTTTGCATCCTTTTCCTTTAAGATGCCAAGCTCTCTCGCATACTGATTGATCACCGTTGTAAACACGGTCTTAAAGCCGGTGATATGCGCACCGCCCTCCGCATTGTAAATATTGTTACAAAAGCCTAAAATATTTTCGTGGAACTCATTCGTATACTGAAACGCTGCCTCGACCTCGATTCCCTCGCTCTCGCCCTTAAAGTAAATGACATCGTGGATCGTCTCAAGATTTTTATTCAGATCACGCACAAAGCCAATGATCCCCTCCGGCTCATGATACTCAATATGCTCGGTCTCTCCGTCGCGCTTATCCTCGTATATAATTGTTAAATTTGGATTTAAATATGCCGTCTCATGCATACGGCTCTTGACATCGTCACCCTTGAATCTCGTCTTTTCAAAGATCTCGGGATCGGGAAGAAAGTTGATCTTTGTCCCAGTCTTTCTCGTCTTTCCGATCACGGGGAGCAGTCCGTTCTCCAGCTTCAGTACCGGATTGCCCCGCTCATAGCGGTCATGGTAGATAAAACCCTCTCTGCTGATCTCCACATCCATATAAGTAGATAACGCATTCACGACCGACGATCCTACACCGTGCAGACCACCGCTCGTCTTATATGCTTCGTTGTCAAATTTGCCTCCGGCGTGCAAGGTCGTAAAGACCAGCCGCGCAGCGGAAACACCTTTCTCGTGCATTCCGACCGGAATACCACGACCGTTATCCTCCACAGTACACGATCCGTCCGCCTCAAGTGTGACACGGATCAAATCACAATACCCTGCCAGATGCTCGTCCACCGAATTGTCAACGATCTCATAGATTAAATGATTCAGACCCTTGCGTGATACACTTCCGATATACATACCGGGCCGCTTACGGACCGCCTCGAGTCCCTCTAATACCGATATACTACTGGCATCATAACTGCTGTTTGCCATAATTATCTGCCCCTCTCTCCAGCTGTCATGCTATTAGCAGATTATAGCACAACCATTTGTTCCCCGTAAAGGAGTTTTTATAATTTTCCGAACATTTGTTTGTTTTTCTGTCCGCATCCCGCGTGACCAGCCACGTTTTTCCTTATCATTACCGCTTTTCGATGATGTAAAAGATGCCGTCCTCCTTCGGGCGGATCTTCATCTCATGGATCAGCGCAAGCTCCCTGTTCAGCCGCAGATTCTTTTTCACAAAGCCTTCCTCTCCGGCATATAAAAACAGATGTCCGTGCGCTGCGAGAAGCCGTGAGAACTGCCGGAAGCAGCCACTGTAGAGCGCGTCCAGTTCTTCCTTTGTCTTTTTTCCTCGCTTTGGCATGTCCGCAAAGATCTCCGTCATCTGATGTTTCGAGGTAAACTGTGTAAAATCTTTCGTGATGAAATTGCAGGTCACACCTGCGGCGGCTGCGTTCTGCTTTGCCCCCACGACCGCCTGTCCGTACAGATCCACCGCATAATTGTCATATGCCTTCATGCGCAGATTGCGCTCGATCACAAACGTTCCGACCCCGCACAGCGCATCGAGTACGACCGCCTGCTCGCCCAGATACGGGCGGGACAGCTCAATGAGCGCCGCTGCCAGCGACGGATGCATCGACGCAGAGATCGTCTGCTTTCTCCATGCAAACCGGTCGTCCCCGATCGTATACAGTTTCAGGCACGGATACAAGCTGCCGTCCTTCGTGCGTGTCAGGCGCACCTCGACCTCATAATCCGTCGTGGAATTCAGCAGCTTGCCGCCGCTGCCCTGCTCGAGCGCCTGTGCCAGCTCCTTTGCAAGTGCTGTCTTTTGTACAGTATCCTCCATGCCGCGCACTTCTATACGAAAATAAAACGGCGCATCCTCTGTGTGGGTGTGTTCCAGCAGCGTGACCAGTCCACCGTCCAGCAATGCCTGCGAGAGCTCATCCGCCGTGCCGCGTATCGTTCCCTTTACACGCAGTGTAAAGAGCAGTTCCCGATAAGTATGCAGCCTGCAAAGCTGTGACAGCTCGTTTGTCCGCACACGCACCCCGAACGGATGCAGGGCAGTCCGCACTTCTTCCCTGCTGCGCGACTCAAGCTGCTTTTGCAACGGCTCACGCAGCGCATATTCGGTCGTAAATATGACATCATTCGCCCTGCGCCAGCCGCTGAAAGTATGCTTTTCTATGACATCGTTTTCGGATAAGAGCTGCTGGAGCAGGCTGCGCTCCTGTGCCACATGCTTTTGCTCCTCCGCAGCGGGCTCATATGCCAGAAGCTCCACATACCGCGCACGCAATGCATCCAGATACGGTGTCACATCCAGTTCCTTTAACGCTTGCAGATAGGCACTTTTTACAAAGCGGGTCTGCTCCGCCTCATACGCATCATAAAGCGCCTGCGCACTCTCATCGAGTCCGAGCTCACCGAGCAGCAGTGCCGCATTTTTGCGCACCTTCGCATCCTCATGTGATAAGAGCCCTTCAAACAGCTTGGGTACTCCATCCTCTGTGCGCAGCGCCCATGCCGCCTTCGGATCTTCCTTGCAGCGCAGCTTTAATTCGATCAGACCGGCGCGGACATCCTCCCCGCGGCGGATCGCTTCCAAATATTTATCCATTTGCTTTTTTCTCCATATATGCTTTGACATCACCGCAGAAGTCATCCCACGCCTGCGGCTGCTCTACAAAATATTTCGGACAGTTTTTTCCGGTAATATCATAGTGACGCAGCAGATCTGTCTCATTGAGACTATAGCGGAAACACAGCCATGAGACCAGTTCGACGAGCGAATCATATGTTTTGTCCGTAAACTTTCCACTCTCATCCGGAATACAGCACTCGATCGAGATCGTGTCGCCGTTCCGCTCATTGGAAGCATACGCCCACTCACTGCATGGAATACACTGTACAATCTCGCCCTCCAGCCCGATGATAAAATGACTGCTCGCCTTTGTCGTGTGCGAGGTTTTCAGATTCTCAAAATAATTCCGGTTATCAAGCGCAGATGTGCCGGGATTCGCGGTATAGTGAATGACGATTCCATTGACCGCCTCGAGCGTGATGCCCGGTCTCGAATACTCATTGACCGTAAGTAACTGTACATCGAGCGGCGGACGCTCCATCTCTGTCACCTCGCGCGCACCCGCAGGCAGATCCTCCGTCTCTGTCACTACGACCGGTACTTCCCGCAGCAGCGCGCGCTTTTTGACCTCCCGTCTGTGGATTGCCCACACGCCCAGCAGACAGACGACCGACAGCACCGCCAGACAGGTCCAGATTCTGCGCCGCCTGCGCATGTAACGCGGATCATTTTTTCTTCTGCTATTTTTATATCTTTTCCGTTTGATTGCCTGCTCGTCCAAACGCTTATTCTTCCTCTGTCATTAAATATTCCGTCGCCAGATCGACGGTTTCATCCAGTTGCTGCTGTGTATGCGCCATCGACACAAACATCGCCTCAAACTGTGCCGGGGCGAGATAGATGCCGTGATCGATCATATAATTGCAGTAATGCGCATAGCGCGCCGTATCGGATGTTTTCGCGCTCTCGTAGTCGCGTACCTGCTCCCCTGTAAAATACAGACATCCGAGTGAGCCGACATGGTTGACCTGATACGGCTTGCCCGCCGCCTCCACAGCCATCGCCAGCTTGCCGAAAAACATATCTGCCTTTTCATTCAGTTCCCGGTAGTATTCCGGGTGATCCCGAAGAATCGTGAGCTGCGTATAGCCTGCCGCCATCGCAACCGGATTGCCGCTGAGCGTGCCTGCCTGATACACAGATCCGACCGGAGATACCATCTCCATGATCTCACGCCTGCCGCCGTAAGCTCCGACCGGCATTCCCGCGCCGATGATCTTGCCAAACGTCGTCAGATCCGGACGCACGCCGAAATACTCCTGCGCACCGCCAAAGCTCAAACGGAATCCGGTAATCACCTCATCAAAAATGAGCAGTGCGCCATATCTCGTACACAGGTAACGCAGTCCCTCTAAAAATCCCGCCTCCGCCGGAACAACACCCATGTTTGCCGCTACCGGCTCCACGATCACACATGCGATCTGCTCCGGAAACTGTGCAAACAACGTTTCCACGGACTCTAAATCATTATAATTTGCAGTGAGCGTATCCTGTGTGCATCCAACCGGTACACCCGCAGAATCCGGTACTCCCGATGTCATCGCCCCGCTGCCTGCCTTTACGAGCAGACCGTCGGAATGTCCGTGATAGCATCCGGTAAACTTGATAATTTTATCCCGTCCGGTAAAGCCGCGCGCGACACGGATCGCGCTCATGACCGCCTCCGTGCCGGAATTGACCATACGGATCATATCGACCGAGGGAATGCTGTCACAGATCAGTCTTGCCATGTCTACCTCGATCTTCGTCGCCGCGCCAAAGCTGAGCCCTCTCGCACAGGCATCCACGACCGCCTCCAACACCTCCGGCTGATTGTGTCCTAAAATCATCGGTCCCCACGAACCGATATAATCAATGTATTTATTTCCATCCTCATCCCACAGATTGGCACCGGACGCACGTGCGATCATGCGCGGTGTCGAACCGATGGAACCGAATGCCCGCACCGGTGAATTCACGCCTCCCGGTATGAGCCGTACTGCCTCCTCAAATAGCTGCTCTGATTTTGTCATTATCCGATCAGTCCTTTCTGCATACATGCTGCCAGTTCTTTTGCAAAATAAGTAATATAGATATCCGCTCCCGCGCGGTAAGCGCCGACTGCCAGCTCACACATGATGCGCTCCTCATCAATCCATCCGGCAGCGGCTGCCGCCTTGACCATCGCATATTCGCCGCTCACGCTGTAGGCTGCCATCGGCACATCTGTCGCATCCTTGATCTCACGGATCAGATCCCCGTAGCAGGCTGCGGGCTTTACCATAACGATATCTGCTCCCTCTGCCACATCGAGTTTCGCCTCCTTGACTGCCTCCCTGCGGTTATGAAAATCCATCTGATAGCTCTTGCGGTCGCCGAAGCTCGGCGCTGATTCCGCCGCATCACGGAATGGACCGTAGAACGCTGACGCAAACTTTGCAGAATATGCCATGATCGGCGTATTCGTAAAGCCGTGCGCATCCAGCGCCTCGCGGATCGCCGCTACCCTGCCGTCCATCATATCGGACGGTGCAATCATATCCGCACCTGCCTGCGCCTGTGCGACCGCGATCTTTTGCAGATATTCAAGTGTCGCATCGTTATCTACCTCTGTGCCATGCAGAATCCCGCAGTGTCCGTGTGAGGTATATTCACACATACACAGATCTGCGACCAGATACATGTCTGGATGTGTCTCTTTTGCGTGGCGCAGCGCCTTCTGCACGATACCGTTGTGATCATATGCGCCGCTTCCGGTCTCGTCCTTGTGATCCGGAATACC
>CALBJL010000127.1 GCA_937893485.1 uncultured bacterium | reverse complement strand
TGTTCCCGCTCCTGTATATGCGTCAGAATCAGCCGCTGCCAGTTCCGGTCAAGCACATCCTCCTTGCACGCAGTCGCGATCTCTATGCCGCTGCCGCGCTCACCCGGCTCAAGCAGCAGATGCACCTCTGCATAATGGCGCAGCGGTTCATAATGTCCGACTCCCTCTACCGGCGCAGCGATCGTTTCCTTATATACAATGTGTCCCTCCGCAAACGAGACTTCCTCGTGAAAACGCTGCCAGATCAGATTTTTGAGTACCTGCGTCTGCACCTCGCCCATAAGCTGCATGTGGATCTCCCGCGAACGCTCATTCCAGATCACATGCAGCAGCGGGTCTTCTTCCTCAAGCTGGCGCAGTTTTCCTAAAAATACAAATGCATCACTTTTTTCCGGCAGCACGAGCCGATAGGTCATGACCGGCGCGAGACTCGGCGGTGCGAGCGTGCTTAACGCACCGAGCCCGTCCCCTGCCGCTGTAGCAGTAAGCCCCGGCAACGCACAGACATCACCTGCGCAGACCTGATCGACCGTCTCGTATTTTGTGCCTGAATACAGGCGGATCTGGTTCACCTTTTCCGGTTCTTCCCCTCCTGTGTCGAGCACTTCTTTTACCTGTAATCTGCCTCCGGTCAGACGAACCCAGCTCAGGCGGTTCCCAGCATCATCCCGTGAAATTTTAAACACACGCGCCCCGAAAGCACCATCCGCATCCCACGGTGGCTCCGGAAGATACTGCTCCATGCCGTCTAACAGCTCACGCACGCCCTCATCCTTTAACGCTGTACCAAAAAAGCAGGGGAAGATCTTCCGCCCCTGTACATGCGCCGCGAGTGTTTCCTCGTCCAGCGCTCCCTCTGCCAGAAAGTGATTCAGCAGCTCCTCCTCACACATGGCTATATTTTCCATCCACTGCGCATCATGTGCCACAGAAAAATTCTGGCATCCGTCAGACAGCTCCCGTTGCAGCTCCGCCATCAGCTCCTCCTGCTGCCGGTCTGACAGATCCATTTTGTTGATAAACAAAAACACCGGAAGCCGGTAGTGCTCAAACAGCTTCCAAAGTGTCCGCGTGTGGCTCTGCACACCATCCGTCGCACTGATGACGAGCACAGCGGCATCGAGCACGCTCAGCACACGCTCCATCTCACCGGAAAAATCCACATGCCCCGGTGTGTCAAGCAGCGTGATCTCGCGCTCCTTCCACGTAAAACGCGCCTGCTTGGAAAAAATCGTGATACCGCGCGCCCGCTCCTGCTCATCCGTGTCTAAAAAAGCATCCTTATGATCCACGCGCCCCAAGGAACGGATCACGCCGGATTCGTATAAAATACTCTCCGACAGTGTCGTCTTTCCTGCGTCTACATGGGCAAGAATACCGATACTTCTTTTTTTCATCATTTATGATATGCGGTTCTGAAATAATCGTTCAACTGCTTGAGCGAACGAACCAGAATCCCCAGCTCCTCCTCCGATAGATTAGCCTTCGCATTGGCGATCATCTCCTCGTGGAAACGCCTGTGATGTTCATACGCCGCCTTGCCGCGCTCCGTCAGCGTCAGATAAATGACACGCTTGTCCCTGTCACTTCTGGTGCGGACCACATATCCGTGCTCTACCAGACCATCCACCGCCCTTGTCAGCGTTCCGGTCGTGACAGACATCAGTCTGGCGACGTCCGAGCTGCGCTTTGCCTCGCCCAGCCCGATCGCTTCTACGATATGCATATCATTGTTTGTCATATCGGAAAATTCTTCTGTGATCAGACATTTTCCCTCAATATCCATCAGATCCTGAAACAGATGGACCAGTACCTCATTTAATGTCTCGTCTGTATTCATATTTCGACTCCTTTACCATTGAATCACTGCGGCTCCCCACGTCAGACCAGCACCAAAGCCAGCCAAAACGATATGCTCATTTTTTCTTATCATACCATTTTTATTCAAAGAATCCAAGAGGATCGGTATACTTGCCGCAGAAATATTTCCACATTCCTGTAAATTCATCGGAAATTTGTCCACCGGCTGCCCCAGCCGCTTTGCCACAGACTGGATGATCCGGCTGTTTGCCTGATGCAACACAAAATGATCGATATCCGATAACGTAAGCCCTGCCCGCTCCACTGCCTCTGTGATGACACGCGGCACAGTGCCCACCGCAAACCGGTACACTGCCTGCCCGTCCATTTCCACATACCGATGCTCCGCCTCATGTGTGGCATACGGGTTGACAAGCGGACGGTCTCCGCAGGATAACACGCCCCCGCGCGTGCCGTCCGAATACTGTACAAATGCCTTGAAACCTCCGGCTGTCTCATCCGGCAGTTCACGCAGAACCGCAGCTCCGGCGCCATCACCAAAGAGTACGCATGTCCCGCGGTCCGTCCAGTCCAGCATCTTTGATAATGTCTCGGCACCGATAATCAGCGCATTTTTATAGACACCGCCACGCAGATAGACAGCTGCCGTATTCAGCGCAAACAGAAATCCGGAGCATGCCGCATGCAGGTCAAAAGCGACGGCGCGCGCCGCACCGATTGCCGCCTGTACTTCACAAGCAAGTGTCGGCAGCACATGATCCGCAGATAAAGTAGCCGCAATGATCAGATCGAGCTCCTCCGGCTGTATTCCCGCCTCTGCGAGTGCCTGCCGCGCCGCAGCTACGGACAGTCCGGTCGTCGTCTCCTCCACAGCCAGATGCCTTGCGCGGATTCCGGTTCGGCTGCTGATCCACTCGTCCGATGTATCCATGATCTGCGCAAGATCATCATTTGTTACCCGCTTTTTTGGCAGGGCACTTCCGGTTCCACATATTTTAATCATCCTATACTCCTTATATGTAATCTTAAAATTTCCGGAAGCGCTCGTAGCGTGCTGCCGCCAGTTCCTCCCCGCTCTTTTTACGGTTTTCCTTTAAAAAGCGTTTCAGCTCGCGCTTCATCGCACGCGCGATCGATGTACCTGCTGCCTGATCCGCACCGCCAAACTCCGGAATAATCCCATCGATCACACCGAGCGCATACAGATCCTGCGCCGTGATCTTCATGACAGATGCCGCCTCCTTCGCTCGTCTGCCATCCTTCCATAAAATAGAAGCAAAGCCTTCCGGTGAAAGAATCGAATAAACCGCGTGCTCGAGCATCCACACCTCATTGCTGACTGCCAGTGCAAGCGCACCGCCGCTGCCGCCCTCACCGATCAGAAACGTAAATGTTGGCACATGAAGATCACTCATCTCATATAAGTTTCGCGCGATCGCCTCACCCTGACCGTTTTCCTCCGCCTCCATACCCGGATAAGCACCGGACGTATTGACAAATGTAATAATGGGGCGACCAAATTTTTCTGCCTGCTTCATCAGGCGCAGTGCCTTGCGGTAGCCCTCCGGCGAAGGCATCCCGTAATTGCGCGCGGCACACTCCGCGACCGAACTGCCCTTTTGAATGCCGATCACCGTCACCGGCTGACCATCCAGCCATGCGATTCCGCCGATGATCGCCGGATCATCCCGAAAATACCGGTCTCCGTGAAGCTCCATAAAATCATCGAAAATCTCCGCGAGATAGTCCTTTGTCTGCAAACGGCTCATCTGTCTCGCCTCACGCACCTTTTCCCATGCACTTTTTTCCTTCTCCCTGCTGGCACGCTCGCGCATCAGCTCAGTCGGCTCGTAGCTGTCATTTTCATGCATCGGGTCAAAATTTGCACAGCCCTTAACGGCATGGCATTTTAATAACTGATAGAGGGTGAGTTTGAGATCCTCCCGCTCCACGATCCGATCCACAAATCCGTGCTGTAGCTGAAACTCCGCGCACTGAAATCCCTCCGGCAGCCGTTGTCCGATCGTCTGCTCGATCACGCGCGGCCCTGCAAAGCCGATCAGCGCGCCCGGCTCCGCGAGAATCACATCTCCGAGCATCGCAAAGCTCGCTGTCATGCCGCCGGTCGTCGGGTCTGTCAGCACCGGAATATAGAGCAGCTCTGCGCCCGCATGGCGCTTCAATGCCGCCGAAGTCTTTGCCATCTGCATAAGGGAAATGATCCCCTCCTGCATACGCGCGCCTCCGGAGCAGCAGAACAAAATCACCGGAAGCCGTTCGGCTGTCGCGCGCTCCACCGCCGCCGCGATCCGCTCTCCGACGACATGACCCATACTTCCCATGAGAAATCTGGCATCGCAGACACCGATCACGGCGGTCATGCCATAGATATTTCCTTTTCCGATCGTCACACCCTCACTGAGCCCTGTCTTTTCACGGGTCTGACGCACCTTCTGCTCATATAGTGGAAAATCCAGCGGATTGACAACCTGCATGGGCTCCTCTGTATCCCACGGGATAAATGTATCCTCATCCACGACCATGCGCAGCCGATTTTTCGTGCGCACCCGAAAATAATAGTTACATTTCGGGCAGATATATTTTTTTCTGATTACAAGCTGCTTGCTGACACTCTCTCCGCAGTTCGGGCAGACAAGCTGTCCCTCCTGCGGTGTCTGTACAGACGAGTGATCCGTTTCTTTTTTTCTCGATTTCAACAACAATGACATCTGTCTGCCTATCCTCCATCTCATCAAAATCCATCTTTTATCCGATTGCAAACGTAAGCTGTGCCTGACATATGACCTTTCCATCAACAGATGCCTTGGCACTGCCGACTCCGATCGGCCCCTTTTCTTTTATGATTTCTGTCTCCAGCGTAAGTACATCACCCGGCAGCACCTTCCGTTTAAACTTTGCATGGTCGATACCCGCAAAATATGCTGTTTTTCCTTTATTTTCCTCTTTTGAAAGAATCGCCACCGCTCCGGTCTGTGCCAGTGCTTCTATAATAAGTACGCCAGGCATGACCGGTTCACCCGGAAAATGCCCCGCAAAGTACGGTTCGTTGTAGCTGACACATTTTTTTGCGACCGCACGCACACCAATCTCCAGTTCTTCTACGGTATCGATCAGCAGCATCGGCTGTCTGTGCGGGATGATCTGCATGATCTCCTTTGTCGTAAGCACTGACATTACATTTCCTCCCATCTGCTAAACAGCAGGCTTGCATTGTGTCCGCCAAAGCCGAGCGAATTGCTGAGTGCATAGGGAACGGCTTCTTCATAGGCGGTCTGGCAATAATCCAGATCCAGTTCCTCGTCCGGAGTCTCATAACCGACGGTCGCATGGATATAGCCCTCCTCCATCTGTTTCACACAGACGATCGCCTCCACCGCACCGGCCGCACCGAGCAGATGTCCGATCATAGATTTTGTTGAATTGACCTTCAAATCAGCCGCATGTTCACCGAATGCGAGCTTGATCGCACGCGTCTCGAACAGGTCGTTATGATGTGTTGCGGTTCCGTGCGCATTGATATACGTGATCTTCTCCGGCGCTACCTGTGCATCCGCAAGCGCATTGACCATCGCACGCGCCGCTCCTGCACCGTTCTCCGCGGGCGATGTGATATGATAGGCATCCGAAGAACAGCCGTATCCTACCAGTTCGGCATAGATGTGCGCGCCGCGGTTTTTCGCATGCTCCAGTTCCTCCAGAACGAGCACCCCCGCACCCTCACCCATCACGAATCCGCTGCGGTTTTTATCGAACGGAAGTGAGCACTTTGCAGGATCACCGACCTGTGACAATGCGGTCAGTGCATGGAATCCGGCGATGCCTGTTGGCGTGATACAGCTCTCCGTACCGCCTGCAAACATCACATCCGCGTCTCCGTACTGAATCGAGCGGAAAGCCTCTCCGATACTGTTCGTTCCGGTCGCACACGCGGTTACGACATTGATGCTCTTTCCCTTGAGTCCAAGCTGGATCGATACATTTCCCGCCGCCATATTGCTGATCATCATCGGCACAAACAGCGGATTGACTCTGGAAGGTCCTTTTTCGAATATTTTTTTATACTCCCGCTCGACTGCCTGCAGACTGCCGATGCCGCTGCCGATCGCCGTACCGATCCGGTATGCATCCTCCTGATCCAGCGTCAGCCCACTGTCGGCGAGTGCTTCCTTTGCCGCAGCTACCGCATACTGTGAAAACAGCTCCATGCGCTTTGCCGCCTTAAAATCCATATAATCTTTGCCCTCAAAGCCCTTGACCTCTGCCGCAATATGATTTTTATATCCAGTCGTATCAAAATGTGTAATCGGCGCGAAACCGATCTTCCCTGCCCGCACAGACTGCCAGAAGCTGTCTACATTTAATCCGATAGGAGTGATTGCTCCCATTCCGGTCACCACAACTCGTCTCATCATTTTCTTCCTTTCCTGCTATATCTACATAAGCGATTGAGAAACTATCTTAAAAACATGTTGCCCGGCGGCAGTTGCGGTAGTTCCCATCAGGCTGCTCCGATTGCCCGGCGGTGTCTCGCTGTTTCTTCAGCCTTGGCTCGATGTGTCCTCCGCACACATAGCCTGCGGCTTTCAGTTATGACACGAAAATTGTTATCGACTCGCTCGCACTTCGCCGGACAAAAGTCGCATCTGACGGGAACTACCGCAACTACCGCCGACAAGCCATATGTTACGCAGCGCGAGCAATCGTGCATCTGTTTGCTGCCTTTGCACGATGGAGATGAGACTCGTAACTCGTGGAAGCCTTT
>CALBJL010000126.1 GCA_937893485.1 uncultured bacterium | reverse complement strand
CACGATATTGCTACCACAGGCACCTGAAGCCTGCGCGTCTGCCAATTCCGCCACTTCTGCATGTCGAACTGACAAAAGCTATTCTAACTTTTTTCACCCAAGTTGTCAACCATAAATTTAAAATTTTTTTAAAAAAAATTTTACAAACATTTCCTTGACATTTCGGATTACATTTGTTACTATAATACGGTCGTCAGGCAAATGCGGAAGTGTCGGAACTGGCAGACGAGCAAGACTAAGGATCTTGTGGCTATTGCAGTCGTGTGGGTTCAAGTCCCATCTTCCGCATTGGTTTAAAAGCTGTAAACTTTGATTTTTCAAGGTTTGCGGCTTTTTATTTGAACATTTGTTCTCTTTATGGCATACTGCTACTGTGTAATTAAAAAGAAATAGCATCCCACTCGTCCAAAAGCAGATGCTATTTCAAATTTAGTATTCAACTGAGGGCAAATCGGAGTCATACCCAATTCACTTTCTGAGTAGGTTATACACTAGGGCATTTGATTTTTCAAGTGCCCTTTTTGATTTTCCAGTGTTAACAATAACCAAATTTCGCTACCTAATTGGGATCATATTTATATAGAACACGGCACCATTTAAAAACCATTTTGCATGACTGCAACTTCCGGTTGCAACGATAGCCGGGCTTGTGCTAGAATAGGAGTAAGTTTAGACTAACCGGATAAAAGAAGCACAACAACAGTCCGGCAAAAGGAGGAAAAGGAAAATGTTAGCACAAGTATTTGTAGAGGGATTGTTACTTGGAATTTTATTGATGGGGGTCTGCGCGGTCGGAATTAAAAACGGCGCAATCGGGATGGTGCACCTCTATCATCAGGATGTGCAGGACCGCTGCGTGGAGCTGGGGCTGACCACACACGAAAAAATCAAACAGCACAGCAAGCTTTTTAAAATCATCTGCCTTCCGGGGTACATACTGTACATTCTTGTATGTGTCTATGCTGTGAATGGTGTGAAGGACTTCTGGAGCGGTTTCTGGCAGATGTTTGTGATCTTATCTATCATGAATGTGATGGATCGGTTTCTGGTTGATGAGTGGTGGGTCGGTCACACGAAGGCTTGGACGATTGCGGGCACCGAAGATCTCAAGCCCTATATCACCGGTGCAGATAAACGCAAAAAATGGATTGCCGGAACGATCGGTCTGGCTGCGATTTCGGCAGTGCTGGCAGGAATTGCGGCACTCATCGTATAACAGGAGCTCAAGCCGGAAATGACAATATCTTTCCCCATTTTTATCCGGAGCTGAAGGGTGTCGTAGGACCGCATATGTTTGGATTTAACAAAAAAACGCATCTTTTGCATTTCGTGATATATCTTCCGATCTGCGCTGTGATCGCGTGGTTATGTACGATTTTTTAAGCTGAAAAGCAAAATGTAAGGGGACGAAAACGTGGATATCGAATTATATTATCAGGAAAAAGGGACTGGCGAGCCGTTCATATTTTTACACGGGAACGGCGAAAACAGCTCCTATTTCAACAATCAGATCAGTTATTTTCAAAATAAATACCGTGTGATCGCTCTGGATACAAGAGGTCACGGAAAATCTCCAAGAGGCAATGCGCCGTTTACCATCGAACAATTTTCCTGTGATTTATACGATTTTATGAACGCACACCAGATCCCATCCGCAATCATTTTAGGGTTCTCGGACGGTGCAAACATTGCCATGAAATTTGCAATGAAGCACCCCGATATGGTAAAGGCTCTGATCCTGAACGGTGGCAATCTCAATCCAAAGGGCGTGAAACGGACAACGCAGCTCCCGATCGAGATCGGATATAAAATAGCGAGACACTTTGCCGCCAAATCTCCGGATGCCGGAAAAAATGCCGAAATGCTCGGCTTAATGGTGAACGATCCGAATAGTGAACCTCACGAATTATCGCGGATCACGATGCCTACGCTTGTCATTTGCGGAACAAACGATATGATCAAAGAATCTCACACAAAAGAAATCGCGGGAAATCTCCCGGACGCAGCATTGACGATCCTGAAAGGAACGCACTTTATCGCAAATAAGTGCCCGGCAGAATTTAACCGGGCAGTTGATGATTTTCTCAATCAGCGGTGAATATACATTCTTGAAAGGAAAAAATTATGGAAAAACTCAGACGCTTGAATCGCTATCAGAAATTTATTTTACTGCTTATGCTTGCTGCCATACTGATATTTACAGCCTTTTATGCAATCACTATCTCGCGGGTTGGTTTCCGGTATCAGGACTCCATCCTTGTACCGAGCCACGAAACTGACAGCACAATGTATTCCGGTAAGCTCGGGGGAACACAGGCATCTTTTACGGTGTCCGGGGATCAGACCGTTGTCTTCCGGTACGGCGATAAAACCTATGACACGTATACGGTAAAAGAAGATCCTTCTGCCGTTCCGGGAAATACAGAACTGTCGGAAGATCTCACCGGCATAGAAATTCTCTGCGGAGACGATATTCTGTTTCGCGGGGGATTTTTGCGGGGCGAAGATCCTTTTTTGCTGTACAATGAGAATGGAGATTTAGAACTTTTCAATTTTTCCTATACATCCGGAGATGGAACCGAGCGGGATGAAAACGGAAATGTTGTTGTTTGCAGACAAATTGTTCCACCTGAGTCTGTCTCTTCAGATCCGCAATGCAGACGACGCGGAGCCGTCTGACCTGGAGCTTGCAGGCAGATATATCAGTTGGGCAGTTCTGCCTGTCGCAGCAGTCGTATGCTTTGTGCTGGGGCTGCAGTAACCTACTCCTGTGCCCCAGCTTGTAACTGTTCGACCAGCACCTGATACAACAGATCCGGATTGATCGGCTTGGACAAATGATAATTCATGCCGGCATTGATCGTTTTTTTCCGCTCCTCATCAAAGGCTTCTGCCGTCATCGCAATAATCGGCACAGTGGCTGCATCCGCACGCTCCATCGCACGGATATGTCCGGTTGCCTCCAGACCATCCATGATCGGCATACGCACATCCATCAAAATAGCTTTGATATCCCCGATCACAGACGCGGCAAACTGATCGACAGCTTCCTTTCCGTTCTTTGCGATCACAACCTCACAGCCTGCCTTTTCCAACAGAATCTGTGCAACGTAAATGTTGATCTCATTGTCCTCCACCAGAAGTACCTTCACATTTCTCAGTACATCTAACGACACCTGAGCGCCATCTGTCTGCACATCCGTATCCGCGAGCGGCACGTACAGCTCCACAACGAATTCCGTGCCTTTTCCAAGGCAGCTATGTACATCTATCGTTCCACCCATAATATCTACCAGACTCTTTACGATCGGCAGACCCAGTCCGGTACCCTTGACTTTATCGCCCATCTCCGTCCGTTCCTGTGAAAACGGATCATACAAATGAGGCAGAAACTCCTCGCTGATGCCGATACCGTTATCCTTGATATAAAACCGCAGACCGGCCTTTTGATCCTTTTTCTCCGGTAATACCTCCGCCGTGAACTCGACCGTACCACCTGTCGGAGTGAACTTTGCGGCATTCGACAGCAGATTAAAGAACACCTGACTGAATCGCAGACGATCGACCCGGATACAATCTATCTCCTCCGGTATGTTAAAAATGAATGTCAGATTGCGCTTATTCATGAGCGGCTTGATCACGGTGTTGATCGAATTGACAAATTCCTCCCGGCTAAAAAAATCCTCTTTTAACGTGAGATCCCCGTTCTCGATCTTGCTCATATCCAATATATCATTGATCAGTCCCAGCAGAAAATCGCTGGCAGACTCAATGTTTTGCAGATACTCCTGAATGACCGTGAGATCCTTTTCCTCACGCGCAAGATGCGTAAGCCCGATGATCGCATTCATCGGCGTGCGGATGTCATGACTCATGCGTGAAAGAAATTCTGTTTTGGCATGCGCGGCAGACTCTGCCTTTTTCGCAATGACCTCCAGCTCCTCATTTTTGCGGTTAATCTGCTGATAGAGCGCTTTCCGGCGCTGATCCTCGATTGTGATGTCACACCATACATAGATGACAGCATAGCTGGCGTTGATGATCAGCCAGCCGGGATGTATCAGCTGAATACAAACAATGCAGACGGTCATCACAAAGAAAACTACCAGCAGCACCGCCGTATGCCGCGTTCTGATTTTTTTCCAGTTGTACAGCACCAGCATGAGACCGATCACCGAATAAAACATGATCGAGCCTACACCGACCGGCAGAAACAGTATGCCTCTCGTATACTCGATATCCTCCGTCAGCTGGAAAAACAGACCTGTAAACGGATTCGTCACCGCCAGCAAAGTATAAGCGGTATACGGAATCAGCAGATACAGTCCTGCCCTTTTCAGCCGCTTCACATCCTCGTCCCGATGAATCAGCACATAGGTATACTGTACCCAGACAGCCGCCAGCAGAGGCATGCTGATCACATAAATGGTCATCAGTATCTGATACACCCACCAGTTTTTTATATCGTTCATCGCAATGGACGCTACGATATCGATCACAGCATTCACAATGCTCACGATCAGTACCCGGTAAAACGTCTTTGTCTGCACATCCGGATATTCTTTTTTCAAAGAATGCTCCTTGATGAGCATGATGATAAAAACCGCCATTGCAAAATAGTCTGTCTCTACATGCCACATAATGCTCTCCCGTCCATCTGTCCGTCAAAATTTTCTACACAATTTCCATTATTGCATCTATGTTCTGAAAATACAAGCAAAATCCCATTTTTTCCTGCAATTTAGTAACAGTTCAGACATGGCTTAAAAAACGAGGACATCATGCTTGCATGAATGGAATCGTTTGATAAGC
>CALBJL010000125.1 GCA_937893485.1 uncultured bacterium | reverse complement strand
CCTTGTTGAGCGTATGCATGCCGAGCGCCGTGCCCGCCTGCATCGCAGTATTCATCTGGTGGCACTTGTTCTCACGGATCATATTGGAGACTGCATCGGTGCCGATCAGTATCTCGGTCGCCGCAATCCGTCCGCCCCCGGTCTTCGGAATCAGACACTGGGTGACAACTGCGTTTAACACGCCCGCAAGCTGTGTGCGCACCTGATTCTGGCTGCCGTTCGGACACGCATCGATGATACGGTCGATCGTCTGTGCCGCGCCTGTCGTATGCAGGGTCGATAACACCAGATGTCCGGTCTCCGCCGCTGTCAGTGCCGCCGAGATCGTCTCATAATCACGCATCTCCCCCACCAGAATAATATCCGGATCTTCACGGAGCGCCGAACGGAGTGCCGACGCAAAGCTCGTGACATCGCGTCCGACCTCCCTCTGATGAATGAGTGACTGCTTTTTCTCATACACATACTCGACCGGGTCCTCGATCGTGATGATATGATCCGGTCTTGTCGCATTGATCGAATCGATCATCGCTGCCAGTGTCGTTGATTTACCGGAACCGGTCGGACCTGTAACTAAAATAAGTCCCCGCGGCTGCTTGACGATCTCTCCGAGCACCGTCGGCAAGCCTAAGGATTCCAACGTCGGAATCTGTGAATTTAACAACCGGATCGTGGCAGCAAGGCAGCCCATATCACGAAAAATATTGACACGCTGGCGGTGTCCGTCCCTCGTCTGAACCGCAAAATCCAGATCATTTCCGGCGGCAAGCTGCGCGCGCTGCTTCGCATCGCACATCTCAAGGAGCATCGCCGTGATCTGCTCCCTGCCATACTGCTCTTTCGTCTCCTGCAACGAGCCGTTAATACGCATCATGAGCGGTTTTGCCGCCGTGATATGGATATCGGAGCACCCGCTTGCGCGCGCCTTTAAAATAATATCTTCCACATGCACCGTGGCAGGTCCGACACCTGCAAACGGATCTTCGCTCACAGGCACGGCTGCAACAGGCATCTGTACCTGCTCCTGCGCCTGCAGGAGAGGCTGTGACGCTGCCGGTCTGCTCACCGGTGCCACCGGCGATTCCGCCGGACGGACAGTCTCTGCCGGTTTTCCGCTCTGCGCCGCCGGAGCGTCCGAATAATATGCCACCTTCCGCAGCTCCTCGATCGTCGTGATCTGCTGCAACACCTTTTCGACCGCACTGTCACGCAGCAGGCGCATCCCCTGCTCCCTGACCGCATAATCCTGAATCTCATCCATGGACGCACCGTCGGTAATCATTTTCCTTACATTGCTGTCGATCGCCAGAATCTCATGGATCGCGATACGACCACTGTATCCGGTAAAATTACACTGTGTACAGCCATGTGCTTTTTTGATCTTTGTACCCGGTGCAACGCCGAGCAGACGGCATTCTTCCTCGTTTGCCTCCACCTCCTGTCCGCATTCCGGACAGATGCGCCGCATCAGACGCTGTGCAACCGTACCGACCATGGAGTTTGCCACCAGATACGGCTCCACGCCCATATCGATCAGACGGACGATCGATGATGTGGCATCGTTTGTATGTAATGTTGAAAATACCAGATGTCCGGTGATCGCCGAACGCACGGAGATCGATGCCGTCTCGGAGTCACGGGTCTCACCGACCATAATAATATCCGGATCCTGACGCAGCAGGGCGCGCAATCCGACCTCAAACGTCAGTCCGGCAGTATTGTTTACCTGCGTCTGGTTGATTTTCTTAATATTTTTCTCCACCGGATCTTCGATCGTGGAGATGTTGACACTGCGCTTTGCCATCTCATCGAGCACCATATACAGTGTCGTCGTCTTACCGCTTCCGGTCGGGCCGGTCAGATAGATAATTCCGTGCGGACTGTCGAGCATCGCATGAAAACGCTCATAATCGCGTTCCTCCATACCAAAGGAATCCGCATGCTGGATCGTCGAATTGCCTGCGAGCAGACGCAGCACCGCTTTTTCGCCGAATACCGTCGGCAGAATCGATACACGGATGTTGATGTACTGCCCCTCGACATTCACGCGGAAATGTCCGTCCTGCGGCACGCGCCGCTCGGCAATGTCCAGATCGGAAATGATCTTGATACGCGCGATCAGTGAGGCGTGCAGACCCTTTTGCAGCGTCACATAATCGACCATCGCACCGTCAATACGCATACGGACAATCGATTTATCCTCAAACGGCTCAATATGTATATCACTGCTGTTCACACTGTAGGCACGCTTGAGCAGCGAATTTAACAGGTTAATGATCGGTGTCTCGTCATCGCCTTCCTCGACGGTCAGCTCCTCTAAATCATCCTGCTTTTCATTCGCCATCGTGTTTGCGGTACGCGCTGCCTTCTGCGCTGCGACCTCGGAATAATAGTAATGGATCGCCTTTTGCAATGGCTCGGACTCGCACAGGCAGATATTGAGCTGCCTGCCGGTCAACTGCTTGATATCCTCGATCGCAAAAAAGTTCATCGGGTCGTTCACAACGACTGTCAGCACACCGTTCTCATCATTGCTCGCGAGAATACAGTATTTCTCTGCCAGATTCGCGGGGATGAGTGCCGTCGCCTCCAGATTCACCTTCACATTTGCAATATCGATATGTTTCATGTTCAGACGGATTGCGAGCGCCTGCAGCATGTTCGTCTCGGAAATGAATCCCAGCTCGATGAGCGCGCCGCCCAGACGCATGCCCTTGTGTTCCTTCTGATAGCGCAGCGCCTGCCCGATCTGCTCGTCATTGACATAACCGGATTCCTTTAAGACATCTCCGATTCGTATATTTTTCAAACGGGCGGTTTGTTCTTCTGCCATAACTAATCCTCTTCTTTTCCCTGCATATAGATCGACAGTTCAATGTGCAGTACCTCTCCCTGCTGCATCCGCAATGCCCCCAGTTCATCGGTATCCACACGGTTCTCGTTATCCCATGTATAGGAATCAACCTGTATCGCCGGATATTTCTCATCATCCGACAATAGATCGATATATTTCTGTAGCTGCTCATGCGATCCGGTTGCATCGACAGACAACAGCGCCGCATATAAAACCTGCTCTGCCCCATCATCCTCTGCCTGTGCATCCTCCGGCTGCGTATTGTCCGCTTTTTCGTCCTCGTATGCCTGCTCCGACTCGGAAAGCTGTTCCTCCTCGTCCGGCTGCGGCACAGACAGAAAATACGGTGTAATCGCATACGGCTCATCCGGGATGGCGATCGTTAAGCTTTTCGCCCCAAGCGATGCCTGTAACGTCAGCCCGGTGATCATTTTATCCAGCTCCTGACTCTCCATATGCGGATAAAAAATCTGCAGTTCCTGCTGTTTGTCGTTTTGCAGCTCCTCATTCATTTTGCGAAGCTGCGGCAGCCGCGCGAGATAGCTTTTCGTCTGCTCGACCTGCCACTGCAGGTCCTCCGCCTGTGTCTTGAGCTCCTCCACCCTTATGTACAGCGGACGCACCACAAAATACCCCACACCTACAATGAGCAGGAATAACGCCAGAAAGACAATCAGTTTTTTATCACGTTCCGTGAACTTCATTTCCAATTTCATGCCGTTACTCCCTTCCCACAGATGTCGACAGTGTAAATACGACATTTACCGTCCATGTGTTTTCTTCATAGGTATATCCGGTATATTCCACATTCGTAAACATGTCATCCTGCGTCAGATTGGAGATCAGCAGGTTAATATCTGTAACATCGTCTGATTTCAGCGAACTCGTCATCGTTCCGCTGGCGCTGTCAAAGCTCGTGACCTCGACGCTCGCCAGACCGCCCACGCAGCGCTCAAACTCCCGCAGTACATCCGAGTTGCCGAGCGGATAGCTCCTGATCGCCTCCTTGACTCCCTGCACATACGTGATCTGCCGCGAGAGCAGGTCATTCTCACTCAGCAGATGCTCATATTCCGCCTTTTCCGCCACAACGGTCGGATTTTCCAGATAATTAGTGGCACTGCGGATTCTGCCGGATGCCGTAAAATACTGCACCAGCAATACGATAATCACGATCAGCATGACAGCCGCCACACCCGCTACCGCCGACCAGTTGCGGATCGCTGCCCACATCGCCCTTCCGCGCGGCGAATGCTTTTTATACTGCTGCTTGATCGATGTCGGACCTTTCTCCGTCAGCAGACCGGATACCATCGAGATATTGTCCGTCAGATCCGCATCCGTGATCTGCCAGTTGATCACACCCGCTCCGCTGATCCAGTCAGTCTGAATCCGCTCATCAATCTGATAGATACCCTCATCGACATAAGTAAACGTATCCGGCGAAATACCCGCCACGAACACATTCCTGATCTGTGCCTCCAGCTGCTGCGCTTTCATAAACTGGATAATATTGCTGACGCTGCGCGCGATCTCCACCCCATAGCCCGGTGTGTCGACCTCGCTAAAGAGGCGGTTCGTTGTCGAATAGGTATAGTTGCCGTCAATATACAAAATATTGGTCATGGTGCTGCCCTGCATGATCTGGACAATACAGGTATTGTTCACCACCTGCGGCATACGGCTCATCAGGCGGATATTATTCGCCTGATTGACAGTCACACTCTGCACCTTGAGCTTCAATGCATGTGCGATGTTGTAAACGTCGTCCAGCGCCTCGCGCTCGATCATCGCCGCGAAAATATGCTGATATTTTCTGCCCCTGTTCTCGTCGTTTTCCTTTTCAAAAACAGTATTGACAGGCGTACAGCCGTAGATCGGCTCCTTTCGGTTTTCCACATCATTGAACTCACGCGGAATATAACCCATCAGCTCTTTCGGCTTCATGACCGGCAGTTCGATCATTTTTGTAATAAACATGGAAGATGTCAGAATCAGATTGACACTGTTCGTCGGCAGATGGTACTTCCCGAAAAATTCCTCCAACGCTTTTGTGTACGCCCCGACATCCATGATTTTGCGGTCAGCGATCATCGGCTGCTCAAAGTTATGGATATACAGCTTTTGTGCCGTCAGCTTTCTTCCGCTGACTGTTCCCTCCAGTGCGATGATCCGATCACCGGATAAATACAATGTAACCATCTTTTACCCCCTAGTAACTGGATGAATCCGATATGCTTCCGTATGAATTGTAGATCGGCATCATGACCGAAACCATGACAAATCCAACCACAACCGCCATCACAATCAGCATCATCGGCTCAATCATCGTCATCATTTTGTTGATTGCCATTTCTGCCTCATAGTCAAGATTATCTGCTGTAGACTCCAGCATAGACTCCAGATGGCCGGTCTCCTCACCGATCTTGATTGAAGCGACCAGCTTTTTCGTAAAACCGTCGATCTGCTCCAGACCCTCACTCAACGTGCCGCCCGCACGGACAAATGCAATGATCTCGTCAAACTGCATATCGATATAGACATTGCCTGTCGTGTGTCTGGCGATCGCCAGCGCCGATATGATCGGAAGTCCCGATCCGTACAGCGAACAGAGCGTTCTTGCAAAACGTGCGGTGTAAATCGCTTTTTGCAGCTTGCCAAACACCGGCATATGTACGACCAATTCGTCTTTTTTGATACAGATCACAGGAATGCGCATGACCAGCTTATACACCAGCACGATCATAAAAGCGGCTACGATACACACGAGCCAGTTCTGACGGACAAAACCACTCACATCCATCAAAAACCTGGTCGGTGCCGGCACTTCCTCCATCTGTGCAAACAATTCCGTAAACTGCGGCATGACAAAGGTCATGATGACCGCCACGACTAAAATAATGAGTATGATCAGTATTTTCGGATAGGTCATCGCTGAGTTGACCTTTGACGCGAGCTTATATTCCTTCTCGTACTGCTCCGCCATGCGCAGGCAGGTCTTGTCGAGATTGCCCGCGACCTCTGCCGTATGCATCATATGGATAAGCAGTGCCGGAAATACGCCGTCCAGCTCCTGCATGGCATCGGACATCGGTGTGCCCTGCCGGATCCGGCGGTTCAGTTCTTTGTAAATGTGCTTTTGATAGGGCTTGATGCCTTCTTCCTCCTGCATGATGCCGAGCGCACGCACGAGTGTGACACCAGATGCCACGAGTGTGCCCATCTGCCTGCAAAACTCCGACAGTTCCTTTGGCTTGAGCGCTTTACGCTTGACCTCCTTGGTCAGCTCCTTGCAGGAAAGCATATACATGCCGTCTTTGAACAGCTGCTCTGACAGCTCGATTTCATCAACAGCAGCCGCCTGCCCTTTTGTCTTTTTTCCGTATGCATCACGCACGACATAACTGTATTTTGGCATACGTGTCTCCTTTATCTAAAATAATCCGAGATACCAGCGGATGAGTGATTCGCCCCACAGTGTGGCTGCCATCGCACCGATACAGAGAAACGGTCCGAATGCGAAGTGTTCTTTGCGTTCTTTTTTCCCTGCTGCCAGCAGATAGACTGCATAGACTCCGCCGACCAGTACGGCGAGGAAAAATGCGAGCAGCGACAGCTTCCAGCCGAGGAAAAAGCCCCACGCAAAGGTGAGTTTGATGTCTCCGCCGCCGAATGCGCCGTTTACGAGGATGCTTAGCAGCAGCATCGGCACGCTGACAATCACGCAGCCGAGCAGCCCCGACCAGATGCTGCCCTGCGGCAATAAGAGCTGTCTTGCAATGGATATGACGAATATCATCAGATTGCAGGTGTCGGGTAAGATCTGGCATCTGGCATCGATCTCCGCCATCCAGAGCAATGTGCCGAGAAATGCAGCATTTAAAATTGCCTGCAATGGATGTTCGCTGACTGCTGTGAGGATGAGCCACAGCACCCAGAACAGGATGGCGATAAAAACGCAAAAACCCCGTGCATTGGGCTCGACACCTTCTTTCTGGAATGTGCGATGTCGAATCCAATGCATGGGAATGGTGAGGAGCAGCAAGGTGGCTCCTATGCATATGAAGTTGATGAGTTGCTGTGCAGTGGGCATGGAAGTTGCCTCCCGGGTGGGCTATGGTAATGCCATGAGGTCGCAGTGTGCACAAGAATGTCTGTTTTGCTTTCATTGCACGGGGCATTCCACTGAGCCTTTTAAG
>CALBJL010000124.1 GCA_937893485.1 uncultured bacterium | reverse complement strand
CTTAACTATCGGTGCATTTGGCGCAAAAGTTTACCCCAAAACTGTATGAAATATGGATAATTACACATGCTAAGTGCAAAACAGTTCAAAGGAACAGGGAGATAGGAGATCAATCATGATGAAAAAGGATGCGCTGCCGCCCGAAAAGGAGATGCAGCAAAAGGAATACAATGAATTTGTGAAACAGGTGACACCGACCTACAGTCTGGCGGGAAATATGGCGAAGGCGTTTGTTGTGGGCGGAGTGATCTGCTGTATCGGACAGGCAATCATCAATACCGCAAAGGCATTTGGCGCGGATGAGGAGATGGCGCCGATGTGGTGCACGCTTGGACTGATTTTTCTGAGTGTCCTGCTGACCGGACTCAATATCTATCCGACGTTTGCAAAATGGGGCGGAGCCGGAGCACTCGTGCCGATCACCGGATTTGCCAACAGCGTCGCAGCACCGGCGATCGAGTTTCGCGGCAGTGAGGGAAATGTGTTTGGCTGTGGCGCGAAGATCTTCACGATCTGCGGTCCGGTCATTTTATACGGTATTTTCACGAGCTGGCTGCTCGGAGTGATCTATTATGTGTGGGGAATGTTCTGAAGGTTACTAATTTTTGTTGCGAGGTTAATGGTTTTCATATTTTCAGACAACCGATCCGCATTTTCGCTTATGTCTGCCATACTTTCAGCATTCATTGTGCATAAATCTGGTTGCTTACTGAAAAGCTGGGTAAGAGAATGGGAATCTGAATACGAAAGAAAAATCACTTTATTTTATTATAATTTATTATAAAATAGATTGACATATAAAATGGTAGGATTTATAATATAAAATATTTTTGCGAAAAAGTAGACAATGAGGTCTGAAAGAGGTTCTTTTTGTCTGCTTTTTTATATCGTAGGAAATCTCTTGGAATTTTTTGCTATATAAAATGCACGGCAGGAGGTAATTTCTACGTTGTTACTTCGACTGGAGTAAATTCGTGAAAATATTGCAAAACTACAGACATACATACCAGAGGAGGAGTATCATGAGGCTGAATCCCAAGGAACAGGAAAAGTTAATGCTTCATATGGCAGGAAATCTTGCAAAAGAAAGAAAAGAAAGAGGTCTAAAGCTGAATTATGTAGAAGCACTTGCCTACATAAGTTCTGAACTGCTGGAGCTTGCAAGAGATGGAAAAACCGTTGTAGAGTTAATGCAGATTGGTACAAAAATGCTTACCAGAAATGAGGTGATGGATGGTGTCGCCGATATGCTAAACGAAGTTCAGGTAGAGGCAACATTTCCGGATGGAACCAAGCTTGTAACAGTACATAACCCAATTCAGTGAGGAGGAGCACATATGAAAATCGGTGAAATTATGGCTTTGGATCGAGAAATCATTATTAATCAGGGAAAATGCACCTTGCGTCTTATGGTGACAAATACGGGAGACAGACCTGTTCAGGTTGGTTCTCATTATCATTTCTTTGAAGTAAATAAATGTCTTACATTTGACAGAGAAAATGCTTATGGATATCATCTTGATATTCCGTCAGGCACCTCGGTAAGATTTGAGCCTGGTGAAGTAAAAGAAGTACAGCTCACAGAAATGGGTGGAAGGCATAGGGTATTTGGATTGAACGATCTCACTTGCGGGCATGCGGCGGATGATACTAAAGCAGTCTCGCTGACAGCTGCAAAACTAAAAGGATTTCTGTAAGGAGGAACAAGAATGAGTACAAAAATTTCCGGAAGCAAATATGCGGCGATGTATGGACCGACTACAGGAGATAAAGTACGTCTGGCAGATACAAGTCTTGTAATTGAGGTAGAGAAAGACTATACAACTTATGGTGATGAGGTAAAATTTGGCGGAGGAAAGACGATTCGTGATGGAATGGGACAGTCTGTCAAGACATGCAGCAAAGATGGTGACCTGGATCTTGTCATTACCAATGCTTTGATTGTGGATTTTTCAGGAATTGTTAAAGCAGATATTGGCATTAAAGATGGTAAAATTGTTGGTATTGGGAAAGCGGGCAATCCGGATATTATGGATGGCGTAACCCCTGGAATGACAGTTGGCGCATCTACAGAGGCTTTGGCTGGAGAAGGAACTATTGTAACTGCTGGTGGAATTGATACACACATTCATTTTATCAGCCCACAGCAAATTGACTGTGCATTATACAGCGGTGTAACAACGATGATTGGTGGTGGAACAGGACCGGCAGACGGAACAAATGCCACTACATGTACTCCGGGACCATGGAATTTAAAAATGATGTTAAAGGCAGCGGAAGAATATCCGATGAATCTGGGATTTCTCGGAAAAGGAAACTGTTCTGATGAAGCCCCGCTAATTGAACAGGTCAAGGCTGGAGCTATGGGGCTTAAAATTCATGAAGACTGGGGGGCAACACCTGCTGTTATTAATCACTGCCTTAATGTGGCAGATGAATATGATGTTCAGGTTGCAATACATACAGATACATTAAATGAGGGCGGATGTGTGGAAGATACACTGGCAGCAATTGGCGGTCGAACCATACATACTTATCACACAGAAGGGGCCGGTGGAGGACATGCACCGGATATCATCCGTGCGGCAGGTGCAAAGAATGTGCTGCCATCTTCTACAAACCCTACTATGCCATATACCGTTAATACACTGGACGAACATCTCGATATGTTAATGGTATGCCACCATCTGGATAAGCACATTCCGGAGGATGTTGCATTTGCAGATTCCAGAATCCGTCCGGAAACCATTGCCGCAGAAGATGTTTTACATGATATGGGAATTTTTAGTATGATGAGTTCGGATTCCCAGGCTATGGGACGTGTCGGAGAGGTTATTACACGTACCTGGCAGACTGCAAGTAAAATGAAGGATGAAAGAGGGGCACTTCCGGAAGATGATGGTCATGGTAATGATAATTTTCGGGTAAAACGTTATATTTCCAAATATACAATCAACCCTGCTATTACTCATGGAATTTCCCAATATGTTGGTTCGGTGGAGGTTGGAAAATATGCAGACCTCGTACTTTGGAACCCGGCGTTTTTTGGCGCAAAGCCAGACATCATTATTAAAGGCGGAATGATTATTGCGTCAAAAATGGGAGATGCAAATGCATCTATTCCTACTACACAGCCGGTATGTTATCAGCCAATGTTCGCAGCACACGGAACCGCCAGAAATGAAGCATGTCTGACTTTCGTATCACAGGCTGCTGTGGACGAAAATATAAAGGAAAAATACGACCTTAAGAAAAAGGTAGTTTCTGTTAGTGGATGCAGAAATATTAGTAAAAAAGATATGATTTTTAATGATAAAACGCCGGTATTGACTGTTGATCCGGAAACATATAAGGTTACAGCAGATGGTGAAGAAATCACCTCTAAACCAGCAGAAAAACTTCCGTTGACACAGCTTTATAGCTTATTCTAAAAACAGATAGTTTATTATTCTATATAAGGATTACATAGGAAAGCATATATTCACAGCTTTCCTATGTAACAAATAATCTGAAAGGAGCTTGTATTATGCTAGGAGTTTGTCTTTTATTTGTTGGGATTGTATTAATTAATAACGGGATGTGTTCTTTATATCATGTGGATGCCAGATCAACCGCTATTATGAATATATTTACCGGAGGACTTTCTCTGTTTATTAATTTTGTTAATCTGGTACAGGGTAATTATTATGCTGCAGGCACAGGGCTGCTGTTCTGCTTTACTTACCTATTTGTAGCTTGCAGTAAATTTTTGAAGGCAAGTCCCATCCCTTTTGCATGGTTTTCCACATTCGTTGCAATTAATGCAATAATTTTTGGAACAATTGAGGGATTTATAGGGAGTACTGCACTTGGCATTACCCCGGATATTCGTTGGGCAGGAATCTGGTATTTATGGGCAATTCTATGGGGAACAGCTTTTGTAGAAGATATTTGTCAGAAAAAACTTGGAAAATTTGTTCCGTGCCTTCAGATATTTGAAGGTATTGTAACAGCATGGATTCCGGGAGTGATGATGTTACTTCAGATCTGGTAGAAAAAGAACGGAGGCTGAGATTATGGTGTGCGAGCAGATTTTGGGAAAGCTACAGGACTTTGATACCTCAAAAAGAAGCATTGAGTATGTAGATATCGAATGGCATGAAGCTTTTAAAAAAGTACATAAAAAAATCACAGACAAAGGAACGGAAATTGGTATTCGTATGGATGATTCTATTCTGACGCGCGGCTTATATCAGGATGATGTAATCTATGTGGATGAAAATAAACTAATTGTTGTAAACACCCCACCGTGTGAGGTCATCCGTATTTCACTGACTACAGGACATGATCGGATGTCTGCAAAAGTCTGCTATGAAATTGGAAACAGACATGCACCGCTTTTCTGGGGGGAAAATAATACTTTTATTACCATTTACAATGAACCTATGCTAAGTATGCTTCGAAAAATTCATGGTGTCAAAGCAGAGCGGGAGATGTTAAAACTAGATTTTTCCAAGAGAATTTCTGCCAGCATTCACAACCATCACCATTAAAAAATCGTTTGTGGGGAGGATTTCCATGACAGAAAAATATTTTTACCTTTTGCAGGTAAATGATGCTTTGTTTCCAATAGGAGCATATTCACACTCTCAAGGTCTGGAAACGTATATCCAAAAAGGAATTGTCCATGATACCGATACAGCAAAGGAATATATTACACACAAAATCAAGTGGAATCTTGCCAGGACAGAACTTCTGGCTGCCAGATTTTCCTATGAAGCTGCTGTAAATAAGGATCTGGACAAGTTAATGCATCTGGAAGATATTCTCGAAGCATCAAGGGTTCCAATGGAGCAAAGAGAAGCCACAAGAAAAATGGGATCCCGTTTTGTCAAAACAATTGAAAAGATTGGGTTGTCTATCTGTGAGGCTGGTATCTTCAGATTATATCTAGATGCACGAAAAGGAAAACCTGTGAACCATTGTTGTATCTATGGTGTCTTTTGTGCGGAAATGAAAATCCCTCTCCGAGAAGCGTTGGCTCACTATCTTTATGCACAGACATCGGCTATTGTGACAAATTGTGTTAAAACAATTCCTTTGAGCCAAACTACTGGACAACAGCTTTTGAGTGGCTGTTATATGGATTTTTATGAGATATTAAATGATATCATGTATATGGGAGAGGATGATTTGTGTCTCTCAGCACCAGGCTTTGATGTAAGAGGCATTCAGCATGAAAAGTTATATTCCAGATTATACATGTCGTAATTTATAAGTCATCAGAGATGTTTAATTGTTTTTTTAAATATATATTAGCATGAAAAGAGGAAACTTGTATGTCATATATAAAAATTGGAGTTGCTGGACCAGTTGGCTCCGGAAAAACAGCACTTATTGAATCCTTATCCAGAAAAATGTCTGGAGAATACAGTATTGGTGTTATTACAAATGATATTTATACAAAAGAAGATGCTGAGTTTCTGGCCAGAAACAGTGTTCTTCCTATAGATCGTATCATTGGTGTGGAGACCGGTGGTTGCCCGCACACAGCAATTCGTGAGGATGCTTCTATGAATCTTGAAGCGGTGGATGAAATAATGGAACGTTTTCCGGATATTGAACTTTTGTTTATTGAAAGTGGCGGCGATAATTTGTCTGCAACTTTTAGTCCGGAATTGGCAGATGCAACTATTTTTGTGATAGATGTGGCAGAGGGAGATAAGATTCCACGCAAAGGTGGTCCCGGGATTACGCGGTCCGACCTTCTTGTAATTAACAAAATTGATCTGGCACCTTATGTTGGTGCGAGTCTTGAAGTCATGGAAAGAGATTCTAGAAAAATGCGAGGTGAAAGACCGTTCTTATTTACAAATATCCGCGGAGATGAAAATGTGGATAAAGTAGTGGAATGGATTAAAAAGAACGTTTTGTTAGAAGGAATGTAAATCTATGGATAATAAGTTTGGGAAAATTTCACGAATAAATATATGTGCGGCATTAAAAGATAACAAAACAATTCTGGAGCAGTTATCTTTTACGGCTCCTTATAAAATTATGCATCCTTTTGAAAAGGAAAATGGTGGAATTCAGGTTATGCCTCTTTGTGCATCGGCTGGGATTATGGCAGGAGATTCCCAACACTTTGTCTATCATGTCAAGGAGGGGGCGGATCTTGAAGTTCTGTCGCAGTCCTTTGAGAAGATTCATAAGATGGAGGAGGGATCTGCAAAGCGCACCATCGAAATACGAGTGGATAAAAATGCTAAGTTATTTTATTACCCACAGCCGGTCATCCCGTTTGCAAAATCTGTGTTTGACAGTGACATGACTATCCATCTGGAAAACGAAACTTCACGGTTGTTTTTGTTGGAAATTATTTCCTGTGGTCGAACCGCACATGGCGAAAAATTTCAGTATAAGAGATTTGCTTCAAGGGTATTGATATATAGGGGAGAACAGTTAGTATATAGGGATAATAGTTGCTATGAGCCTGATAGAATGCCAATGGAAGGAATTGGAATATATGAAGGATACACACATATGGCCAATATATTTATATCAAAATTATGTGACAGGCAGAGCGTTGAAAATAATCATCAAGGCAGTGTGACAGATGTCGGTTTGCAGTTGCAGGATAAAATTTGGCAAATAATAATCCAAGATACTGAAGTAGATGGTGGAATTACGCAATTGTCAACAGGTGATTTTGTATTACGGATTTTGGGACATCGTGCACAGAAACTTCAACAGATAGCTGATGCAGTCAAACAGCAATATTGCTTGACTTTTTGATACCCCGGCGCTATAATCATAGTTGTGCATCCGTCCACAAGGATGTACAAACATATGATAATATAGGCTAGGGGTGTCCCGCGTGCGGGACTGAGATGAAAACCCTCATTACTTGAACCGGATCATACCGGCGTAAGGAAGCAGGATAGTTTTGAGTTTTCAGTTGTACCCCTCCTAGAGAAAAGGAGGATTTTTTTATGTGGAAATTATTTGCAACCCAGTATGTCAATGACTGGGAGGAGGTATGCTATCAGCCGACAGCACTCGGCTATGTGGCACTGGTGGTGATCGGACTGTTGTGTATCGCGGTGGCAGTCGCCATTGTAAAGCGCAGCGGAAATGGCGGAAAACAGATCACGACGAGACAGTTGATCTTTTCTGCGATGGCGATGGCACTCGCAACCGTGACATCAATGATCAAGCTGTTTGACGCGCCGATGGGTGGTTCCGTGACACTGTGCAGTATGCTGTTTATCACGCTGATCGGTTACTGGTACGGACCGCGTGTAGGTATCCTGACCGGTGTGGCATACGGTATTCTGCAGCTGGTGATTGATCCGTACATCCTCAGCCTGCCGCAGATGATCGTGGATTATCCGTTGGCATTCGGGGCACTCGGCATGTCCGGATTTTTCTCAGAGAGTAAAAACGGATTGCAGAAGGGATATTTGCTCGGCATCTTTGGACGCTGGGTATTTGCGTTCCTGTCCGGATATATCTTTTTTGCATACTATGCGTGGGACGGCTGGAATCCGGCTGCGTATTCTGCTGTGTACAACCTCGCATATATCGGTATTGAGGGTGCGATCACGCTCGTGCTGATCTCCCTGCCGCCGGTAAAGAATGCGCTGCTGGCAGTGAAGAAGCAGGCACTCGGAGAATAAATATAATGGTAACAGTTCAGCCATGGATTAAAAAACGAGGACATCATGCTTGCATGAATGGCGCGGGCTGAACTGTTACATATAATATAAGATACAAATGACTGTGATTTGGTTGTAAATCACAGTCATTTTTGTTATACTTGGCTTATATGATGAAATTAACATAGGTAAAGCGTATGTAGGAGGATGATGCAGCGCAGGCGCTCGTGAACGCAGCCGGAACGGCTCAGTCAGAATGGTGAAAATGAGGTGGCAAGGAATCTGATCGCACAATCGGCGAATAAGATGCTGATGATAGCACCACAGATGTCCGGAATGTCAGACGAGGAGCGGGCATCCATGCCGGCTTTGTTGCAGGCGTTGTTTGTACAATATAATGACATCAAGAAAAAGATAGCGGATGCACTCGCGGCCAGAGCCGGTCAGAGTGTGCAGGGAGCTAGTGCATGAGACGGCTGGCAGCGCTTGCTGCCGGACGGATCTCCTGCTATTTAAAAGAGCTGGGGCAGGAGGAGCTGCTCCGGCGCTATGGAGGACTTTTGTCACAGGATCTGTCGCGTGCCGGGTTGGACGGACTGACGGCGCAGTGGCTGGATGCTGTGTATGGTGGTGAAAGAGGAGCAGAGGATTTTTGCGGCAGACAGGAGCAGCAACGGCTGCTCCTGTTCCTGCGTCCACAGGAGCTGGCGGTGACAGGGCTGGACAGCCAGCCGGATACGATCAGCCGGATACGGATTATGGCAGCGGAGTATCAGAAGGTCGCCGAAGGCGCATGGCGGGCAGGGATCGGCGCAGCACCGGCAGAGCGGCCCTTGTTTCTGACGGTGCAGGAGGGTGTCAAGCTGATACCGAAGCTGGACGTGCCTGTCATATCCGGTGCGTGCCAGACGACAGACCGGAATGTGAATTTTGCGGCATGGGAGTATTTTTCAACAAAATATCTCGGCGAAGGTGCCTTGAACAGCCGGGAACTGACGGTCAAAATGAAACTGCCCGTCGGCAGAATCCGGCAGGTGGTCCGGCATCTTGCAATGACAGAGACACACAGACCTATTGACAGCCGGACGATTTTCCGTTATTGTTATGAACTGTTAGATGATGGCAGATATGATAATATCAAGCGTGTGGAGACACACTATACCTATGACGATCTGAAGCTGGAACAGTCGTAGAAACAGATCATAAAGGATATCTGTGCGCAGGTTGAGCAGCGCAGGCTTGTCATGGATGAGTGGAATCTGGGCAGCCGCTATTCTTACGGAACGTGCGTCAGCGCCCTGTTTACGGGATCACCGGGAACGGGTAAGACGATGGCGGTGCATGTGATGGCAGGCATTCTCGGACTGGAGCTGTTCAAGGTCGATCTCTCGCAGATGGTAAACAAGTATATCGGTGAGACCGAAAAGCGTTTAGAGGATGTGTTCCGCAGAGCCGAGCGCAGCAATATGATCCTGTTTTTTGACGAGGCGGATGCGATCATCGGCAAGCGCAGCGAGGTCAAGGAATCGAAGGACCGCTATGCAAATTCGGAAGTGTCCTACCTGTTGCAGCGTATGGAGGAGTTTGACGGAATTATCATATTTTCATCGAATTTCAGCCAGAATATTGATGCGGCGTTTATGCGCCGGATCCGGTTTGTGATCCATTTCCCAATACCGGATGCCAGACGCAGAAAGAGATCTGGCAGTCGTCGTTTGCCTCGGAGACCCCGCAGGAGGGCATCGATTATGATTATCTGAGCACACAGTTTGAATTTTCCGGTGGTCAGATTAAAGATACGGTCTGGAATGCCGCGTTTTTTGCAGCATCGGAGGGCACTCCGGTCGGCATGAAGCACATGGTACGCGCGATACAGATCAAGTTGACAAAGGATAAAAAGGTATCCTTTAAGGAAGCGCTGGGAGAATATGCGCGTTATATATATACGGGTTAGTAGTAATGTTGCTGTGCGGGCAGTACCGGAGCATTTTGCTGCCCGTCTATGGAAGAACAGTAACATGGTTTTACAAGGGAGGAATTGTTTTGGAAGAACAGAGACAGGAAAACAAAATGGGTACGATGTCAGAGGGCAGGCTGTTGATGAACATGTCGCTGCCGATGATGATATCGATGCTGGTGCAGGCGATGTACAATATCGTTGACAGTATCTTTGTGTCGCGGATCAGTGAAAATGCTCTGACGGCTGTTTCGCTCGCATTCCCGATGCAGACACTGCTCATCGCAGTGGGTGCAGGAACCGGAGTGGGAGTGAATTCGCTGTTGTCCAAATCGCTCGGTGAGAAAAATTATGACCGCGCGAATAAGACGGCGATGAATGGCATTTTTCTCTATATCATCAGCTATCTCGTATCCGCCGTTGTCGGAATCTTTTCCGTGCATCCGTTTTATGCGAGCCAGATCAAGAATGCGCCGGTAGAGATCATGGATATGGGTGTGCAGTATCTGACGATCGTTATGGTCGCTTCGTTCGGTCTGTATGCGCAGTTTATTTTTGAACGTCTGTTACAGGCAACCGGTCGGACTGTGTTTACGATGATCTCGCAGATGGTCGGAGCGATCATCAATATTATTCTCGATCCGATCCTGATCTTTGGTTATTTCGGGCTTCCGAAGATGGGAGTAGCCGGAGCAGCGATCGCGACGGTGATCGGACAGATCATCGCCGGATGTATCGGACTCATTTATAATGTAAAGAAAAATCATGATATTACGCTCAGCTTTAAGGGCTTTCGTCCGGACGGACATATTATCGGAACGATTTACAAGGTTGGAATTCCTTCTATTATTATGCAGTCGATCGGTTCAGTCATGACCTACGGCATGAACCTGATCCTCGTAGGGCTGTCCGCGACAGCGGCAGCAGTATTTGGTGTGTATTTCAAGCTGCAGAGCTTTTTCTTTATGCCGGTATTCGGATTGAACAACGGTCTGATCCCGATCGTCGCCTACAATTATGGCGCAAAAAAGAAAAAGCGTATGATCCGCACGATCAAGTGGGCGCTGCTCGTCGCATTCTGTTTTATGCTGTTTGGATTTATCGTATTCGAGACGGTTCCGGGTATGCTGCTGTTATTGTTTGATGCATCCGAAAATATGCTTGCCATCGGTATTCCCGCGCTGCGCAAGATTGCGGTGCACTTCCTGATCGCATGGTTTTGTATTGTTGCCGGTTCAGTATTTCAGGCAGTCGGAAACGGTATGTACAGTCTGTATGTGTCCGTGGCGCGTCAGTTGGTGGTGCTGCTTCCGGTGGCATACATTTTATCAAAGATTGGCGGACTGGATGCGATCTGGTGGAGTTTTCCGATCGCAGAGCTGATGTCCTGCGCGATTTCATCGATCTGTCTGATGCTGACGTATAAAAAGGTGATCGCGCCGTTACCGGATGATGAGGAGGCATAAGGAGAGATGATACAGGAGATCGAGCCACAGTATTTGTGGAATGCTTATGAGGAGCGTGAGCCGCAGGCGGACAGCACCGTTGTATGTGTAAAAAACGGAAATTACTGCATCATCCACACCGCACAGGGAGACCGTTTCCCGTTGTACCGGGAGCTGGCGGTGGAGGATCGCGCCGGACTGCGGTATTTATTCGCGCTGCGTGAGGGCGCTGTGCGCAGAGATTACTTTTTGTGTGTCTGCGGGGAGAATTTTTCGTGTGCGGAGCTGCCGTTACATAGCTGGGAAACGTCCCGCTATATCAATCACCAGATGCAGCCGCGTGAGGAGGCGTTTGCCGGAATGAATGCACACCATCTCTATACATGGTATGAAAGCAACCGTTTTTGCGGGCGATGCGGGTCTGTGCTGGTGCATGATAAAAAAGAGCGGATGCTGCGTTGTCCGAAGTGCCACAATATGGTGTTTCCGAAGATCGCACCGGCGGTGCTGGCTGCAGTACAGCACAAGGGCAGGCTGCTGCTCACAAAATATGCACACGGCGATGGCAATTATGCGCTCGTGGCAGGCTTTGTGGAGATCGGTGAGACGGCGGAGCAGTGTGTCGCGCGTGAAGTCATGGAGGAGACCGGGCTGCGCGTGAAAAATATAAAATATTATGATTCGCAGCCGTGGGGCTTTGCTGGAAATCTGATGCTTGCTTACACTGCGCAGCTGGACGGGGATGATGATACGATCCGTGTCGATCATTCCGAGCTGGCTGTCGCGGAATGGGTCGCTCCTGAGGATATTCCTGAAATATCTGATTATAATAGTCTTACACGCGAAATGATCCGGCGGTTTCGGCTGGGGCGGCTGTGAAAATCAGCGGACACTTGAAACCCATGGGTGAAATATGAACAAATTGTAAACAAAAAGTTCACATAATATTCAACTCGCCGACAAGAAATGTTCATAGACGTTGGATATACTAATAACATCACAGAGGTGATACACACGAGTAACTTTTTCAATTTTTCATAACTCTCCCCTTTATAGGAACGCCGATGCATACGCATGGGCGTTCGTTTTTTTATTTGATAGGAAAATTCCTATCAAATAAAACGATTCCATTCATGCAAGCATGATGTCCTCGTTTTTTAACCCATGACTGAACTGTTACATAAATTTAATTTGACGAATGCGATATTATTGCGTATAGTGATAGTAGAGAAGCAGTGTAGGGAATAGTTCCTATGTGTTAGAAAGTGAGATGATCGTATGAATTTTCGCAAAGTATCAGATAATGAGCTGCATTGTAGTGTGTCTGCCGAGGAGATCCGCGCAAACGGACTGGAAATAAGTGATTTATTGAAACGATCAGACAAGACGTATGAATTTTTTGAATATTTGATGCAGGAAGGCCAGGAGGAGACCGGATTTGAAAAGAGCGGTCCGATGTCCGTGGAGGGCGTATTTTTAAACGGAAATCTGGAGCTGATCTTCCGCAGTGTAGATATTGATGAGGACAGCGAGGACTGGGAGGAGCATGAGTATGCGCACGCACAGCCGTCCGATGAGGCACCGGCATTGCCGGATTTTGCGGATGATGAGGGCGAGCTGAAGCTGATGCAGGTGCGTTTTGCATCTGCGGGCAGACTGTATCGTTTCTGTCAGCTGCTCACGTTTGCGGAGGAAATACCGAGCTCGCTCTATGAGATGGGTGAGAACTACATCCTGATCATGGATCTGGATGCATGTACCAAGCCGCAGCTCGGTGCGTTCTGTATGCTGGTGAATGAGTATGCGACGGAGAGCCGCTATGGTGATCTGCAGGCGAGCCAGGTCATGGAGCATGGCAGGTTTATCTGTGATGATGCGGCATACCGGATCTCGCAGATGCAGCCGGTGGGTGATTGAGCCGCAAAAATTGAATCTGATGAATGAGAAAACCGGAAGGACATGGTGTGTGTCCTTCCTTTTTTGTTGCCATGTATCCGCAGGGCAGCAGTCCGTTACATAATTTTGGATATAAAACCCAAAAACGGAGATACTCTATTTTGTATGATGTATAACAGCTCGTGTCACGAGCCTGCAACAAAGAAAACGGGAGAACACAGCTATGTTTTATGAGATCTCAGCGGGTCTGCCACAGACCGATCGATGGGAGCCGGACGGAGATGGGTGTGCCGCACTGATTGTGACAGATCGCGCAGGCGCAGAAGAGCTGCTCGGACAGATGGGCTGCGACGCAGACATGGATCTGTCGCTGCGGGAAGCGTGTTTTTGTAATGTCGAGATCGGGCAGTCCTGTGATTACGGCTCACTCGTGGTACCGGCTGCGTCTGATGCATGTGCAGAGCCGGAGCGCATTCTTTTTTTCGTGGATCACAGATGTGTGATGCTCATCAATGAGGACGGCAGTGCAAAACCGCTCATCGAGCGCCTGCATCAGAAACCGGTCGACGCGCAGACCCCGACCGGGCATATTTTGTTTTTGGTTTTAGCGGAACTGATCGCGGGAGATACCGCCCTGCTGGAAAAATACGGGGCAGAACTGATGCATATGGAGGAGGCGGTGCTGCGCAGGCAGACCGGATTGTTTATGACACATATGCTGCGCATCCGCAGACAGCTTTTGCAGCGGCGCAGCTATTATGAGCAGTTGATCGAGCTTGGCGGAGAGCTCGAAGAAAATGAAAATGCACTGTTTGCGCAAAAGCAGCTCCGGTCGTTCGGTACATTCAGTGCGCGCGCGGAGCGGCTGTTACATCGATGCACGAATTTGATCGATTATGCAGGACAGGTGAAAGAGGTCTATCAGGGGCAGGTCGATGAACTGCAAAATCGGAATATGCAGTTTCTCACCGTTGTATCGACGATTTTTTTCCCGCTCACACTCATTACCGGCTGGTATGGCATGAATTTTGAGCACATGCCGGAGCTGGCGAACGGCTATCCGTATGTGGCGGTGATCAGTGTGCTGGTCGTGATCGTTTGTGTTTGGATTTTCAAGAAAAAGAAGATTTTGTGATTGGGTATGACTGAAATTGTGCAAACTATCCAAAAACGGTCAAAGATATTTGTGAATTGGTTTGATTGATTTTGAGCGAGTATGAAAGTATAATAGCATTATCAAAGAGAACGGAGGAAAAAACATGATCTATACAGTCACATTTAATCCGTCACTGGATTACATTGTTTCGGTAGACGATTTTCAGTTGGGGATGACGAACCGCACGAGCTTTGAACTCATGCTGCCGGGGGGAAAGGGGATCAACGTGTCGACGGTGCTCGGCAATCTGGGGATCCCAAGCACGGCGCTCGGATTCGCGGCAGGCTTTGTCGGGGATGAGATCGTGCGCAGAGTCGAACAGATGCATATAAAGTCAGAGTTTATTTACAGTGAGAAAGGCTGCTCGCGCATCAATGTGAAGCTGAAATCCATTGAGGGTACTGAGATCAACGGAAACGGTCCGGACATCAGTGAGGACATGATCGCACAGCTCATGGAGCGGCTGGATCGGCTGCAGGAGGGCGACATCCTTGTGCTGGCAGGAAGCATCCCGTCTACGATGCCGGATGATATTTACAGTACGATCATGAAACGGCTGTCAGGCAGGGGGATCATGACTGTTGTGGATGCGACACAGGATCTGCTGCTGAATGTGCTGCCGTATCATCCGTTTCTGATTAAGCCGAACAATCACGAGCTGGCGGAGATCTTTGGAGCGGAGCCGCAGACGAGAGAGGCATGTGTGCCGTTTGCCAAAAAGTTACAGGAGATGGGCGCGCAGAACGTGCTCGTATCGATGGCAGGCGAGGGGGCGATACTCGTCACCGCAGACGGACAGATCTTTAGCTCACCCGCACCGAAGGGCACGCTGGTCAACGGTGTGGGAGCAGGCGATTCGATGGTAGCAGGCTTTGTCGCCGGATGGATGGAACAGACTGCATATAAACATGCGTTTTACATGGGAGTCGCGGCAGGCAGTGCGAGTGCATTTTCGGAATATCTGGCTACGCGGCAGGAAGTGGATGCCGTATACAAATCACTGATGGAAAATATGGAGGGGTGAGACTATGAGAATCACAGATTTACTCGATCGGCGCAGCATTTCGCTGGATGGAGCGCCTACAGGAAAAAATGACGCGCTGGATCAGATGGTAGAGCTGATGGCGCGCAGCGGAAAAATCAATGATATCGAGGGCTACCGCAAACAGGTCTATGCGCGGGAGGAAGAGAGCACAACCGGAATCGGAGAGGGAATTGCGATTCCGCACGGCAAATGTGACGCAGTCAACCAGCCCGGACTGGCAGCAATGGTTGTGAAAAATGGTGTGGATTTTGACTCGCTGGACGGCGAACCGGTCACATTGATCTTTTTGATCGCGGCACCGAATACAGAGGATAATGTACATCTGGACGTACTGAGCAAATTGTCGGTGCTGATGATGGACGAGGATTTTTCGAATGCACTGCGGAATGCGTCTACGGTCGATAAATTTTTAGAGATCATCGACAAGGCGGATGCGGAGAAAAACGGGATTGATGAGCGTCTGGCAGACACCGGAGAGGTGACAGATGCGGCGTGCAGGCTGCTCGCAGTCACTTCCTGCCCGACCGGTATCGCGCATACCTATATGGCAGCAGAGGGCATCGAGAAGGCTGCAAAGGCGAAAAACTGTTATATCAAGGTAGAGACCAGAGGCTCCGGCGGAGCGAAAAATGTGCTGACACAGAAAGAGATCGAGGAAGCGGACTGTATCATCATCGCGGCGGATGCACAGGTGCCGATGGGACGTTTTGACGGCAAAAAAGTCATCATCCGTCAGGTATCCGACGGTATCAGCAAGGCGGATGAGCTGGTCGCACAGGCAATCTCAGGAGATGTGCCGGTTTACCATGACGCAGTTGCGGGATCAGAGAGCCAGACGAGCAATAAGGGTGGCGGAGTCGGACATCAGATCTACACATGGCTGATGAACGGAGTCTCACATATGCTGCCGTTTGTCGTAGGTGGCGGTATCCTGATCGCACTTGCATTTCTGATCGACGGTTTGAACGTGGATCTGGCTGCGCTGCCCGCAGACCAGAGAGGTGATTTCGGAACGATCACACCGGTAGCTGCGCTGCTCAAGGGAATCGGTGGAACGGCATTCGGATTTATGCTGCCGGTACTGGCAGGTTTTATCGGTATGGCGATCGGTGATCGTCCGGCGCTGCTGCTCGGATTTGTCGGCGGTATGATGGCATACAACGGAAAATCCGGATTTCTGGGTGCACTTGTGGCAGGTTTTGCGGCAGGCTTTATCATCCGGATGCTGCGAAAAGCATTTGAAAAGCTCCCTGAGGCGATCGAAAAAATCGCTCCGGTCTTATTGTATCCGGTGTTCGGCGTGTTGTTGATCGGTCTGCTCATGACCTTTATCGTAGAGCCGGTCATGGGTGGTATCAATACCGGACTGAACACGATGCTCACGAACATGGGACAGACGAGCAAGGTCGTATTGGGACTCGTGCTCGGCGGCATGATGGCAATCGATATGGGCGGCCCGTTCAACAAGGCGGCGTATGTGTTCGGTGTCGGCGCGATCGCCGCAGGCAACTATGACATTATGGCAGCGGTTATGATCGGCGGAATGACACCGCCCTGTGCAATCGCTCTGGCAACGCTGCTGTTTAAAAACAAATTTACGAAGCAGGAGCGCGAGGCCGGACCGACGAACTTCATTATGGGACTGGCGTTTATCACAGAGGGAGCGATTCCCTATGCGGCAGCAGATCCGCTGCGTGTGCTTCCGGCATGTATCGCGGGCTCGGCAGTTGCCGGTGCGATCTCTATGGCATCCCAGTGTACGCTGATGGCACCGCACGGCGGCATCTTCGTATTTATGGTAGTCGGAAACCCGTGGATGTATGTGGCAGCTTTGTTGGTTGGTACTGCAATTTCTACACTGTTACTTGGCTTGTTGAAGAAAAATGTGGTATAATGAGCGTAAGCAATGAGCAGTGTCAATCGAGAATATGTAGTCCGGTCATGTTTACATGGTGAGGACTACATATATCGAGAGTGATAGGGCGAATGCCCGGACATCGAGGAAAATCGAAGATTTTTCGAGATGCACTGCTCATTAGTTGGGCGGAAATATAATATAAAATATAAGGAGGACCCCAGACATGAGAGAATTTAAGTATGTAATCACAGACCCCGAAGGAATCCATGCAAGACCCGCAGGAGATCTTGTAAAAGAGGCAAAAAAGTATGAGTGTGCGATCAAGCTCACAAAGGACGGCAAAACCGGAGACTGCAAGAAGATTTTCGGTATCATGGGACTGGCAGTAAAAAGCGGCAACGAGGTGACGATGTCCTTTGAAGGTGCAGACGAGGATACCGCATGCGAGGCAATCGAGGCATTTATGAAGGCAAACCTCTAAAAAAGGAGAAACGCTATGCAGATATTTGAGGGAAAGAGTGTTTTTGGCGGGATTGCCATGGGCAAGATCCGCGTGTATAAAAAAGACGCGCAGCAGGTAAAGCGTGTCAAGGTCGCGGATGAAGAGGCAGAGATTGCACGCTATGTGCAGGCGCGCGATACTGCGATTCAGCAGCTGCAGCAGTTGTACGAAAAAGCGCTGCAGGAGATCGGAGAGACAAATGCCGCGATCTTTGAAGTTCATCAAATGATGCTGGAGGATGATGACTACAACGAGTCGGTAGAGAACATCATCCGCATGGAACAGGTCAATGCCGAGTATGCAGTGGCATCGACCGGAGATAATTTTGCCGAGATGTTTGCATCGATGGACGATGATTATATGAGAGGGCGCGCGGCAGATGTGCGCGACATTTCTGAGCGCGTGATCGGCATTTTGAGCGGTGCCGCGGCAGACGGAATCGCGGCAGATGAGCCGGTTATCATCGTAGCGGACGATCTGGCACCGTCGGAGACTGTCCAGATGGATAAGAGTAAAGTACTCTCCTTTGTGACGATCCACGGATCGCTCAATTCCCACACGGCGATCTTGGCGCGAACGATGAGCATTCCGGCGCTGGTCGGAACGAATATCGATGCGGCAGATGCATTAAACGGTAGATTTGCGGTCGTTGACGGCGCAGCCGGAAAGCTGTATGTAGAGCCGGATGAGGAGACGATGCAGCAGTTAGAGCAGAAAAAACAGGCATTTATGGAGCAGAAAGAGCTGCTCGAGACACTCAAGGGCAAGGAAAATGTCACATTGGATGGCAGAAAGATCATGCTGTATGCAAATATCGGAAACAGCAAGGATCTCGCGACCGTGATCCAGAATGATGCGGGCGGTATCGGACTGTTCCGCAGTGAGTTTATTTATCTGGAGCGCGACCATTTTCCGACCGAGGAAGAACAGTTCCAGATCTATAAGCAGGTCGCACAGACGATGGCTGGCAAGCGTGTCATTATAAGGACGCTGGATATCGGAGCAGACAAACAGTGCGATTATTTTGAGATGGAAAAAGAAGAAAATCCGGCGATGGGATGCCGTGCGATCCGCATCTGCCTGACCAGACCGGAGATCTTTAAGACGCAGCTGCGC
>CALBJL010000123.1 GCA_937893485.1 uncultured bacterium | reverse complement strand
GCAACTGTTGGATCTCCAACCTTGAGATCATCTCCGCCTACAACTAAAACCTGATCAAAAGTAACTTTCTCACCAGCTTCAACGCCAAGCTTTTCAATGGTAATGATATCGCCTTCAGAAACTTTGTACTGCTTACCACCTGTTGCTATAATTGCGTACATATGGCACCTCCTATTTTATCATTACTCGCCAGTTGTGGTGGTGTCCATAAAAAAGAACACACTTTTAGACCTCACTGTGCGGCATACCTCTGTATAATAGCATTTCAAAAGGTGCTCGTCAACAGTTTTTCTCAATTTTTTTGCAATTTCTGGATTTTTCTGTATAAAGCTGCTATGCATGTCCATCTGCTGTAAAAAACTGCTCCCGCAGCGGTTTGCGCACCTTCTGTCTGGTCAGCTCCATCAAGCCAAGTCTGGTCAGGTCTATCACCTCGGTTTTGACGGAATCCGTCCGTACCAGTTTTCGCATTTCGCGAAGCAGCAGCTGTCGATCTTCTTCTGCATCCAGATCAATAAAATCAATGATAATGATTCCGGACAGGTTGCGCAGACGGATCTGCCTTGCGATCTCCTGCGCCGCCTCGAGGTTTACCTGAAGATGTTGCTGCTGCGGCTGTTTTTTGCCGACATGCTTTGCGCTGTTGACATCAATGACGGTCAGTGCCTCGGTCGGTTCAATGACCAGATTCGCGCCGGACTTTAACCATACCTGTTTGTGCAAGGCACGTTCCAGTTGTACCTGAAGTGCATACAGCTTTTGAAGTTCTAACTGCGGATCTTCATAAAAACACAGCTTTTCCTTTAACCCCGGCTGTACATGGGTATCCGCAAACCGGAGCAAACCGGCGTATACCTCCGTATCGTCCGTGATGACCTGTTCGAGTCCGTCCAACGGCTGATTCTGCAGGATTCTCACATATTCCGGTTCTGCCTCATACAGTACGGAATATAGGCTCCGGTACGGTGCATATTGCAGCAGCTCACGCATCTGCTGCTGGAGTCCTGTCACCTCATCTGCCAGCACATCCTCCGGAACCTGAGCCGCATTTGTGCGGATAATCAGTCCCAGCTCGTTGTCGTAGATGCCGTTTACCGCTTCCTTTAACCGGCTGCGCGTCGTGGCATCGAGCTTGTTTGACACGCCAATCCTGTGCCTGCCGCTAGTCACGACACTGTAGCTGCCGGGCAGGGATAAATTGGTCGATACCTGCGGGTCTTTGGTCTTTACCGCCTCACGTACAACCTGAACTAAAAGCTCATCCCCCTGCGAGAGCACCTGTTTTTGCGAGATCCGTTTTACAAACACCGCATCTTCCACATCAGACAGCGGCAGAAAGCATTTTTTCCCTTTCTCAATCTCAACAAATGCCGCCCCGATGTTTTTGACGACCTGTGAAACACGTGCCACATAGATGTTATTTAATATCCGGGCGGGTGCGTGCTCCGGTATGCCCTGTGCCTCCAGCATTTTGTGGTCTTCACAGATTGCACAGACAAATGGATGCCTGTCAAAAAGATCCACCCGCGTAATTACCAGCCGCCGGCTCATGGGATGACCGCTCCCATATCATTTAATGCAATAAAACCGGTCTCTTTCGTGCCGGTATAGACATCATGCCGATGCGTCTGAAAGGTAAAGTCAGGCAGCTCCAGACCGAGATATTTATAAAAGTGCTCCATGACCAGCTCCGGTTTCGTGTTGTCCGTGCTTCCGGTGGATACCTTGAGGTAAAATGCGGGTTTCCCTTCCACTTCAACGACCTTAAAGTCATACACGAGCTGCTTTAAGTCAATGATTTTTTCGGACTTTTTCGTCTGTTTTACGACCTCAAGCTTTTCCGGTACTTCATAAAATGCATGAACCCCTTCCTGTAACTGTTCGAGCGTAAGATCCGTTTCATAGCCCTCACGGTAAGTCAGCGTATAGTCTGCACAGGAAACAATCGACATCGCAGTCTTTGCGTTATCCGGCAGCTCGCGGTAATCTAACACCTGAAAGCCCTCTACCATCGCCGCATTCAGGGCAGCAACCGCATCCGCCGTCGATCCGGTCGAGTGAACCTCAATATCCAGATATTCGCCGTCACTCGTGATGCCGACACCAAGCGGTGCTGCAAAGGACATGATCTGGTGCGGGGAAAATCCGGTCGAATAGGCGATATCGATCTCCGCCCGGCGCATCGCTTTCTGAAAATACCGCATCGTATCCAGATGTCCGATAAACTTCATGTTTCCGGATTTTGCGAACTTAATTCTTATTTTCAAAGCACACACCTCCTCCGTATTTTCTCGCTCCACAGCCGGAACAGTTCATGCGGCAGTTCGGAGTCACCGTCTGCTCACACGCCTTGTTCCATTCACGCAGGAGAAACTCTTTTGTCACGCCTGCATCAATGAAATCCCACGGGAACAGCTCGTCCAGCTCCCGCTGGCGCAGCGTATAGAAAGCGACATCGATACCGGTCTCGGCGAACGCTTCCAGCCAGCGCTCATTGTCAAAATATTCAGACCACGCATCAAACAGCGCGCCCTTTTCATATGCGCGTTCAATCGCGGCTGCAATCCGCCTGTCACCGCGCGCAAACACACCCTCAAGTACCGTCACATCCGCTTCATGCCAGTTATAGCGGATGCTCTTGCGGTTCAACTGATTCTTAACCGCCTCATTGACGACCTTCGCTTTTCCAAGATATTCATCCACTGTACACATCGGTGCCCACTGTAACGGCGTAAACGGCTTCGGCACAAAAAATGAAGTAGAGATCGTGATCTGGCATTTTCCGTTGCGCTGATCCTTCGGTATCTCATAATAGCGCACGGCAATATCATTGGCGAGCTCTGCGATCGCCTGCATATCTTCCACGGTCTCGGTCGGCAGCCCGAGCATAAAGTACAGCTTTACCTTCTGCCAGCCGCCCTCAAAGGCTTGTCCCGCACCATTTAAGATAACATCCTTTGTCAGTCCTTTGTTGATCACATCACGCATCCGCTGTGATCCCGCCTCGGGAGCGAACGTTAAGCTGCTCTTTTTAATATCCTGCACCTTTCCCATCACATCCAGAGAAAAGGCATCGATACGCAGCGACGGGAGGGAGATATTGACCCCCTTGTCGTGGAAATTGTCGATCAAAAAGTTGACCAGCCCTTCCAGCTGCGAATAATCACTCGAACTGAGGGAGCTCAGTGAAATTTCCTCGTGTCCGGTGCTTTTTAACAGCTCATAGGCATAGGCTTTTAACTGTTCAAGGTCCTTCTCTCGCGTCGGACGATAAATCATACCTGCCTGACAGAACCGGCAGCCGCGGATACAGCCTCTCTGGATCTCCAGAACGACACGATCCTGCGTTGCCTTGATAAACGGCACGAGCGGCTTTCTCGGATACGGCGCTTCTGTCATATTCATGACTAACTGCTTTTCGACCTTTGCCGGAATATCTTCATATTTCGGTGTGAATGCACTCAGACAGCCGTCCTCGCCATAAGTGACCTCGTACATCGAAGGCACATATATGCCGGGGATCTGTGCCGCACGCCGCAAAAAGTCTGCCCTGCCAAGACCATCCTTTTTGCACTGCTTATACAGGGCAAACAAGGCATCATAGCTGATCTCACCCTCACCGATATAAAACAGGTCGAAAAACTCTGCGATCGGTTCCGGATTGTACGTGCAGGGACCACCCCCGATCACGATCGGCATATCCTCACCGCGCTCACTCGCATGAAGCGGAATCTGTGAGAGATCCAGCACCTGTAAAATATTCGTGTAACACATCTCATACTGTATCGTAATGCCGAGAAAATCAAATGCTTTGACCGGGTCCTGCGTCTCGAGCGCAAACAGCGGGATCTGCTGTTCCTTCATGATCCGGCTCAGATCCGGCCACGGAGAATAGACGCGCTCACAATACACATCACTCCTGCGGTTAAACATATCATACAAGATCTGGATGCCAAGATGCGACATGCCGATCTCATAGACATCCGGAAAACACATCGCAAAACGAATATCCACCGAAGCCGGATCTTTTTTTATCATATTTAATTCCCCGCCGATATAGCGCGCCGGCTGGTCAATCGTCAGTAATATCTCATCAGACAATGCGAGTCTGCTCATACGTACCTCCACATGCTTTTCTTACACTATTTATCTGCAAATAGCATCATAACATACTTTTCGGCATTTGTATAATCATCTTTTTCAATCTCAGAGGCGATCGTCGTCGTTGAGCAGTCCAATACTTTGTAATCGGTAATATCCGCCAGCACAAACAGTAAAAACAACAGGATTCCGAGTACGATACGGAGTGCCAGCGTCCTTGAGAGCACGGCTTCCTCCTGTGCGGTGCTTTCGCGTCCCCAGTCATCTTCCTGTTCATGGAAGGATTCCCTAGCCCGGCGGACGTATTCCTTTCGTGCATCAATCTGATCATATGTCATCGTGTCTGCTCCCTCCCATCATCGCTTGCATCCGATGTTCCTTTGTTAGCATAAATTTATGCAGTTGCAGACAAACTATGCGTGATTTTTCGGGAAAAGTCCTGCTTACCAGATCGCGAATACAAGCCGCCTGCGGTTGCCTGCCTGATCCGTTGCTTTCAGGAAATAGATACCACGCTTCCTTAACGTAAAGTCAGCCTTTACCTTTTTTCCGTTCAGGCGGACTTCACGCAGCAGCGCATTATCGCTCACATGGATACGGCGGCTTTTATGATAAAAGCGCAGATGCCTGATTCCTGATATGACCGGACGTTTGCGGTCAATCACAAAATAGTTCGTCTGCTGTCTGATGATTCGGTCTCCGTAAGCAAGCTGAAAGATCACGCGCCGCGCACGCATATCCTGTCTGTCCTCCGTGAGCGTTAAGGACGGCGTATCCATAGATATGAAATCCGCCTGTGAAACATCTTCGCCCAGATGGATGATCTGATAGCTGCATACCGTACCGTCCGGCACCGTGACATCAAACCGCACATCCTTCTTTGTGTAAAAGACTGTATCATCTGCCTGCGTTTCTTCCAGCAATACAATCCCTTCTTGTGAAATCTGAATCTGTACCGGCACAGTTTCCGCCTGCGTATCGCTCCGCTCATCGGTTCGCGCGCCGGTCAGGTGGGAAGTGCCTGCGGCAGATGTATTTCCACCTGTGGAAGAACCTCCGCTTGAGGTATTTCCGGTCGAAGAACCTCCACTTGAAGAACCTCCACTTGAAGAAGAACCTCCACTTGAACTTCCACCGGAAGAAGCATCTCCACCTGAACCACCTCCGGTAGAATCGCCTGCGCCTGAAGAACTTCCGGCTGAACTGCCTCCGATGGAACCTCCATCGGTAGAATTACTTTCACCGTCAGTGTTTTCGTCAGATCCGGATGTTCCGTCAGACGGCTGGGACGGATCTGTCGTATCCGTGTCTGTATCTGTGTCAGCCGCCGGATCACGATCCCCAGCCGTACCGGTATCTGTACCCGCGTCTGTATCTTTATCTGCATCTGCATCCGTACCGGTATCTTTATCCGTGTCGCTGTCCGCTCCCGTACCGCCATCCGCATCCGTACCGGTATCTTTATCTTTATCTGTATCGCTGTCCGTATCACCATCCGTGCCGCCGTCTGTATCACTATCGCTGTCCGTATCACCGTCTGCATCCGTATCGCCATCTGTGTCATCGTCAGAAGGTGTGGTGTCGTCCGTATCCGGTTTCTGCTCGATCAGATCTTCTTCTGAATAACGGTTTTTTCCGGCATCTTCGCTCACATCCAGAGACTCCGGCAGTTCATACGAGGCATCATCGATAATCAGCCGGAACTGGTGCGTTCCTACCGTCGCCAGAAACGTAAAATAACCGTCTGCGTTTGTGACAACCTCATAAACGGTTCCGTCCAGTTCAAATGCCATCGGATATTCGGCTTTTCCGGTGTGGATCGTAACGAGCCGGATTGGTGTACCTGCGAGATCACGGATTTCTCCCGCAAAGTCCTCCGGCACATAGATCTGGATATTCGGCGCGATCTGATCCAGCCATAAAATGGCATCCTTTCTCGTGACAGATACACAGTTTAAAGTTTCATCCTGTGACAGACACACATTTGCCCGTGTACGGATCTGATCCTCACCAAATGAGACGGTTTCCTCCGCAATCGTAATCGGTGCAAGTGAACAGTTCAGCTCCAGCAGCAGCTCCGACTGGCTGACCGCTAACGGCTCATGGATCTGCCTCGTACCGCGAAAGACAAACGGCGCGTGCTCCAGACGAATCTCGCAATTTCCTTCTGGAAGCAGCACCCGCAGCATCTGGTCAGCCGGTGTGAGCACATGTTTTTCTCCGTTTAAATACAGGTCATAATTGTCCGGAGCATCGGGTGTAAATGTAACGGGAAACAGCCTCGTTCCGTCTGCTTTACTCAGCGAACCCTCACAGGTTTCGTAGTCCGGTCTCCGGTCACCTTCAAAGATCAGTGCTGCGCCCTCTGCAACCAGAATCCGCCGGATCTTTACTACATCCTCAATGCGCACTGTGACCACTGCGTTGCCCTTGATCTCCAATGTGTCAAGATCTGTCCTTCCGAAAATCAGCCGGTGTGAGCCGCCGTCGATGGTGAGCGTGTTATCACCGATGCCGCTGATCGTGTAATCGCCGTTGTATTCATACGTTTCGCCCTGATAGCGGTACGAATTTTCATAAATTTCGGCTCCTGCGGCTGCCACATCCAGCCGTCCGTATGCATGTAACTGAAAGGTATTGTACTCCGTGGCACGTCTGACGCGGATCGTCGCTCCGTAGGGCTGGCTGTCATTCATCCGCACGCGCTGTGTTCCGATACTGAGATAAGTGAATAGCTGCCCACTGCCGTCCAGCCGTGTCGAGGTCCGCAATTCATTTGCAGACGCCGAAACCGCCTGATTTGCCAGTTCGCCTCCGGTCTTTAACAGACATTTGGAACAGCTTGCCTCCTCTGAATTTCTGATTTCCGCGGAGGGCACAAAATCACCGCCCAAAATAGCAGTCAGATCGGTAGTGATCACCGCACCCTTGACGATTCCGTTGATCGCACCGCCAATAAACCGCTGATCGCTGTAAATGGACGGATTGGCATAACCCGCCCAACGACTGCCTTTTTCGCCCGCACTGGCGGTGACCGTCCATACACTGTTCTCGGAGTCGATTCTGCCGCCGTTACCGTCTGCCGGATGATAGACATTCTCATAGTCACCGGAAGTTGTCCCGTAGATGCTCATCTCATAATTCCGGTAATCTCCGGCATTCGCACCGCAGGCGGCTGTCTCGCAGGTAATGACGGAGTTTCTCGCAACGACCGTACCTCCATTGCCGCCTCTGGTTCCTGTGACATCATAGCTGCTTCCTGCTCCTGCAGTGATGTCACAGCGCACGAGGTTGTGACCGTTTCCGCCGCTGGCGATGTCCTTTGCAGAAAGTGTCGAATCCGTAATCTCTACCGTGACGCCGTCAAGCCCCTTTTGCGTACCGCCTTTGCTGATTTCCGGCAGATCCTGCTGCTTTGCCACATTTCCGCCGACAACAACTGTGCTGTGATTGCGGATGCAGACCGGCTGCGCGCTCTGTGTCGTACCGGAAATGTGGTCGTAATAATTGCCTGCAATACCGCCTTCCCCGCCTTTTCCGCCGACCGCAATGCTGCCGCCGACCGATACCTCGCTCTGATCGATCACTACCGCTCCCGCAGTGCCTCCGTCGGACGCATCCGCAGTCCAAGAGCCCAGGCTTCTGATTCCGTTACCTCCGCAGGCGATACTGCCATTTACGGTTAATCTGGAACGGGAAATCGACACACTGGGCGATGCGTTGCTGCCGGGCGACGCATTTGCGACCGTCACACTGCTTCCGTCGATCGTATAATCAATGCCATCCCTGCCACAGCCCAGATCCTGACAGACAAAGGTACAGGACTCGATCTGTATGTTTGCACCGGTCTGTGTCGTACCGGCGCTGCTGCAGGCGACCTGTCCCGCAGAGAGCATCGCATCCGGTGTCTCTCCCTTGATTGAAACGCTGGTATTTTCTCCGCCGACCGCCAGAATGTCATATAGGCTGCTGCTCCCGCGCAGCAGGACAGTCACACGACAGCCGTCCGAGACGGTGAGATTTGCCTGATTGACGACATTGTCCAGAATGATCGTACAGTCTGTCATCGCCTGAATCGGAACTGCATATGCATGTCCGGGACTGCCATAAAGCCGCAAAATACTGCCCGGTATATGGATGTTCAAATTGGAGACATAGTCGAGTGATACGGATGAGACCTGGCTTTCCGCATAGGTATCGCCTGCATATACGACTGCCGGTGTGTGTGAAACCACGCAGCAAAGCATCAATACCGCCGCCAGAAGCTGTTTCTTCCGCTTTAATAGTTTTAATATCTGGTTTGTTTTCATGAAATTCCTCCGTTGCACTGAAAACCGACCGCATGAAAGCTGTGCAACAGGGTAAAAAAGAATAGGATGTTATTATACACACAATCTGTCATAAAAATCAACTGGTAAAACCAACCAAAAAATGTATGCACAATTTTCACATTGTGCATACATTTTTTTAACGCTGTGCTAATTCTTTGGTGACATCTTCCCATGTCACCCCGGTTTCGACCATCATCGCGGTCAGATAATACAACAAATCCGAGATCTCATACTTGATGTGCTCAGGATTCGGATTTTTCGCGGCGATCACGACCTCCGTCGTCTCCTCACCGAGTTTTTTCAACATCTCATCAAGCCCTTTGTCGAACAGCTCACTGATGTAAGAGCCCTGCTTCGGGTTCGTCTTGATGTCCATGAGTGACTGATAGCTGTTTTCAAACACCTTGAGCGGATTTTTCTCGACATACTCTTTTTTGACAATCTCATTGAAAAAGCAGGTCGGGCTGCCGGTGTGACATGCCACACCGACCTGTGATACCTTTGCGAGTATCGTGTCATAGTCACAGTCCGCCGTGAGCGATTTGACATACTGTAAATGTCCGGAGGTAAGCCCCTTCGTCCACAGCTCGTTCCGGCTGCGGCTGAAATAGGTCATTTTTCCGCTGGAAAGCGTCTTGTAATACGCCTCCTCATTCATATAGGCGACCATCAGCACCTCATCCGTGCGGTAATCCTGTACGACACACGGCACCATACCGTCTGAATTTTTCTTTAACTGTGCCCACTGGATCTCCGGCTTGAAATTGTCCATCCAAAGACCTGCCTCATCCAGATTGGTCTTGTACTGCATAATATCGGTCTGTGGGTCATTAAACAGTGCGCCGCAGATTCCGCGCGCATTTTCACGCTCCAAGAGCGCATAGATCTCTGCAAAGTCCGATCCGTCGTACAGTACGACGTAGGGGGTGTTTGACAGATTGTCCACCGCATCCAGCACGGATTCGTCCATAACGAGCACCTCGTGAAACAGCTCGTTCATCTCCTCTTGATTTTTAAATATAAAATCGACGTTATGCACAGATACAAGAATACGGTCCTTTCCATAACGATCTGCAGCCATGCGTGCCAGATCAATACAACCGCCTTTTGCCGCGTTAAACATGATTTGTTTACATCCGGCATAAATGAGTTTTTTTACATCCTCCATCCGGCGCAGATTGCCGCCACCGCAGGTCGGAATGTCGATCATGCGGTTGAGCTCGCGGATCGCCTCTATGTTTTTGGCGTGTTCATCGTCATCGTCGGACAGATCAAATACGAATATTTTGTCAATACCGCTGTCATTATATATTTTTGCATAGCTTTGCAATTCACCGATCGGCGTCAGGTCGCGATAATTCCTGACTGGTTTTCCGTCCTTGAGGTAAAGTGTCGCTACCAGAATTTTTTTGTCCATAAGTCTCTTTTAACTACCTTCCTGAAATAATTACTGATCCTCAAACCGTACGCGGATCGAATTAGCATGGGCAGTCAGCTGCTCACACTCCGCAAACTGTACGATATCTTTATAAATGGATTCCAGTGCCTCTCTCGAATAAGAGATAATACTTGATTTCTTAATAAAATCATCCACAGACAGTGCGGAGAAAAACTTGGCGGTTCCGTTTGTCGGAAGCACATGGTTCGGTCCGGCAAAGTAATCACCTAACGGCTCACTGCTGTATGTACCGAGGAAGATCGCTCCCGCGTTGCGGATCTTGGTCATCACGGTAAACGGATCACGCATCACGATCTCCAAGTGCTCGGATGCAATGTCGTTGGCTGTCTCGATAGCTTCTTCTTCATTCTCCGCTACCAGAATATATCCGTAATGGTCGAGTGATTTCTGGATGATCTCTTTTCTGCTGAGCACCGCAACAAACTGATCGATCTCCTTTGATACCTGCTCTGCCAGTGTGCGGCTCGTCGTGACGAGGATTGCGGATGCCATCTCATCATGCTCTGCCTGTGAGAGCAGGTCGGCTGCCACATAACGTGGGTTGGCTGTCTCGTCCGCCAGCACGAGGATCTCGCTCGGCCCTGCGATTGAATCAATGCTGACATGTCCGAATACTGCCTTTTTCGCAAGTGCCACATAGATATTTCCGGGTCCGACAATCTTGTCCACCTTCGGCACGCTCTCTGTACCGAACGCAAGTGCTGCGATCGCCTGTGCGCCGCCGACCTTATAGATGCGGTCTACACCTGCCTCCGTCGCTGCGACGAGCGTGGATGCACAGATTTTGCCGTCTTTTCCGGGAGGGGTTGTCATGATGATCTCGCTGACACCTGCCACCTTTGCCGGTACCACATTCATGAGTACGGATGACGGATAAACCGCTTTTCCACCGGGTACATACACACCGACACGCTGCAGAGGTGTCACCTTCTGTCCTAAAATAATACCGTTTTCTTTGGAATCAAACCAGCTGTACTGGCGCTGCTTTTCATGGTATTCACGGATGTTGACCAGTGCCTTACGGATAACTGCAAGCAGGGTCGGATCGACCGTATCATATGCCTCTTTGATCTCATCCTCCGTGACTACGAGATTGTCCGCACTGATGTCTGCACCGTCAAACTGTCTGGTATAGGAAAAAATCGCTGCGTCTTTATTTTTCCGCACCTCTGCGATAATCGCTGCCACACGATCCTCATACTCGCTGTAGCTGTTCGGGCTGCGCTTTAATAAATCCTCTAAAATATTGCTTTTTGTCTCTTTGTCCAACTGTAAAATACGCATATCAATTCTCCTTTTGAATGACCTGTTTCAAATCCGCGATCAGCTTTGTGATGCGCTCATTTTCCATTTTCATGCTCACCGGGTTTACCACCATGCGTGCGGATAACGGACATACTTCCTCAAGTACCTGCAATCCGTTCTCACGCAGGGTCGATCCGGTCTCTACGATATCCACGATCACATCCCCGAGCCCGACGATTGGTGCCAGCTCAATGGAACCGTTCAGCTTGATGATCTCTACGGTCTGCTGTTTTTTATTATAAAAATAGTTTTTCGCGATCCTCGGATATTTGGATGCCACACGTATCTGCTCATGGTGCTGCAGCAGCTCGCGTGCGCTCTCCGGTCCGCACACACACATACGGCATTTTCCAAAGCCCAGATCGAGCACCTCGTAGATATTTCTGCCTTCCTCTAAGATCGTATCTTCCCCGACAACACCGATATCTGCGGCACCGTACTCTACATAAGTCGGCACATCCGGTCCTTTTGCGAGAAAGAACCGCAGCTTTAAGTCCTCATTGACAAAGATCAGCTTTCTCGTATCCTTATCCTTCATTTCCTCACAGGTGATGCCGATTTCTTCCAGCAGCTTGAGTGTGCGGTTTGCCAGCCTGCCCTTGCCGAGCGCAAAGGTCAGATACCGTTCATTTGTTTCGTTTTCCATCTCTTTCTCTGTCTCCAATCATTTATTATTGCCCATCCAGCATCCAAGTGATTCTTGCAATATAATTTTCTTTTGCATATGCTTCATATGCCTGTGTGCCCTTTGCAGGGTCATATAACAACAACTCCGCACGGCCGCCGGTACTGCGCAGCTTCCGCGCCGTCACAACAGCTTCCTCCCGATGCGACGCATCATAGACGATCAGTTGTGTATGGTGCATGATTGGAACCTCGATATGCTGTCTGCGGATCGCCTCGAGCAGCTGGTCGATCACTACGACAAAACCGATCGCCGCTGCATCCTTGCCGAACATCGGCAGCAGTTCATCGTAACGTCCACCCTTGACGATCGGCTCTCCGGTACCGTAAGTATAACCGCTGAGCAGAATACCGCTGTAATAGTGATAATCGCTGACCATCCCCGGCTCGAACGACACATAGCGGTCAATCCCGTATAATAACAGCAGCTCCTGTAACTGTTCCAGACGCTGTAATGCACGGTAGACAGTCTCATATTCTTTTGCAGCTTCTTTAAACTGCTCCAGCTCATCGGAAGATGTGTACATACAGCGCAAAATACCAAAGCAGCGCTTGAGATTCTCCGGCAGATTGCGGCTGTTTACAAATTCTTCCACACCGAAAAAGTTCTTATTGGAGAGCAGGCTGCGCAGCTCCTCCGTCTCATCCGGTGTAAATCCGGCTGCATCCGCCAGCCCCTGAAAGATGCTTGCATGTCCGACGCTGATCTGAAACTCCTTTAATCCCGCCGCCTGCAGACAATCTACGATCATTGACAGCATTTCTGCATCCGCATCGACCGACGCATCGCCCATAAACTCGGCACCTAACTGGGTGCATTCCTTCATCCGTCCGCGCAGGCTGTGATGATTTATAAACGTGCTGCCTTTATAGCAGAAACGCAGCGGCATTTCTTCGTCCATATAGTATTTTGCCGCAGAACGGGCAATCGAGGGCGTAATATCCGGTCTTAAAACCAGCGTATTTCCCTCCCGGTCAAAAAATTTGTACAGATCCTTTGAGGGAATCGTACCGACCTCCTTGCCAAAAATATCAAAAAATTCAAAAGAAGGTGTCTCGATCGGATGATAGCCGTAGCCGGTCAGCACAGAAAACAACTTCTGTTCGAGATATAATTTGCGTTCACATTCCTCATTGTAAATATCGCGGACACCCTCCGGTGTATGTAAGCTCTGTTTCATAGTGTAATTTCTCCTTCCCGGTCACGGACACTGTCCGGATCACGGCTTCTTTTGCTTTATCGTGGTAGTGTGATACTTTGGTAGCACGATAAACTCCACTGATTATAAGCGATTCCGCAAAAAAAGTCAACCTCTCGCATCCAGATCGATCTGCAACGGCTGTAAATACGGCACGAACACACCGCCCCTGCCCATCGAAAAGAAATACTGTTCCTTTAACTCTTCAAAGCGGAAACTTTTTCTCCCCCCCTGCTCCATCCGCTCCCAGAACACGAGCAGATCACGAAACGGCAGGTAATAAAACACATCCCGCTTCGTATAGTGGATCAGGAAAAAAGCAACGCCCTGCTGGGCTTCAAACCGGCGCATAAACTCGACCTGATGTGCATGTATATTCTGTAACGGAAACGTATCGGTATGGCATTCCTTTGCATCAAAGCACACCGGAATGCCCTGTACTGCCCCGATATAGTCTACGGTACTTTTCTGGTCAAAATATGCCAGTGTAATATGTCTTGTCTTTTTATCGATATTGATCGGCGTGATCGGTGTCGGCACCTTCTGGATCATTGCCAGCGCATGAGCGGCGTACACCTCATTCGTGCGGTTGACCAGCTCCTCGAGCGCAGAACCACGCAAGCCTCTGGAATTCCATGTAGCCATTGCGCATCACCCTTTCACCGGTTCTGCGGCATGGCGCGCCCTCAGCCATGCTAACGCTGCCTCAAAATCCGCCGGCAGATCTGCGACTACCTCCCTGCCGTCAGAAAAACGCACGCGGTACGCATGCAAAAGCTGGCGGTTGATTCCGGCTGCCTTTTCAAACAGACGATTCTGTCTCAGCTCCCCGTATTTCGGATCTCCGATGACCGGATGACCGATCGAGGCTAAATGCGCACGGATCTGATGGGAACGTCCGGTGATCAGATACACCTCTAACAGTGTATAATCACCGAACTGTTCGACCGGTTGATATTCCGTCTCGATATATTTGCGGTTTGGCGCACCGTTCTGAAAGACCGACACGGCATTTTCGCGCTCATCCTTGAGCAGATATCCCTTTAGCAGCTGTTTTTTCGGCAGATCACCCTTGACGAGACAGCGGTAATATTTTTTCATGGAACGGCTCTTGAGCTCGGCGGACAGCCGCTGCAGACCGCGCAGTGTCTTTCCCGCCAGCAGAATACCGGAGGTATTGCGGTCTAAGCGGTTACAGATCGACGGGCGGAACGTGTGCAGATCCGCTTCTGTCAGCGCCTTTGTTTCTAACAGATACGCGATCATATGCTCATTTGCGGAAATATCCGATTCTTTTGCCTTCTGTGAAAGCATCCCAGCCGGTTTGTTCATGACAAGCATGTCCTCGTCCTCGTAGACGACGGAAAACGCCGGTTGAACCGGTACCCGCTTCAATTCCTCGATCGTATCCCCGCTGCTCCTCGAAAACTTCTCAAACGTGTCATCGGACAGGAAACAGACGACTTCATCGCCCACCGACAGATGCTCCGAGCCGGTCGCCTTTTCCTGATTCAGCACAATATTCTTTTTTCGCAGCATTTTATAAATAAAGCTGCCCGGCGCATCCGGAAGGAGTTTTCGTAAATACTTGTCCAGCCGCTGGTCGGCTTCGTTTTCTTTGATAATAAATGACTTCATATCGTTTGCTGCTTTCTGTTACCTTGTTATTATGACCTTAATGTTTGTTCTTTTTGTGTACATTTCGGATGGTTTTCTTTTTTGTCTGGTTCTTTTTTTCAAAACTTTTTTTTGCAGAACCGTTTTGCGGCGCATTGCGTCTGTCTCCGCTGCCCGCATGCCCTCCCTGCTTTGTGCGCTGCCGGATCACCCGCGGACGGATCAGGCATTCCGGCTCAAACCCGATCAGATCGGTGCGCCCCGCACGCTCTAACGCCTCTTTGACGAGCTCATAGTTTTTCGGATTGCGGTACTGCATCAGCGCGCGCTGCATTGCCTTCTCATGCGGATTCGTCGCCGTATAGACCGGTGTCATATCGCGCGGATCAAGCCCCGTATAATACATACAGGTCGAGATGGTGGACGGGGTCGGGTAAAAATCCTGCACCTGTTCGGGCATATAATGGATGTCCCGTAAATATTCCGCCAGCTCGATCGCCTCGGTCAGCGTCGCTCCCGGATGGGAGGACATCAGGTACGGCACAAGATACTGCTTTTTCCCAAGCTTTTCATTCATCCGCGTATAGCGCTCGACAAATGCTTTATATACCTCCGGTGCCGGCTTGCCGAGCTTGTCCAGCACCTTCCTTGAAATATGCTCCGGAGCGACCTTTAGCTGCCCACTGACATGATATTCGCATAATTCCCGCAAAAACGCATCGCTTTTATCCGCCAGCACATAATCAAACCGGATGCCGGAACGGATAAATACCTTTTTCACACCCGGAATCTCCCGCAGTCTGCGCAGCAGACGGATGTAATCGGTATGATCTGCATGCAGATTTTTACACGGCTGCGGAAACAGGCATTGCTTGTTCGGACAGACACCCTTTGTCAACTGCTTTTCACAGGACGGATGCCTGAAATTGGCGGTCGGTCCGCCGACATCATGGATGTACCCCTTAAAATCCGGCTCATAGGTGAGCTGCTTTGCCTCCTGAACGATCGATGCATGGCTGCGTGTCTGGATCGTGCGCCCCTGATGAAACGTCAGTGCACAGAAATTACAGCCGCCGAAACAGCCACGGTTGCTGATCAGCGAAAACTTCACCTCTCGGATCGCGGGGATGCCTCCGGCTGCCTCATACATCGGGTGATAGGTGCGCATATACGGCAGTGCGTAAACGCGGTCCATCTCCTCCTGTGTCAGCGGCTTTGACGGGCGGTTCTGCACGACAAACAGCTTCTCATCATAAGTCTCATACAAAACCTTTGCCACAAAATGGTCGGTATTGCAGTATTGAATATAAAAACTGCGCGCGTATGCTTCTTTGGACGCGCGGATCTCCTCGAACGATGGCAATTCCAATGCCTGTGCCTGCTCTACCAGTTCACAGTCCCTTGTCTTGTACACCGTTCCGTCAATGAAAGTAATGTCTTTGACAGCAATCCCGCTGTTTAGAGCGTCTGCAATCTCTATGATACTGTGTTCCCCCATTCCATAGGAGATCAGATCCGCGCCCGAATCTAAAAGAATCGAACGGCGGACTTTATTCGACCAGTAATCATAGTGTCCGAGCCTGCGGAGACTCGCCTCAATCCCGCCGATAATCATCGGTGTGTGCTTATACGTCCTGCGGATCAGATTGCCATATACAACAACTGCATAATCCGGACGCCTGCCCATCTCACCGCCCGGCGTGTAGGCATCGGTGTCCCGGCGTTTTTTCGATACCGAATAGTGGTTGACCATCGAGTCCATATTGCCACCGGATACTAAAAATCCAAGCCTCGGCTCCCCGAATGTCTGGATGCTCGCAGGATCTTTCCAGTCCGGCTGTGCGATAATGGCTACTTTATATCCATGTGACTCCAACAGACGGCTGATGATCGCCGAACCAAACGACGGATGATCCACATAGGCATCTCCGATCACATACACAAAATCCGGTTGCTCCCAGCCTCTTTTTTTGCAATCTTCGGTTGTCACGGGTAAAAAATCATGTATCATAAATGTTCCTCTTTAAGCGGCAGCTATCTACTGCCTCTAACATATCATTTTACCACTGTTTCTGCGATTTTACAACCGCTCATACGTCCCGTCGAGCACCTGTGCATAAGAGTCGATATAGTAATGTGCAAGCGCCCGTTTTTGCGCATCCTGTGACTGTGAATATTGATCGGAAACCGCACATACGCGCATACCTGCTGCGAGTCCCGCACGGATGCCCTGCGGGATATCTTCAAACACGAGACAGTCCGCCGGTGCGAGGTGCAGCTTGTCCGCCACCGCAAGAAATACATCCGGCGCGGGCTTTCCGCGCTTGACTTCGTTTGCGGTCAGTACCGCATCCATATAGTCATACAGTCCATGTGCCTGTGCAACCGCATCCAGCAAAATGCGTGCGTTGCTCGTGGCGATGCCCATTTTGATCCCACGCTGCTTCATCTCGCGCAAAAACGCATCCAGCCCCGGCTTCATAGGCACCTCATAGCGGTATTTCTGCATTGCCATATCGACCCAGATATCCATAAGCTCTGTGACCGTCTCGCGCAGCGGATATGTGCGGACGAAATACTCCGCGGTCTCCTGAAAGCTCATTCCCTCGATCGCACGCTCTAAATCGTCGGTCATATCAAGTCCGTGTGCTGTCATGAATTCGTTGTCAATCTGCCGCCACATCCACATGGAATCGACCATGGTTCCATCCAGATCAAATATAATTCCTTTGATTCCCGTCAGCATACTACTATGCTCCCCTCTCTCGTAAATAAGTGATCTCATCATCCGTCAGTGCCCGGTATTCGCCCGGCTGCAAAGATTCATCCAGCTTTAATGCACCCATTGACAGGCGTTTTAATTCCAATACCTGCTTTCCGACTGCCTCGAACATCCGCTTGATCTGGTGGAATTTGCCCTCATAGATCGTGATCCGGATCTGCGAGATTACGTTGGATTTTAAAACCACGAGCTCTGCCGGTTTTGTCGGCTTTTTCTCACCGATATTGATGCCCTGTGCAAATGCTTTGACATCTTCCTCCGTGACGATGCCATCGATGACTGCCTCGTAGGTTTTCGCAATATGCTTCGCGGGGCTGAGCAGCTCGTGTGCGAGCGCGCCGTCGTTTGTGATGAGCAGCAGCCCTTCGGTATCGAGATCCAGCCTGCCGACCGGGAAAAGATCGCCCCGCAGATGGTCTGTGATATAGTCGAGTACGGTCGGATAGCGGTGATCCTCAGTCGCCGATACGCAGCCCTTTGGTTTGTTGAGCATGAAGTATTCATAAGATGCATACTGAACTAGGCGGTGCTCCACCATGACCTGTGCCTGCTCAGGGTCAAGCTTCTGCTCCGGGCTCTTGCATGTTTTTCCGTCAAGCTGTACTTTGCCCGCACGGATCAATTTTTTGACTTCGCTGCGCGTGCCGAACTGCATGTCTGCGAGGTATTTATCTAATCGAATCTGGGTCATGTTGGTGTCCTTTCTGCGTTGAATTTATTATATAGAGGGTCGCAGCTCCCGCAAGCATGCCCGACTCAATGCTGCTGGCTGCGGCAGTATCCTGATCAGCCTGCTCCGATTGCCCGGCGGTGCCTCGCTGTCTCTTCAGCCTTGGCTCGATGTGTCTTTCGCTTTGCTCACACACATAGCCTGCGGCTTCCAGTTATGCCATGAGAAACGCTATCCAATCGCTCGCACTTCGCCAGACAAAAGTCGCATCTGACAGGAACTGCCGCAACCGCAGCGTGCAACCCTGAACGTTTTTTTTGCTTGCGTGAGCATAGTTCCATATACGTTTATCATATACCACCGCAAATTCATAAACGTAGCAGCGTGAGCAAGTTATATCTGATTTTGCTGCCTTTGCGCGATGGAGATGAGACTCCAAATTGTGGAAGCCTTTGCTGACACAATTTTGTTCTG
>CALBJL010000122.1 GCA_937893485.1 uncultured bacterium | reverse complement strand
AGATCAGCGCTCTGAAGAACGAGGGCAGCGAGACAAAGACGATCTCTTATGAGTACAAGTGCCGTGAGGAGCGTCTGGCAGATGCCACGGCAGTCAGCGCAAAGATTCCGGCGATCGAGACAGCAGTGTCCCTGACACAAACCGGAGGCGCAGAGGGCTATATTCAGGAGGGATATGCATTCTCACCGATGTTCAAGCTCGGCTATAAAAAGAAAGTCTCAGACAAGGAGGTATTTGCGACATGGCTCAACTTACAAAAGGCAAATTAAACTTCAGATGTCCCTCATGCTTTATGAGAGATCTCGATATCGATATGTTCTATAATAAAGAAACCGGCATCTATAGCTGTATCCGCTGCCAGTATCGCGGCGATGAGAAGGATGTTCTGGAGAAAAATGAGATGGTGCGTTTCCGTTATGGTGCGATGCACGAGCGGATTACAAAATTCGATTTCGACTAAAACAGGAGCTTTATCATGAGATATATCAAAGGAGCGGATCTGTCGACGATGCTGGAGCTGGAACGACTTGGCGCCAGATATTATGATGGCGGAAAGAAGCGCGATGTGCTCGATATTTTAAAGGAGCATGACATCGACACGATCCGGCTGCGCATCTGGAATGATCCGTGGAGTGAGAACCATGACAGCTACGGCGCAGGTGAAAATGATGTGCCGACGACGCTTGCGATCGCAAAACGGGTGAGTGAAAAAGGCTTTGATGTGCTGCTCGATTTCCAGTACAGCGATTTCTGGGCTGATCCGGGCAAACAGATCAAACCCAAGGCATGGCGGGAGCTGTCCGTGACCGAACTGGAGCAGGCAGTCTATACATTTACGAAGCAGACGATGCGCACATTTCTGGATGCCGGTGTGCGTGTGACGATGGTACAGGTCGGCAATGAGCTGTCAAACGGTCTTTTGTGGCCGGAGGGCAGGCTGGATGTGGATCATGGAGTCACGGAATATGACAATGTGGCGCGTTTTGTGAGCGCGGGTATCCGTGCGGTGCGTGAGAGCGATCCGGACATTCTGACGATGATCCATCTGGATAACGGCGGCAACAATGAGCTGTACCGCCGCTGGTTTGACCATTATACCGCGCGTGGTGAGGATTTTGACCTGATCGGGCTGTCCTACTATCCGTTCTGGCATGGGACGATGGATCAGCTGCTGGCGAATCTGAATGACATCGCGGTGCGCTATGGAAAGGATCTGATCATCGCTGAGGTGTCGATGGGATATACGATGGAGGATTACGCTTCGTATGAACAGCTCACGGAGGATGAGCGAAAAGGCTATGCGACAAAGCCCGCATTAGTCGAGCGGATCGAGTATCCGATGACAAAGCAAGGACAGGCGGATTTTATCTCGGCACTGCTGATGCGGCTGGATACTGTCGCAGATGGGCGGGTCAAAGGATTTTTCTGGTGGGAGCCGGCATGGATACCGGTACCCGGCAGCGGCTGGGCAACGCCGGCATCGCTGGCATATATGAATGACCCCGGTCCGTGTGGAAATGAGTGGGCGAATCAGGCATTGTTTGACTATGAGGGCAATGTGCTGCCGGCACTCCATGTGATCCGTGATTATCAGCCGCTTTAATTTAATAACTACTCCCTTGTTTGAACATGGCTGTGTGGATGACATGCAGTCATGTTTTTATGTGATAGGAAATTCCTATCACACAAAACGCTCCGCGAGGATACAATTTGATAAAAAATAGCTGATTTTTGGCATGTTTTCCATAAAATGGGTCTTGTATTGCAGGGGCGCAGGATTTATAATTTTCTTTAGGTGCACCTTTCGTTTTGGTGTGAGCACAACATGTGTATCATCATAAATACATAAAAAGGAACGAAAATGATCGTATTATTGATTCCGGCACTGGAGCCGGGACAGCATTTATTGGATTTGCTGGAAGCATTAAAGGGTCAGTGGACAGCCCCGGTGCTGCTCGTCGATGACGGCAGTACGACAGACGAAGCCGCACGGATTTTTGAGCAGGCAGAACAGATGGGTGCGGTCGTTGTCCATCATGCGAGAAATCTCGGAAAGGGCAGGGCGCTAAAGACAGGCTTTAATGAGTGTCTCGTGCGCTGGCCTGAGCTGGAGGGAGTCGTGACCGCCGATGCGGACGGACAGCATTTGCCAAAGGATATTATCCGCTGCCGGGAGGCATTGCAGGCACAGCCGGAGGCGCTGGTCTTAGGCTGCCGTGATTTTTCGGGCAAAAATGTCCCGTGGAAAAGCTCGTGCGGCAACCGCTTTACGAGGTTTTTCATGAAGCTGTGCTGTGGGGTTCGGGTGACGGATACGCAGACCGGGCTTCGCGGGATCCCGGCGGATTTTATGCGTGAATTGTTGTCGGTATCCGGGGAGCGGTTTGAGTTTGAGACGAATATGCTATTAGAAACAAATCTATTAGAGATTCCGATTCGTGAGATCACGATCGAGACGGTCTATCTGGAGCAGAATCGGGCATCACATTTCCGCCCGTTCGGGGATTCGGTGCAGATTTATGCATTACTGCTCCGTTTCTGCATGGCTTCGCTTATCGGATTTGTCGTGGACATTGCAGGATTTACATTGGTATTAAGATTGATCGCGCCGCTGGCGCTCGGATTGCTGGCGATCACGGTCGCTACGGTGTGTGCACGGATTGTGTCAGCGGTCGTCAACTATCTGATCAATTATAAAATCGTTTTCAAAAGTAAACGCCGCATGGCAGGCAGCGCCTGGCGCTATGCGGTATTATGTATCGTACAGATGCTCGCGAGCGCATGGCTGGTGACGGCATTTGCACAGATCATACCGGTTGCTTCTGTAGTCATTAAGGTAATCGTGGATCTGACCTTGTTTTTTATTAGTTTTCAAATACAAAAACGGCTGATTTTTTAGCAGCCATCAAGTGGGGGAAAATGGGATGCAGGACAGAGAACGTGGTACAAAAAATGGTATGAAACAGAGAATGGCGGCATTGACGGCACTCTGCCTGGCCGGAACGTTATTGTTATCCGGCGGCTGGAGCCAGACCGTTCTGGCATCGACAGTATCAGATGTGACATCCGGATCGGCACTGGACGGCACACCGGATGCGACAGACGACGCACAGCCCGCAGATGGCGGGCAGGAAGAGGATCCGGCAGACGGACAGGAGGCATCTGTGGCGGATGAACCGGAAGCGCCGGAGGCGGAACAGCCGGAGGAAGTACCGGAGGAACAGCAGGAGCCTGACGAGCTGCTGCTTGAGAATGAACAGCTTCCGGTCGCACGCTACGAGGGCATTACGATCGACGGTGATTTTTCAGATTGGGATGCGATCGCAAAGGTGAGCGTGGACGAAGGAAAGGGCTGGGATACGGTAGACGAGGTCGCAATGGTATGGGATGGTGATTATGTGTACTTGTATTTTATGGCAGTCGGCAATGGTGATGGTTCAGGTGACTGGGTTTCCGTGTGTGGCGCAGGATCTCATAATAACGGTCAGTATGCGATCACAACGGATCTGGGACGCATCCTGCCGATCCAGTTGATGAGAGACGGCACGGTAGGCGGTATCGACGGTGCATTGGCAGCGGTCAACAACAAGGACTGGTTTGGCGCACCCCATATGTGGGAGGTAGCGGTTCCTTCCAGTGCGCTGCCTGAGTATACGAATACGATTTCTTTCGGACTGTATCAGGGACAGACGTTTATCAGCGATGTGGCGAACCTGCAGGGCAATCCGGATGCAGAAGATAAAAAGTTTAACGGTGTTGTCTATGACGGTCTGTACGGGGACTGGGCGTATTATCCGCATGTGCTGATCCAGTATGCGACGGCAGGAACGCAGGAGCATGTGGATGATGCAGAGGGTGCGATGTATTCCACGAACGGTCTGCTGTATGCGCACGTTGTGACGACGATGCCGGCACATTTGCAGGAGGCAGGCGGGGAGTTCACCGCAGCGGTGACGATCCGTATCAATGACAATAAAGACTTTTATCCGGAGTTTGTGACCGTGGATGCAGACGGAACGATCAATTATACGCCACAGCTTTACGGTCTGGCACCGGGAACCTATGAGTTTTATATGATCGACTCACAGGGCTGGGAAACGGCGACGAATATTTCCCAGTTTGCGGAGGCGGATGATAATGAATACGGAAATAAATATCACAACGCAGTCTTTGGCAGAATGTATGTGACGGTTGGCTCGTCTGAGGACAATATGGAGTACGAGGCAGACCTGAGTGTTCTGGCACGAAAATTTGGCATCGAGACAGATGAGATCCGCACAGTCAGCGGACAGTGGGGACGGATCGGTCAGGAGTGGGTGACTACCGCAGGTACACCGACCGGCGCAGGCGTGGGACTGTTCCTGTGTCTGTCTACGACAGGACTCGCTTATGTGGCACAGCGCAAGAGAAAGAAACAGGTTTAACCGATGAAGTACATAATTGCGATCATTGCCGTTTGTGTATGGCTTTACCTGTTGCGGGTGACGGATCGTGCAAAGCTTCCGTTCTGGCATTTCATACTCGGGGCAATGGGGTTGTTTTTACTGATGATGTTTTTGGTTCGTCCGGTTCTGACCGAACCGCTGGCACGGGCAGTGGCGGCGGTCGCGGGTCTGGTCGGCAAGGTCACGGGGACATTTTCACCGTTTTTTAAATACGGCATTCTGTTCGTGCAGTCGGATGTCGGCGCGATCACGCTGCAGATCGACTTTGAGTGTTCAGGTATCATAGAGATCATGGCATTTCTGTCGCTGCTCGTGTTTTTTCGTGTATATACGGTGGCAGAGCGCGTGATCGTTGCGATCTGCGGAGTCCTCTATATCATGCTGGCGAATGCACTCCGCATTATCATTATCTGTGAAATGATCCACTTTGGCGGACTGGATCTGTACTATCTTTCACATGCACTGGTAGGCAGGCTGGTGTTCTATGCGCTGTCTGTGTTACTGTATTTTTATGTATTTACAAAGCCTCAGATTATACGAATGAGATTAGGAAAATTCAGCTATGGAGATCATTGAGCGATTTGCAAATTCGTTTGTGTTCTGGGCTGCATGGATCGTGATTCCGTTGATTATGGAGATCATTCCGGCATTTGGAAGTTTTTTGATCCTGCTCAGGCGAATCCTGTTTGCAAAAGAAATACCAAAACCGATTATCTATCCGGAAATATCGATCATTGTACCGGTCTACAATTCGCAAAATACGCTGGAGGCGTGTATCCGCTCGATCAATGACTGCGACTATCCGAATAAGCAGATCCGTATCTTTCTGGTGAACAACCGTGGTACGGATAACAGCTTTGCGGTGTATACGAAGTGTCAGAAGGAGTATCCGGATCTGATTATGCAGTGGCTGAATGCGGAGCAGGGCAAGTCCAGAGCACTCAATCTGGCGCTGTACAACAGTGAAGGAAAATATATTATTCATATCGACAGCGATGGTGTATTGGAGAAACGCGCATTGACCTACATGGTCGACAAGTTTGAAAACGATACGTCCATCAACTGCATGACGGGAGCGATCCTGATAGAGCCGCGGCTCGTGGATGAGTACCCGAGAGGTTTTTCCCGTCTGTTTCGTAAAATGGAATTTATGGAATACGCGCAGGCATTTCTCGCGGGACGAAATTATGCATCTGACCTGAATTCGATCTACACAGTGTCGGGTGCCTTTTCTGCGTTCCGGAAATCTGCGATCTTAAAATCCAGAATGTATAACACGGAGACGCTGGCGGAGGACACACAGATCACGTTTCAGATGCGTTATCTGCAGGGCGAACGGATCTATATGAGTGAAAAATCCATCTTTTTTGTCGATCCGATCGAAAATGCCGACAAGCTGTACACACAGCGGCAGCGCTGGCAGCGCGGCAGTCTGGAAGTGGCGAAGATGTTCGGCGGAAAAAAGATGCGCTCGTACCAGATGTTTACGGATGTGTCAGTCAAGACGCTGATGTATGACCACACGTTTGCATTTCCGCGCATTATCTGGTATCTGGCGCTGATCTGCCTGACCTTTGTCGGATATTCCGGAAAGACGGTGCTGCTTGCGACCGCGATTCTGTTCGGGCTGTATACGGTCTGCGGATATATGTACTATTTCTCGACGATCGGTTTTCTGAGGGATTTTCCGGATGTGCGGCGCTACTACAGCAGGCAGTGGTGGGTCGTACCGCTGCTGCCGTTTTTCAACTTTGTCGTATTTTTTATCCGGTTCGCCGGTATTATCAACAGCATCAATACGACCAGTGCATGGAAAACGCGGACATTGACAGAGGAGCGGAGCGCGTTCCGCGGGATTATCGCACATGATCTGACGGCGGTGCAGGAGAAAATCGAAACGGTCAGAAATTTTGTCAATTCAGATGAACCGGAAACGTTGGGGGAATTTGAAGTGGAACAGGAAAAGAAGAAAATAAAGAAACAAAAAGAATTGAAAAGAGTCAATACATGGGTCGTTCTGATCGTCGTTGTCGTTTTTACCGAGTTGATCGCAGCGGTCGGCTGGCGGCAGCTCCAAAAATATGAGGACGGCATCCTGAGCGTCTACGCGACGCAGCAGGACGGCTATGTACAGCTTGTACTCGACCAGATCAATCTGAAAACAAACCGTGACGATGCGGAGATTGTCGAGGACATTCTGCGCACGCTTGACAGCTCGAACAGCCATTACTGGACGATGTCGCAGCAGAATGACATTGTGTTTGTGAAGGACGTTCTGGAGACGAACCGCTACAAGGGCTTTTCGACACAGACGTATTATTCTACCGATAGTGCGGACGCTTTTATCCGCAGCCTGCAGGTGAATAAGGTCGTGCATTCCGTGATCGAGATGAACGGGACGGAATATGTGGCATCGGGTGTGCTGTTTGACTATAATGGCCTGAATTACCATCTGTGCCTGC
>CALBJL010000121.1 GCA_937893485.1 uncultured bacterium | reverse complement strand
CGTCTGAAATACAGTTGTCTACCGCGCTTTCCACAAAATCCGTCATCATCTTGTAGATCGCATCCCGCATGCTCTCGCCGTTCAATACGCGGGCACGCTCCTCGTAGACAATTTCACGCTGATCATTGTTGACCTGATCGTATTCAAGCAGGTTTTTACGGATTCCGAAGTTGTTGCTCTCGATCTTCATCTGTGCTTTCTCGATGGCATTGGTCAGCATCTTATGCTGGATCTCCTCGCCCTCGGGTACACCCAGTGCGTTAAACATATTCATCAGCTTCTCTGATCCGAACAGGCGCATCAGATCGTCTTCCAGTGAAATATAGAACTTGGATTCACCGGGATCTCCCTGTCTGCCGGAACGACCGCGCAGCTGGTTATCAATACGTCGTGATTCATGACGCTCCGTACCGATGATCTTGAGTCCGCCTGCCGCTACTGATTCCGGATCCAGCTTGATATCCGTACCACGGCCTGCCATGTTGGTTGCTATGGTCACTGTTCCATGCTCACCGGCATGTGATACGATCTCCGCCTCCATCTCATGGAACTTCGCATTTAATACCTGATGCTTGATGCCCTCTTTGTTCAGCATACGTGAAAGCATCTCGGAGGTCTCGATGGTGATCGTACCGACCAGAACCGGCTGCCCCTTTTCATGCGATGCCTTGATATCCTCCACCACTGCATGGAATTTTTCTTTTTTGGTCTTGTATACGGCATCCTGATGATCAACTCGGATCACCGGCTTGTTTGTCGGGATCTCTATAACGTCCATGCCGTAAATATCACGGAACTCCTTTTCCTCTGTGAGCGCCGTACCGGTCATACCTGATTTTTTGTCGAATTTATTAAAGAAGTTCTGGAACGTGATCGTCGCCAGTGTGCGGCTCTCTCTCTTGACCTTTACATGCTCTTTTGCCTCGATCGCCTGATGCAGTCCGTCCGAATAACGACGACCGGGCATGATACGTCCGGTAAACTCATCGACGATGAGCACTTCATCATCCTTTACGACATAATCCTTGTCGCGGAACATCAGGTTGTGGGCACGCAGCGCTAAAATAATATTATGCTGGATCTCAAGGTTCTCGGCATCTGCAAGATTGTCAAGCTTGAAGAACTGCTCGACCTTCTGTACGCCCTGTTCGGTGAGGTTGATAACCTTGTCCTTCTCATTTACGATAAAGTCCCCGGTCTCCTCGATCTCCACACCCATGAGTGCGTCCATCTTACTGAATTCTCCGCTCGCCTCGCCGCGCTGCATCTGGCGCGCCAGAATATCACACGCCTCGTACAGTCTTGTTGATTTGCCGCTCTGTCCGGAAATAATTAACGGTGTACGCGCCTCGTCAATCAATACGGAATCGACTTCGTCGATGATGACGTAATGCAAACCGCGCTGTACAAGCTGTTCCTTGTAAATGACCATGTTGTCTCTCAGATAGTCAAATCCGATCTCGTTATTCGTCACGTAGGTAATATCGCAGTTATACATCTCCCTGCGCTCGTCGTTGTCCATGCTGTTGAGCACACAGCCGACCTTTAATCCTAAAAATTCGTGAACCTGTCCCATCTCATCCGCATCACGCTTTGCCAGATAATCGTTGACTGTGACGATGCAGACTCCTTTGCCCTCCAGCGCATTCAGATATGCCGGAAGTGTCGCTACCAATGTCTTTCCTTCACCGGTCCGCATCTCTGCGATTCGTCCCTGATGCAGAACGATTCCACCGAGAAGCTGTACACGATAATGCTCCATGCCAAGCACACGGACGGCTGCCTCACGGACAACTGCGTATGCCTCTACTAATAAATCATCTAAAGTCTCGCCGTTTGCTAAGCGCTCCTTAAATTCTTTGGTCTTATCAGCGAGCTGTTCGTCGGTCAACGCCTGCATCTGCGGACGCAGCGCATCAATCTGGTCGACCAACGGCATGATTCTCTTGATCTCACGCTCGCTATGAGTTCCAAACATTTTTTCTATCAGGTTCATATAATACTCCTAACTATGTCCGGTAAGCCGTCTTACCTTTTTATATGGTTATGCACATTAACTGTTATATTCTAACACGATTGCGCGATTTTCACAAGTGGCAGTCATGTGAACCTTTTGTAAACGTTTTTTGAACGCGCATGCTTGCATTTGTAGGACGCGCATGCTAAAATATGCGGAATAACACAGAATTTCACAAAGGAGGATCTACGCATGAGTTACACATATAAAACAAAAGGCACCTGTTCTTCGCAGATCGAGCTGGAGCTGGACGGCGACATCGTACACAATGTAAAGTTTACCGGCGGCTGTGACGGCAACCTCAAGGCGATTCCGCAGCTCGTTGAGGGCATGACCGTGGATGAGGTGGAACGGCGTATCGGCGGTATCCGCTGCGGCTTCAAAAACACTTCCTGCGGTGACCAGCTCGCCAAGGCGTGCCGCGAGGCATACGAAAACAGCCAGAAATAAGCAGTGCAAAATAAACCCAAAACAAAGCAGGGGACTGATCAGTCAATGACCAGCCCCCTGTTTCAGTCGTTAATCAGCCTCATATTTTCCAAGAAATTCCTGCAATCTCGTATTTCCGGCATCAAACACCTGCTCCGGTGTTCCCTCCTGCACGATCACACCATGCTCCATAAAAATCACATGATCCGCTACATTTCTCGCGAAATTCATCTCGTGTGTGACAATGACCATCGTCATATGCTCTGCCGCCAGCCCCTTGATGACACGCAGGATGTCTCCGGTCAGCTCCGGATCGAGCGCCGATGTCGGCTCGTCGAAAAACAAAATCTTCGGTTTCATCGCGAGCGCACGCGCAATCGACACGCGCTGCTGCTGCCCGCCGGAAAGCTGGTACGGATAGGCATCTGCCTTGTCCTCCAGTCCCATCTTCGCCAGTAATGCCCGCGCTTCCTTTTCAACCTCCGCGCGGTCGCGCTTCTGGACGCGGATCGGCGCATCCATGACATTTTTCAACACGGAATAGTGCGGAAACAGGTGAAAATTCTGAAATACCATGCCATAATCGCGCCGGATCTCCTTGAGCGCAGCATTGTCCGCATAATGTACGACACCTGCATCATCCGTCCATGCCGCTTTTCCACCGATATATTCGATCTCTCCGCCGTCGATCGTCTCCAGCATGACCGCACAGCGCATGATCGTCGATTTTCCCGAACCGGAAGGCCCGATGATCGCCAGCACTTCGCCCTCCTGAACCGACAGCGAAATATCCTTTAACACCTCTAAGCCGTCAAAGCTCTTTTTGATATGCTCCATTCGCAAAATATCCATCGTCTGTCTGCCCCTCCTATCTGTAGTAATTCAGCTTTTCTTCCAGTCTGGTCATTCCTGTGGACACCAGCCAGTTGAAAATAAAATAGAAGATAGCTGCCACGGCAAATGGCACGAACGTCGTCTCCTTTGCGGCGATCTGCTTTGCGATCGTGAACATCTCCATATACGCCAGTGAAAATGCCAGCGACGTATCTTTGACGAGCGTCACCATCTCATTTGTGATCGATGGCAGCACCCGCTTGATGACCTGCGGCAGTATGATAAATACAAACGTCTGCGCCTTTGTATAGCCGAGTACCTCCGCTGCCTCATACTGTCC
>CALBJL010000120.1 GCA_937893485.1 uncultured bacterium | reverse complement strand
CTAACTCGTGTTCAGCAAAGGCTTCCACGAGTTACGAGTCTCATCTCCATCGTGCAAAGGCAGCAAAATCAGACACACCTTTGCTCGCGCTGCTACTTCTGAATCTCAGTTGATAGTGCTTGCATGCTCAATTCACCTGCTAAAATATTTCACAAACAGTATATGACGCAGGGCTAACGGCTGTGGGCACAGTGGTTTCTGTTAACTGCGACTTTTGCCCAGCGAGACACCGCCAGCAACCGGAGCAGTTTGATCAGAATACTACTGCGTCCACAGCCGTTAGCTCAGATAATAAAAATAGTTCTGCAAATACCTAAGGGTATCTTGAAATGAAAGGAGATGCGAATTTGAAGGAGAATGTGAATACGTGCAAGTGTGACTGCACATGCTGTGAACGAAAAAAGAATCGGGATGAAAAAGAATATAAAGATCTGATGAACCGTCTCAGCCGCATTGAGGGACAGGTGCGCGGTATCCGCGGCATGGTCGAAAATGATGCGTACTGCGTAGATATATTGACACAGGTGGCGGCGGTGACGGCTGCACTGAACAGCTTCAATAAAGTATTGCTGGCAAACCATATCCGCACCTGCGTGGCGGATGACATACGAAATGGCAATGATGCGGTCGTCGATGAGCTGGTCAATACTCTACAGAAACTCATGCGATAATGATAGATAAAGGATCAAACAACTCATAAGGAAGCATGGGAGAATGAAACATAATAATAAGAGATAACATGAGATAACATAAGGAGTGTGAGAAATAATGGAACAATATAACGTAACAGGTATGAGCTGTGCGGCGTGCAGCTCGCGCGTAGAGAAAGCTGTGCGTGCGGTCGATGGCGTGGAGAGTGTATCGGTCAGCCTGTTGACCAATTCAATGATCGTGGAGGGGACGGCTGACAGCGGGGCAGTCATCGCGGCAGTCGAGCACGCCGGATACGGCGCATCGAAAAAAGGTGCGCAGGAGCATCCTTCCGCGAGCGATCAGGCGGATGCACTGGCAGACAAGGAGACACCGAAAATGAAGCGGAGGCTCATCGCATCGCTCCTGTTTTTAGTGCCGCTCATGTATTTGTCCATGGGACATATGATGTGGAACTGGCCGGTCGGCAGCTTTTTGGCAAATAATATGCTGGCACAGGGCATCACGCAGCTTTTATTTACAGGCGTGATCATGGTGATCAACCAGAAATTTTTCGTCAACGGCTTCGGCAGTCTGTTACACCGGTCACCGAATATGGATACGCTCGTGGCACTCGGCGCGACCGCATCATTCGGCTACAGTGTCTATGCGCTCTATGGGATGAGTCAGGCGGCGCTCGACGGTGACCATATGCAGATGATGGCATATCATCACGAATTTTATTTTGAGTCTGCCGCGATGATCCTGACGCTCATCACCGTGGGAAAGATGCTCGAGGCACGTGCAAAGGGACGCACGACGGATGCGTTAAAGAGCCTGATGAATCTGGCACCAAAGACGGCAGTGTTACTCGTAGATGGCGAGGAACAGACCGTACCGGTCGAGGCTGTGAAGCCGGGGGATCTGTTTGTCGTGCGTCCGGGCGAGAGCATTCCGGTCGACGGAATCGTAAAAAGCGGCACGAGTGCCGTGGATGAATCTGCGCTCACTGGAGAGAGTATTCCGGTCGATAAGACGGAGGGAGATAACGTCTCAGCGGCGACGATCAACCGCGCAGGCTTTCTGACCTGTGAGGCGACACATGTCGGTGAGGATACGACACTTGCAAACATTATCCGCATGGTCAGCGAGGCGAGCGCGACAAAAGCTCCGGTCGCCAAGGTGGCGGATCGGGTATCGGGCGTGTTCGTGCCGACCGTGATCGCGATTGCGCTTGTTACGATCATCGTATGGCTGCTTGCCGGAGAGAGCTTTGGATTTGCACTCGCGCGCGGAATCAGCGTACTTGTCATCAGTTGTCCGTGTGCGCTCGGTCTTGCAACACCGGTGGCGATCATGGTCGGCAGCGGTATGGGTGCAAAGGCAGGCGTATTGTTTAAGACGGCGGTATCCTTAGAGGAAACCGGAAAGATCCAGACAATCGCACTCGATAAGACCGGAACGATCACACGCGGCGAGCCGCGTGTCACGGATCTCGTACCGATGGGCGGAATGGATGAGCATACCCTGCTGCAAAAGGCGGCATCAATGGAGCAAAGCAGTGAGCATCCGCTGGCGCGTGCGATCATGGATGCGGCTGCGGAAAGACAGATGGAGCTGACACCCGTTGAACAATTTACAGCAGTTGTCGGCGGCGGTCTGCGTGCCGTGATGGGCGGCGTGTCGGTCAGCGGCGGCAGCAGGAGCTTTATGGGCGGGCAGTATGAACTGCCGCAGGAGCTGTGTGAGCAGGCGGATGCGTGTGCGGCTGCGGGCAAGACACCGCTGTTTTTTGCAGAGGGAGACCGGCTGCTCGGCATGATCGCGGTAGCAGATGTCATCAAAGAGGATTCACACGAGGCGATTATGCAAATGCAGAATATGGGTATCCGCGTCGTGATGCTGACCGGAGACAATGCGCGTACTGCGGCGGCGATCGGTGAGCAGGCAGGCGTGGATGAAGTGATCTCCGATGTACTGCCGGAGGGCAAGGAAGAAGTCGTCCGGCGGCTGGCAGAGGATGGCAAGGTAGCGATGGTCGGTGACGGTATCAATGATGCACCGGCACTCACGCGCGCAGATATCGGTATCGCGATCGGGGCGGGAACGGATGTCGCGATCGATGCGGCGGATGTCGTACTGATGAAAAGCAGTCTGATGGATGTTGCGGCAGCGGTGCGCCTGAGCCGTCAGACACTTAAAAATATCCATGAAAATCTGTTCTGGGCATTTATTTATAATGTAATAGGTATTCCGCTAGCCGCCGGAGTGTGGTATCCTATATTCAGTTGGAAACTGAATCCGATGTTTGGCGCGGCTGCGATGAGTCTGTCGAGCTTTTGCGTGGTGACGAATGCGCTGCGGCTGAATCTGTTCGATGTGCACAGCACGAAAAAGGATAAAAAGATCAAAAGAAAACATACGGATCAGACGACAAGTCAGAATACAAATGAGCATTCGGATCAGAATAAGAATGAAAATCAAATGCAAGGCATAAAACAGGAAAAGGAGACAACAGCGATGACAAAGACAATGCATATTGAAGGAATGATGTGTGGACACTGTGAGGCGAGAGTAAAAAAGACCTTAGAGGCGATTGAGGGTGTATCGGAGGCAGCAGTCAGCCATGAGACGGGCACGGCAGTCGTGACACTTGCGGCAGATGTGGCAGATGCCGTGTTAAAGGATGCAGTCGAGGCACAGGACTATAAAGTTACAGGTATTGAGTAGTATGTAAAGGGTACGGAACAGATATGGAAACAAGGGAAATATTGGAACGCTTGTGTGACGGAAGTCTCTCGATCGATGAGGCAGAGCTGCATTTAAAGCAGCAGCCGTTTGAACAGATGGGAGATTTTGCAAAGCTGGATATGCACCGCAAGGTGCGTTCCGGCTTTCCTGAGGTTGTATTCTGTGCGGGCAAGGCGAATGCGCATCTGCTGGCGATCTACAAGCGGCTGTATGAGACGGACGGTCAGGTGTTCGGAACACGTGCGAGCAGTGAGCAGTATGAATATCTCAGGGATGAGCTGCCGCAGCTACAGTATGATCCGATCTCCCGGATCTTAAAAATAGAAGAAGTGAGACAGGCAGATACAGGCAGCCACGGGATCGGTTCGATCGCTGTGTGCACGGCAGGCACGGCAGATATACCGGTCGCGGAGGAGGCAGCACAGACCTGTGAATATTTCGGGTCGCATGTGGAACGTGTCTATGATGTCGGTGTCGCAGGCATCCATCGCCTGTTTGCCAATATGGAGCCGATCCATCATGCCAACTGCGTGATTGCAGTCGCAGGCATGGAGGGCGCACTGGCGAGTGTGCTTGGAGGTCTTGTGGACAAGCCGGTCATCGCGGTTCCGACGTCTGTCGGCTACGGTGCGAGTTTTCACGGGCTGTCGGCATTGCTCACGATGATCAATTCGTGCGCAAACGGCATCGGTGTCGTGAATATTGACAATGGCTACGGTGCGGCGTATCTGGCGACGCAGATCAATCGTTTGGGGGAGAGAAACAATGACAGATGAACGAATACTGTATTTAGAATGTGCATCCGGAATCAGCGGCGATATGACAGTCGCGGCATTGCTGGATCTGGGTGCGGATGAGGCAAAGCTGAGACATGCACTGGATTCGCTGGCGCTGGACGGTGCAAAGGTACGGATTTCGCGTGTGAAAAAGTCCGGACTGGATGCGTGTGACTTTGCGGTAGAGCTGGATGCAGCGCATGAGAACCACGATCACGATATGGCGTATCTGCATGGCATATCACAGAAAAATATGCATGTGCATAATCATGAGTATCATGATGACCATGACCATGACCACGACCATCACCATGCACACGATCAGGAACACCATCACGACCATGACCATCATCAGACACACGATCACCCGCATGTCCACCGCGGCTTGCAGGAGATCACGCAGATCATAGAGGCGGCGGAGCTGACGGACGGAGCGCGCAGGCTGGCATTGCGGATCTTTGATATTCTTGCGGATGCCGAGGCAAAGGCGCATGGCGTACCGCGTGAGGAGGTACATTTCCATGAGGTCGGAGCGGTCGATTCGATCATAGACATCGTAGCTGTTGCGGTCTGTCTGGATGATCTCTCACCGGCGCGGATTGTCTGCTCACCGCTTGCGGAGGGCTGCGGCACGGTGCGTTGCCAGCACGGTGTGCTGCCGATACCGGTTCCGGCTGTGACAAATATCGTAGCTGCACACGGTCTGGTGGTTCAGCCGACGCAGGTGCGTGGGGAGCTTGTGACTCCGACCGGGGCGGCGATCGCTGCTGCTGCGATACAGAATGCTCCGGCAGATGCGTTGCAGACGGGCATGGCTCACGGATATGGAATGGGTGCGGGAGCTACATATAAAATAGAAAAAGTCGGCATCGGGGCGGGCAAGCGCGATTACGAGACAGCGGGCATCCTGCGTGCGATGTGGATCAGACCGCAGCAGGCAGCACAGTCCGTGGCAGGGCAGATCCTGAAGCTGGAGGCAAACATTGATGACGCGACCGGGGAACAGCTCGGATACTGTATGGATTGCCTGATGCGGGAGGGCGCTCTGGATGTGAGTTTTGTGCCTGTATATATGAAGAAGAACCGCCCGGCATATGAACTGCATGTGATCTGCGACCCGAAGGATCGGGAACGTATGGTGCGCACGATCTTTCGCGAGACGACGACGATCGGCGTGAGATACTGTCTCATGGAGCGCAGCGTGATGGAGCGTGAGCTGTGCACGGTGGAGACGGCATACGGAACCGCGCGTGTCAAGCACTGCCGCTACGGTAACATCGAAAAGGTATATCCGGAGTATGGAAGCGTGGTGGAGCTGTGCAAAGCATCTAAACAGGATTTTCGTAATGTTTACCAAGCTATTTGTGCGAAATTTGAAGAAACATCCATGGGAATTGTATAGTTTTACTGAAAAAAATTTTACACACATATAAATATGTAAAAATCTCCCTTTTTGTGCTATAATATAGTTCGTTTTTAGTTTGTTTAGTATGAAAAAGGGGGATTTTTTCATGTCCAAAATGCGGTTATCGGATCTGTTGGATGCAGAAAGTATGCAGGTAATGCAGCGTGGATTTTCGCGGGTTACCGGCATGCCGGCCGCAGTCGTAGATGAAAATGGAGTACCTGTTTCGCGGGCTGCTGTACGGGCGCGCTTTTGTTTTGATCTGACGCGCGGTACGGCAGAAGGGGAAAAGCGCTGTGCGGAATGTGACCGTGCGGGTGCAAAGCGTGCGATGCGGAGCGGAAAAACGGAGGTGTATACCTGTCATGCAGGTGTGTGTGATATGGCGGCACCGATCGTGGTAGACGGGCGTTTTATGGGAGCGTTTGTCGGTGGACAGGTCATTGTGGACAAGCCGGATGAGGAACTGATCCGTGCGACTGCCGCAGAGCTTGGGATTGATCCGGATATTTATATGGAGGCGGTTCACGAGCTGCCGGTACACAGTGCACAGGAAGTAGCGGATGCAGCCGGATACATGGGTGCGATGGCACAGATGCTGTCGGTGATGGCAGGTAACCGGTATGAAATCTTAAAAAAGAACCGAGAGATGGAAAACATGTCTAAAGTGAAGACAGAGTTTTTGTCCACGATTAATCTGAATCTATATAAACCATTACAGGAGATGCTGTTTTTAGCTACCAGCATCAACCGGATGGAGCTGCCGGAGGAAGCGGCGAAAAAGCTGCGCACACTCGAAAAGCAGAATCAGAAGGTCATCAATGCACTTGCGGATGCGATGGCATTTTCCGAAATGACGCGCACGGATTCTGATATTGTGGAGACACAGTATGATCTGGTCAAGCTGTGCGAGGGTCTGGAGCTGACTTATACCGGCAAGCTGTTGAACCGTCCGGTGGATTTTATTTTAGAGATCGACGAGGACGTTCCGACCGATCTGTTTGGGGATGTGACACGTATCCGTCAGATTATGATGAATCTGTTGAACAACGCGGTGCAGTATACCGAGCAGGGAACGATCCGTTTACATATTTCCAAAAAGAGAACGACGTATGGACTGATTTTGAATTTTGAGATCTCAGACACCGGTATCGGTATGCGGGAGGATCAGGTACGGTCGATTCAGGAGATGTTTGACAAGGTACATGACAGCCAGACGATCAATGAGGATGTGCTGGCGTTCGGGCTTGGCATGACAAGCCAGTTAGTCAATGCCGTATACGGCAGTGTGAGCATCAGAAGCACATTTGGCAAGGGTTCACGGTTTCTGGTGTCGATTCCTCAGATGGAGACTGAGGATTGATAAAAGAAACAAGGATGTTGTTACATGAGGCAGGGGGATATATGCAGTTAGAAGTGTACGAGGAACAGTTGCTGGAAGGCGCGAAACTGCTCGCACAGGCAAAAACGGTTACAGATGGGAAAAATGCGCAGGCGGTGAAGCTCGTGAGCGATTCGCTGCGGCTGGGAGGTCTGAGGCTCAACCGGCTCAAAAGCTGGCTCGGCGGATCGATCCAGTCGGTGCAGTATTTAGAGTCTGGGCGGGCAGATGAATCGGGAGCAAGACGGTATGCGTATCAGGAGGAGCATGGCGTATCCGCAGAATATGAGTTGTATCCGGTCAAAGGACAGCCGGCATGGAGTGAAGAAGAAAAAAGCCGGATCGAAGTGTTTGTGCTGATGCTCTATCAGGCAAATGAGAGACAGCGGCTGACGGAGGATGTGGACTACTACAGATACCATGACCCGCAGACCCGTCATACCAATATGACTTATTTTTCACAGCGCTGTGAGCAGTATATCAAAGATGGTACGATTGGCAATTATACGGCGATGGCGGTCAATCTGTCCGGATTTACGAATCTGAATCTGAAGATCGGCAGCAGTAACTGCGACACTGTATTGGTGCGTTATATGGACTGGCTGAAAATGGGGCTCGCTGCGGATGAGGTCGTATCACGGATCAGCGGCGACCAGTTTGCACTGCTCATTCACAAGGAGCACGAGGAGCAGATGCTGGACAAGCTGCGTGCCAGTGAGATCCGTTACGGAAAAAATGAGCCGGACCGCGTATGCATCTCGGCGGAGGCAGGGATCTATCAGCTCACGGAGGGCGTGGACAGCTATCATCATATTATACAGGCAGTATGCAGTGCGTTGAACGTGGCGAAAAGCTCGTTACAGCTACAGTTTTCCTACTATGATCCGATGACGGCAGACGCGAGTGAGCGCAAAAAGTTCTATGAGGCGGAGTTTGAAAAGGCACTGGTCAATGAAGATATCCATGTCTATTTCCAGCCGAAGGTATCGCTCAAGGATTATGACCTGATCGGCGCGGAGGCATTGTCGCGCTGGATCGTGAATGGCGAGATCGTACCGCCGGATTCGTTTATTCCGATTCTGGAGGAGACGACCCGTATCTGTGAACTGGATTTTTATGTGCTCGAGCACGTGTGCAGGAGCATTCAGAGCTGGCTGCGGCATGGTGTACAGCCGGTCAAGGTATCGGTCAATTTCTCGCGCCGCCATCTGTCGAACGACAATCTGGTGCAGGATATTGTGCAGGTCATTGATAAATACAAGGTGCCGCACCGGTATATCGAGGTCGAGCTGACAGAGACGACGATTGATGCGGATTTTGCGGCACTCAAGAAGATTGTATACGGGCTGCGTGATTACGGCATCGAGTCATCCGTCGATGATTTCGGTATGGGCTATTCTTCCCTGAGCCTGATCCGCGATGTGCCGTTTAAGGTATTGAAGATCGACAAGAGCTTTTTAGGGGATAAAAATATGGAGTCGGACGAGCGGCAGCGCTCTATGATGAAGCATGTCATCAGCATGGCGAATGACCTCGGCATGGAATGTATTGCCGAGGGTGTGGAGAGCATGGAGCATGTACAGCTTCTCAAGGAGAACAAATGCTACATGGCACAGGGCTTTTTGTTCAACCGCCCGATTCCGCAGGAGCAGTTTGAGGATATCCTGATGCAGACACAGAAGGAACCGGCAGATATGGCAACAGTCTGAATACGGCGATAATTACAGAGGAGACAGGAATGTGCATTGGCACGCCGTTCTCCTCTGATTATATTTTATGAAATAAAATGGAGGAAAAAACGTGAAAAAGACACAATTAAAAGGTATACTGGCAGCAGTGCTTCTCATAGGGGCACTGACAACTGAATCAGTGGGTGCATATGCGGCGGCAACAACCGGCATGACGATACCGGAGACAACGACACAGTCACAGCCGCTGACACAGCCTGGCGTGCCGTTTACGGATGTGACCGAGGACGAGGCGCAGGCGTTTGAGCGCAGTCTCGGATACGAACTGTCAGATACTGCGAAAAAAGAGGAGACACTTGCCGAGCGTGCAAAAAAGAAAGCAAAGGCAATGACCGTTTTGTACGGGGCAACCAATCTCCAGTACGCGGTCATGCAGAACGGCGAGCTGCTGCTCAGCGATGCCTACGGAACGGATGATGCCGCAAAAAAGACAAAGGTAACGACCGATTCCGTCTATGCGATCGCTTCGATCAGCAAAATGTTTGTGACGGCAGCCGTACAGCAGTTGTGCGAGCAGGGCAGGCTGGATCTCGACCATACGATAGTCTCTTATATACCGGAGTTCACGATGGCGGATGAGCGCTACAAGGATATTACCGTGCGTATGCTGCTCAACCATTCGTCCGGACTGATGGGTGGGGGACTGCAGAATGCGCTGCTCTTTAATGACTCGGATACCGGCTATCATGACCGTTTTCTGGAAAAACTGGCAGGCGAAAGGCTCAAGGCAGACCCGGGTGCGTACAGCGTGTACTGTAATGACGGATTTGAACTGGCAGAGCTGGTCGTAGAGCGTGTTTCCGGCGAGAGCTTCAGCGATTATCTGCAAAAGCACATATTTACACCGCTTGGTCTCTCGAGCACCTGTACAACGGTGCAGATGGGGACCAAAAACAATACCGCAGGCATTTATATGGAAGGTGATGACAACAGACTGCCGACCGAATATCTGAATGCGATCGGCGCCGGAGGACTGTATTCCACCGCAGAGGATCTGTGCCGCTTCGGTATGAGCTTTACCGACCATTCCGGAAGTCTGCTGTCCCGGAAGTCCGTTCAGGAAACATTTGTACAGGAGGGCAGAAAAGGGCAGTGGTGCGAGGAAGCGTCGAGTATGGTCGATTACGGTCTTGGCTGGGATACGGTATCCATGTATCCGTTTGAGGACTGTGGCATCCGTGTCGTAGAAAAAGGCGGGGATTCCGTTTATTATCACAGTATGCTGCTTGTATTTCCGGAGAATGACATGGCGGTTGCAGTCTGCTCATCCGGCGGAGCGAGCGCGTATGATGGCATTTTCGGACAATATCTGGCTGCTGAGATTTTAAAGGAACAGGGTGTGCTCGACCAGAAGCAGTTCGAAGAACTGCCGGATTCCTTTACCGTGGATAAGCAGACAGTTCCGGAAGATTTAAAGAAGTATGATGGCTATTATCTGTCCATGACAGGCAATTATCGGGTGAAAATACTGGATCAGACCCTGCAGCTGGTCAACCTGAACCAGCCCAATACGAAGATTAAATTTATCTACAGCGGAGACGGAAAATTTGTCTATCCGGACGGATCGCAGATGCTCACGTTTCTTGAGCAGGACGGAAACACGTACCTGATGGCAGGAACTTATGCGAAGCTGCCGAGCATCAGTAAGATTTATTCGTATCTGTATGCCGGACAGAAGGTGCCGGAGCGCAAGATGGCGAAGTCAGTGAAAAAGGCATGGCAGGCGCGCGATGGCAAAAATTATTTTCTGTTAAGTGAAAAGTATTCTTCCATTAAATATGTGCAGGGCGGGGCGATCATCAGCTTTGATCTGTCGCAGAGCCCGGAAGGGTATCTGTACTATAACCGGATCAAGGATGCCAATGTAGCTGAAGAATTTACCGATATACCAATGAGCGGCTCACGCGATGCGGCGGATTTTGTTTTTGAAACAGGTGCAGATGGTGTGGAATATCTGCATTATACGGGTAATACAGCGATCAGCGAGGATGGTTTAAAGCGCCTGTCAGCGAAGAAATCCTACACCGTAAAGATCAACGGCAAAACCGGCAATGCAAAGTGGTTTAAGATCGGAAGAAAGAACGCAGATAAAAAGCTGTGCATCAGCCTGCCGAAAGACGCAAATGCGATGGTAGCTGTCTACGATTCCAACGGAACGTGCGAGTTTGACAGCTATATCCATAATCAGCGCACCGTTGTTTTGCCGGAGGACGGATATATCGTGTTTGCCGGAGATCTGGGAGCGCCCATCGGTGTAACGATCAAATAATAAAAATGGAGTAATAAGCAAGGAAATTTTGGAGGTCAATCTATGAGAAAAACGAGTTACCGATTACTGCCGCTGTTTGGGGCTGTCCTGCTGATGGCAGGCTGTGGCAGTGACAGTGGTGATTACAGTAAATACGTGACATTGGGAGACTATCAGAATCTAAAAGTAACGAAAACCGTGGAGAAAGTCACTGCGGAGCGCGTGGACGAGTACGAAAAAGAACAGCTCGAAGAATATGTCGAGTATGAAACGGTTGACGGTCCGGTCAAGGAGGGACAACTGGTAGATGTCTCGCTGCTGGCGAAATCCGGTGATGAGGTCGTCTATGATTTTTCGGATGACGGGTATGAGATGGTGATCGGCGACGGTGAATTCGGTGAGCAGGTCGATGAGGCGCTGATCGGGGCAGTTGCGGCGGATGAACTGGATCTGGAAGTATCGTATGATGATTCGTTTGAGGATGCAATGCTTGCAGGACACACGATTACCTATCATATTGTCGTAAACAGCATATCGGATATGATATATCCGGAGCTCACGAACGAGTTTGTGAAGGAAAACTTTGGTGTCACTTCCGTGGACGAGTGGCGCGCGTCGTTAAAAGAGGAATTGCAGCAGTCGTATGAGGAAGAGGCTGAGGATACGCTGCGCACCGATCTGGTGCAGGCAGCCGTGGATGCGTGTACGATCAGCGGCTATCCGAAGAGCTTGTATAAGCAGAAAAAGAAGGAGGTCGAGAGCAGCTACCAGAGCTATGCGGATATGTTCAACTGCTCGCTGAGCGAAGTCTATGACATGCTCGACATGGATGAGCAGGCGCGCGAGCAGGAATATATCGATGCGGTGAATGAGACGATGGTGTTAGCCGAGATCCGCAAGCAGGAAAATCTGACGCTGACGGATGAACAGATGCAGGAGCGTATGGAGGCTTATGCACAGGAAAATGAGTATGATTCCGTATCGGAGCTGCTGGGCGATTACGATGAAAACGGGCTGAAGGAATACTTTTTGAACGAGGCGGCGATTGATTATCTGGAGGCTCACGCGACGATCACTGAAAACTAACATGTTGAATTGCTTTTTTCTGAATACAAGGCAGCACGCATATTGTTTTTTGTGCGGGAAAGGCTTACAATAATATGCAGTTAGTATTATAAAACTTTTATAAATATAAGGAGAAGAAAGAAATGTTTGGTTTTGGACAGTTGATTCAGATCTTGAAAGAGAGCCCGAAGAAGATCGTATTTACCGAGGGCAGTGATCCCCGTATTCTCGAGGCAGCATCTCGTCTGCTGGCGAGCAGCTTTTTGAGCCCGATCCTTGTCGGAAATGAGGATGAGATCATGGCAGCCGCAGAGGAGAGTGGATTTAATATCCGCGGTGCAAATATCGTAGATCCCACAAAATATGACCGCATTGATGAGATGGTAGATCTGTTCTGCGAACTGCGTAAGAGCAAAGGCGTGACACCAGATCAGGCACGCAAAGTATTATCACAGGCAAATTATTTCGGAACGATGCTCGTGAAGATGGGCGAGGCAGATGCGCTGCTCGGCGGTGCTACTTACTCTACCGCTGATACGGTTCGTCCCGCATTACAGTTGATCAAGACCAAGCCGGGCAACAGCATCGTATCTTCATGCTTCATTCTCGTAAGACCGAGTGCTACCGGTGATAATGAAGTCATTGCGATGAGTGACTGTGCAATCAATATCAAGCCCACAGAGGATGAGCTGGTTGAGATCGCCATCGAGAGCGCAAAGTGTGCAAAGATCTTCGGTATCGATCCGAAGGTAGCATTTTTGAGTTACTCCACACTCGGATCAGGAGCTGGCGAGGATGTAGACAAGATGCGTCACGCAGCGGAAAAGGCAAAGGCAAAAGCACCGGATCTCCCGATCGAGGGTGAACTGCAGTTCGACGCTGCCGTATCACCGCGTGTTGCACGTACCAAGTGCCCGCAGTCTGAGGTGGCAGGACATGCAAATACCTTTATTTTCCCTGACATCAACGCAGGTAATATCGGTTACAAGATCGCACAGCGTATGGGTAATTTTGAGGCATATGGCCCGATTCTATTAGGACTGAATGCGCCGATCAACGATCTTTCACGTGGATGTAACGCATCCGAGGTATATTCTATGGCGATCATTACTGCTGCACTGGCATAAGATATAGAGATAAAGAAATAGCAAAAAAATTCATGGGTTTAAAGCCCATGAATTTTTTTGTGCCTTTTTATAGACCGAGAATTTTTGCTCCGTTCTTATAACAGATATCATCAAACTGCTCATTGGAGAGCGGCATGAGTTTCAGCTCGCCAAGCGTATGTGCGGCGCTGTCCCACGGCGAGTCTGTGCCAAACAGCAGATGTCCGCTGCCGTGCTGCGCCACGATGCGCATGAACTGCTCCTGCGTGATCACGCCGAGCGAAAAAGAAATATCAAAAAACACATCGGGGTCATCCAGCAGTGCAATGACATCGTCCCACTGCTTCCAGCCTCCGGTGTGGGCGAGGATCATGTGTGAGGGATGGAGCGTGTCGATGATCCGGCGGGACATCTGCGGCGTACAGTGTACCGGAGAGGGATAACCGATATCAATACCGGCGTGGATCGTCGTGTACAGACCAAGCGATTCCGCCTCGTCAATGATATGCATGGTCGCATCATCGTCTGCAAAATGGAGCTGGTAGTCGGGATGCAGTTTGATTCCTTTGAAGCCGTTGTCGGCGAGCCAGCGCAGCTCCTGTTTATAATCAGGATGATCGGGATGCATCGCACCGAAAGAATAGATTCCGGTGTCGGCAGCAGCCTCGTTCGTCGCCAATGCGCGGCGGTTGATCTTTTCGACCTGTGCCGGATTGGTGGCGACCGGAAGCACGACGGAGATATCGACACCGTCGCGCGCCATCGCATCCTTCAGCCCCTGATACGTGCCGTCGGTGTGCGGGGAAATGCCTGCGCGGGTGCCGAGCTGCTCCAGCGCTGCGGCTGCAATTTTGTCCGGAAATGTGTGTGTATGAAAATCAATCAGCATGAAAAAACGTCCTTTCTATACGATATCTTTTTAGGTGTTTGCGAAGCTATCTTAAAATGTATTGCTCGGCGACGATTGCAATAGTATCCCGATCAGGCTGCTCCGGTTGCCCGGCGGTGTCTCGCTGTTTTCCAGCCTTGGCTCGATGTGTCCTTCAGTTCCTTCGCACACATAGCCTGCGGCTTTC
>CALBJL010000119.1 GCA_937893485.1 uncultured bacterium | reverse complement strand
ACTGCCTCGGTGTCCGCGCTGAGATATTCACATATTTTGTTCAGCACAAGCATATTCACATCGTGGATATAGCCGTAGCGCTCTGCCAGCCGTATCACATGTTCGGAATGGATAATGCCTTTTCCTGCCAGCTGGAGACGGCATAAAATCTCCATGTACCCGATCATGAGTCCACTCGTATCTACCGTCGGTCTGCCGAACAATACGACATCCTGTTTTTCCAGCTGCATCTCATTGAGCAGCAGCAAAATATCCTTGCGCTCACAAAACTGCTCGTAGTCCGTCTGTGTGCACAAAATATAATCGTTATCCGGACACTGCTCCTGCAAAGCGTAGGTCAGCCGCATAATATCAGCTTCACTGGACGCATAGCGCGGGCACGCAATACCTACTACCCGGAACTGCAGATCACCGCCAAAGGACTCGCGCAGCGTCTCACATACCATCTGAGCGGTCTGTGTTGCAAGCTGTGTATCCGCCTGCGCATGAATGATTCCGATAGAGCTGACACCCTTCTGATAAACATAAACCCTGCGCAGCCCATGCAGCTTCTCATCCAACGCACGGTACAGCCGTCGTAGATCCTCATCCTCATAACGATTCTGTGTGCGCTCCACGAGTGCCTCATAATTTTTTAATTTAACTTCAAATACATAGAAATCTGTCTTTTTCCCAAACTGGTATGCCAGCTCACCGCGGTACATATCCGTACCCATGCGCGCGGTTCCTTCCTCGAAATTGCCGCTGTAAAACAGGCAGTACACCACCCCGAAAAACATGTTTGCAAATACTGCAAACACATTCAGACCATAGATAAAAAGCGGTGGAATATGTACGGCAACCGAAACCACCAGCAGCACCAGCCAGTTGCGGAAGATCCTCTGTGACACCATGCTGCGGTATTTCGGCAGCAGGAGCACAAAGATCGCCAGAACGACTAGTCGTGTAAAATAGAACACCGCATCAGCAGCACCTGTCAGCACCTGTCCCTGTCTGATCTCATACACAAACCCGGTCTGAATCGTCGTGAGCACCAGCACTGCCGCCGTGAATTCGCAGATAAAAAAGATCGTGCGGAATCGCTGCGAATGATCAGAAATCCACGGAAACTGGAGCAGCGCGTGCATCACCATAAGGATCAGAACCGTCGCCGCGCTCAGATAATATCCGACAAAGACCAGATATGTCACCGGCTGCGGATAGTTCGCACCTTCATACAGAATCTGTGCACGGAAAATATCGAAGATCTGGTTGACCAGCAGCAAATGCAGACCTATCTTTAAAATATTATAACGCTTTGTGCTGCAGCTATGATTCACATACGTGAGCAGCACCAGCAAAGCAGTCGTGAGCATCGTTACGCCAAGCAGTTCATAATTGTACTGAAATACCATAATCACTCATTCCTCTCTCACATTCTCAATCGTAATCGCATTGTTTTGATACTATTTTTATTATACCTTAAAAATTCTGCGCCTACAAGCCGAAAAAGTCCGAAAAGATTTATTGACAGCAGCCAAAGCTATCCGCTATGATAATATGTGGCTGACAAGACAACTACCCCCCCTGCCAGTCCCTGTGAAAATAATTATTGAGGAGCCCACTGATCCCATGCATATTTTTTTCTGGTTTTTAATCATTGCACTCGTGGCACTGATCATCAATCTGTTTTTGCTCCGGCAAATGAAACAAAAAAATAAGCCCCGCCTTGCTCCGGTCATCGGCGTGATCGCAGGAAGCTATCTGCTCGCCGGATGCCTGTACCTCATCACTGCGTCCCACGGTACGGATATACTGACCCGGACGATGGCTGCCAGCTTTCCCATTGATGCCTCATCGTTTGGGACTGCGAGTGAAAATAAACAGACGGTTTACTCCTTTCACTGCGAAAACGGCATTCCGTTCCGGTTTGACGACACGGCTCTGCTGCCGGACAGCGCAGATGTGTCCTCACATGTTCCGGATACCGTTGAGGTGTATTCCTGTCGGATACGAACCGGCTACGACTGGTGCTACCTCGGCTGTGACACGCAGGTATGCTATGCCTTCCGCTGAGCACCCGGATGTTGATTATTCTCATTTCAAAAGAAACCAGTAATGGGGCGTGATTCTTTGAATCACACCCCATTATTTGACCTCTCGCCTATTTATACAGATTCTTAATCGCTGTCACAGCTTTCTCATTCTGCTGCTTATAAGCGGCGATCACTTGTGCCTCGCTCTGCTGCTCGGTCGAATTGCTGATCGTGCCAAGCATGATAAAGCAGACATATTTCCCCTTAGAATATACTCTGGAGCTCTGAACCTTCAACATGTTGGAGGGATACTGGAAACGATCCTCCTGCAAAGTCTTTTTATAACCCTTCAGCGCCTGTCTGATCTTTTTCTTCGCGTCCGCATTCTTCGCCTTAACGATGACCAGCTCGTCCACATGTACACTCATCATCGGCACTTCCGCGATGGCACCCTGATACCAGTCGCCGGACAGCCCATATCGGGTATTGATGTCCTTTTTATCCAGCTTGACGCTCGGCAGATAGCTGCTGCCGTATGCCGCCTTTACCGCGCTGTACACCCGATTGATCGAAGGTGCTTTTTTCGTTGCTGCCTCTACAGCTACCGGGTGTTCCACGGCGGTTACCGCCGAAAATGTGCTCGCTGTGCATGCCAGTACAAGCATGTAAGTAAGTAATTTTTTCTTCATAAGATAATAGTTCTCCTTTTCTTATATGTACCCCCTCGTAACTGTTCAGTACCCTCACAGTTACGAGGCAAAATCCATTCCAAATCGGCTTTGCCGATGGGATTTTGCATTCTGAATCATATTCTTACGGTCTCAGCAGCAAGTGCTTCGACCTGTACTGAATAGTTACAATCCCCCAAATACACGGACAGCCAAAATACCTTACAGTTTCTCAACATCCTCCCGCAAGGCACCTGTCAGTTCCTGCACATACGTCGTCTGTGAGGAAATCTCCTCGGTGTTCGCAGCAATCGTAGCTACCCGTTCTGTCATCGCATGGATACTGCCCAGCAGGTTCGTAATCAGATCAATACTTCCTGAAATCTTCGGCAGGATCGCCTCCGCCTGCTCGTTGTTCTGCGCGATCAGCGCCTTGGTGGAATCCGATAAATTCCGGATTTCCTCTGCAACGACGGCAAATCCGCGTCCCAGCTCGCCGGCTCTCGCAGCCTCAATCGACGCATTCAAAGACAACAGATTCGTCTGTCCGGCGATGCTGGAAATGTCCTCATTGCTCTTCTTATATACATTGATAAAGTCTGACATCGTACTCACGGAATCGTTCAGCGTATCGCACAGTCCGGAGAGATCCTGAATGCCAAGCGCAAGATCCGTCGCCTCCTTCGCCGATGCCTCGTTGGCAGTATTCAACTCATTGATGTTGTCGCTCAACGACACAAAACGCACCGTGACATCGGTGAGCCGCTGCTGATGAACGGCCTGCTCCTGCTGTTCCTTTTCGCGGATCTCCGCCAGCTGTTGTGTCTCCTCTTCTGCAAGGGAACGTACATAATGCACGCAGTGGTCTTTGATGTTGACACCGTTGTGCATTGCCTTTATCATGTCTGCGCAGGTCGCATAACCGCAGGACTCACAGTCTCTGTGTCGTTCCTCCGGCGTATCCTTTTTCAGTTCTGCCCAGAGTGCCGCTTTCTCCTGTGCATCCGGCTCTGCAATCTCCACATGCCTGTCACTGTAGCTGCGCATGAAATCCTTCAGGTCAAGCTTTGCAAATGCCTGCATAAGATTGTCCAGCCGTTCCTCCGGTGTAAGGGCATCCGCCCACGGGCTGCTGCTGACAGATTTTTTGCCCAATAAGCCCTTTTTCTTTCCCGTTCCTTTCTCAAGCTTGTCGTTGCGAAGCCGCGCAATCGTGAGCATCACATCATCCGTACCGCGATCCGGATCAGTTGCCGTGCCATACAGACAACCCTTGCCACAGTTTAAAATATCGACCATAAACGGCAGCTCCTTATGCTGACCGATCCGCTTCACATAATTTTTCAGATATTCATACGCCTCATGCTCGCCCTCTACCTGCCGCACGATCTGTTCTTTTCCGAGGAAATGCTCTACATTCTCCCTGAGACCTCCCGGCATCGGATAGATCGAACCAAGCCCATATTCCAGCTCGTCCTCATACGGCGCGCAGGATGCGTAATCATTGCCGATCGCCTCCATTAGCTTTTTAAATGTCACATTGTAGGAAACATAGCCGCCGCAGTTCGGATCGGTGATCTCCAGCTTCTTAGCGATACACGGGCTGAGAAATGCGATCTCATCCGTTACGTTCATATATTTTTTCATATAAATGGCGGTACACATCATCGGACTATGTATAGGAACCATACGTCCGATCAGTTCCGGCAGATACCGCTCCACATAAGTCACCACAGCAGGACAGGGCTGCGAGATACCACCCATGAAGTTGTGCTCGGTAATATACTTTAAGTAACCCCAGGTCGTGATATCCGCTCCGAAGGATACGCTGCAAATGTGATTGACACCCTTCTTTTTCAGGTACCCAAGCACCTTCTGGTACTCCTTCGGGTAATTCGCCAGAAATGCCGGTGCAACGATGACAGATATCTTCTTTCCTGCCTGAAGATCAGCGAAAAAGCGTTCTGTGTCATCGTAGTAATCTCTCGCCTCATGCGGGCAGGCATCAAAGCACGCTCCGCAGGCGATACACTTATCGCCGTCTACACTCACGTGATCCTCCTGCGTAGCCACGTTTGCCGTGAGTACCGGACAGGTACGCACACATTTGTTACAACCTGTACAATGTTCATTTGTGTAAACCAGTTCCATTATTTAATTATAGCCCCTTTCTTATGAAAACACCCCAAAACTCCATGAACTTCCTACATACCTATTATACATTTGTCCATCCAAAAACTCAATCACTATCTGAAATTACATGCATCCCTGCGAAGCATTTTATTTGATAGTAATTTCCTATCAAATAAAAAACCCCCGAACCCGCTTCTGTTAAGCGTTCCCGAGGATTCTTCCGAGAGCGATAGACGGGGCTCGAACCCGCGGTCTCGACCTTGGCAAGGTCGCGCGTTACCAACTACGCCACTATCGCATGTCCAACATCTTGTGCTGTTTCGTTGTGCTGTTCCTTAGCACAGGTAATAATATACCTCATGCTTATCCAAAAGTCAAGCATATTTTTTATCTTTTTTTAATATTTTATAAAATTCGCTCATATACTGAATCAAACACGTGAGGGAGGTGCGATCCGATGAGTCGACAAACGAAAATTCTGGTGCTCCATATGAAGGAGCTGGTCTACACGGCAATCTTTGCTGTCTTGGGTATCATTCTCGTCATTTTGCTCGTCACCATGTTTGGCGGTGACAAAAAAGAGCCTGCCAAGGCGGCATCTGCCACTTACATACCGGGTATCTATACCTCATCCATTGATTTTAAAAACCGCAGTGTAGATGTGCAGGTCATCGTAGACAAAAACCATATCAAGGATATCTCACTCGTTGAGCTGACGGACAGCGTCGCCGTCATGTATCCGCTGATGGAGCCAACCATTGAACACCTGCGCGATCAGATCGTGGAACAGCAATCTTTAGAAGGCATTACCTACGAATCCGAAAATCAGTATACCTCAGCCGTCCTGATGCACGCGATCGATCAGGCATTGCAAAAAGCAGCCCCGTCAGAGTAATCTGACAGGGCTTCCTTCTTTCATCTTTGTTTATTTGTGCTTCTTCATCATCTTTACAAACCAGGTTCCGGCATCGGACAGATCCGATGCTTTCCAGCCGGAGGTTTTGGTACAACTCTGCTTGATCAGTGCAGAAGTCTCTGCCTTATTCGAAAGGTTCCACACGCAGCTGCTGACCTTATATTTGTCGAGCAGCTTCATCCACTTATCTGCCTCTGTGCGGTTGACCGCACCCGCTCCGGATGCGTCACAGATGCCGTACTCGGTCACAAACACGGGCAGTCCAGCCTTCACCGCCTGCTCCAGTCTGTCACGCAGCCAGTCACGGTGCGTATCCGCATAAAAATGCAGCGCATACATCAGATTGCCGCAGCCTTTGATCGGTGCTGCTGCCGCCTGATCGATATCCTGACTCCATGTGGGTGTCCCTACAATAATAATGCCATCCTTATCGTATTTGCGGATCGTCCTGATCACCGGTTTCGCATACGACTTGATCTGTGTCCATGTCGTACCGCCGTTCGGCTCATTGCAGATCTCATAAAGGACATGGTCTGCATCCGCATAGCGCTTTGCCATCGTCTTAAAAAACTTCTTTGCCTGTGACTGATAGGTCTTCGGGTTACCGTCACTCAAAATGTGCCAGTCAATGATCACGTACATGCCGAGCCGCCCTGCGGCATCGACCGTATCATAGATCTGTTTTCTGAGCTTTTTGCGGTTTGCCTCATCCGAGGTGCAATAGCCGTTATATTCCGCCGTATACATCGCCAGACGGACGATCTGCACGCCCCACTGATCCCGCATCGTGCGCAGCGCCTTCTCATTCATATACTGCGGATACCATGACAGTCCATGCGAGCTGACACCCTTTAGCTGAACCGCCTTTCCGCCCTGATCTGTGAGCCGCCCGTTTTTCACCGACAACTGTCCGTACTGCTCAACCGGTGTCTTTGCCGCCGCCCTTGCCGGTTCCGGTGTCACACAAAGCGGCGTGACAAGCAGAACAAGCACCAATAACACACACAGCACACCTCGCCAGCCGTGATTGTGCAAATGCATACTTCTCATCCGGTATTTCATCAGCCGCACCTCCTTATCGGATCTGACCGTTTCCGTGAATCACATATTTATAGCTGCACAGTTCATCAAGTCCCATGGGACCGCGCGCATGCAGCTTCTGTGTCGAAATACCCATCTCGCAGCCAAGCCCGAACTCACCGCCATCAGTAAAACGGGTCGATGCATTGACATAGACAGCAGCGGAATCCACAGCTCTGACAAACCGGTCGGCATGCTCCTCATCCTGCGTCAGAATTGATTCACTGTGCCCGGTTGAGTGCGCCGCAATATGTGCGATCGCCTCATCGACACCTGCCACAACCTTCACCGCGAGAATATAGTCCAGAAACTCCGTATCAAAATCATCCGCTCCGGCAGGCGTTCCATCGATAATCTGCGCTGCACGCGCATCCAGCCGCAGCTCTACCGGCTGCTTACCCGCTGCGCTGCGTTCGTCCACCAGACGCTTTTTCAGCTCCGGCAGGAAACGTTCTGCCACATCCTCTGCCACCAGACAGACCTCCATCGCATTGCACACGCTCGGTCTGCTCGTCTTGGCATTCTCTACGATATCTACCGCCTGTGCCACATCCGCAGAGCTGTCCACATAGATATGGCAGATACCGGTTCCGGTCTGGATGCACGGTACTTTTGCGTGCTCCACACACGCGCGGATCAGCCCTGCACCTCCGCGCGGAATGAGCAGGTCAACATATCCGACCGCCTCCATCAGCTCATTCGCGCTGGCATGTGTCGTATCCTCAATCAGATTGACCGCTTCCATCGGCAGTTTTTTCGCTGCCAGTCCCTGTTTTAGCGCATGCACAATCGCTGCACTGCTGCGCCATGCCTCTTTTCCGCAGCGCAGAATGCAGGCATTTCCGCTCTTGACCGCCAGTGCTGCCGCATCGCTTGTCACATTCGGTCTGCTCTCATAAATGATCGCCACTACGCCGAGCGGGCAGCCGACACGATCTATTTTCAGCCCATTCGGGCGGCTGTGGCTGTAACGCACCTTTCCGACCGGATCAGGCAGTTCTGCCACCTGACGGATACCCTCCGCCATCGCCTCGATACGCTCCTTCGTCAGACGCAGGCGGTCTAACATCACCTCGGAAATCTGTCCCTTTGACGCGATCATATCCGCTTCATTGGCGATGAGAATCGCACCCGTCTCCGCGATCAGATAGTCCGCCATCGCGCGCAGCGCCGCATTTTTCTGCTCACTGTCTGCCTGTGCAGCCTGTGCCTTTGCACCGCGCGCCGCCTCTAAAATCTGTTGTGTCGTCATAGTTTTCCCTCCCCGATAAATCTCGTTCCGACCGGTTTGCCCTCTACAATATCGTACAACACCTCCGGTCTTGCGCCGTTGGTGATGACCATGTCAAAGCCTGCCTGCGTCGCAAGCTGTGCCGCATGCAGCTTGGTCGCCATGCCGCCTGTTCCGAGCGTACTTCCACTGCCGCCGGCGAGCGCCTCGATCTCCGGTGTGATCGTCTCCACACGCGAAATAAAGCGCGCACTTTTATTTTTATGCGGATCTTCCGTATACAATCCGTCAATATCCGATAATAAAACGAGCAGATCCGACTTGATACAGCGTGCCACGATCGCCGCCAGCGTATCATTGTCACCGACCGAAAACTCATCCGTCGCGATCGTATCATTCTCATTGATGACCGGTATAACATCCAGCTCCAACAACCGGAACAGGGTATTTTCCAGATTCATCCTGCGGTCATCATGGTCAAAGTCGGCGCGGGTCAACAGAATCTGCGCCGCGATATGATTATACTCTGCAAACATCCGGTCATAGGTATACATCAGTTCACACTGTCCGACCGCTGCCGCTGCCTGCTTGGTTGCCGTATCACTCGGCCGCTCACGGAGCTGCATCTTGCCAACTCCCATCGCGATCGCTCCCGATGATACAAACACGATCTCATGACCTGCATTTTTCAGATCACTGAGCACTTTCACCAGTTTCTCGACGCGGCGGATATTGAGCCGTCCGGTCGGATATGCCAAGGTAGATGTACCTACCTTTACTGTAATTCTCATTCTATATTCTCCTTCATTTCCATTCCTGCGCACTATAACGTGAGCATTTCCTTACAATACCAGAGGTCATCGGTCTGTCTGACCCAGCCGTGCTGCTCCATCAGCGGATGAACCGCGTCATTGACCGGAATGTAACGGATATATGCAACCGTTCCGTCCGACATAATTACCTTGCTGCAAACAAAATGCTTTCTGATATGCTTTAAAAACAGCATGACGAGCTTTCTGTCAAGCCCCTGAAACTCCTCCCTGTAAAACATATCGAATACCTGAAACGGGAGCACGGCACCCTTGTAGCTGCGCTCCGATATCATCGCATCGTAAATATCGGACAACGCCGTGATCCTCGCATAGAGCGAAATCTGATTTCCTTTTAAACCATCCGGATAACCGCTGCCGTCCAGCTTCTCATGGTGGTGTCTGACCGCATCCCGGATCGCATCCTCGAACCGGTCTCCAAGCATTTCATAGGAATAGACCGGATGCTTTTTTATGACCGCAAATTCCTCCGGCGTCAATTTTCTGTCGGCATTTAAGATCTCCTCCGGTATCTTAGTTTTACCGATATCATGCAGCAGACCTGCCATGACCAGACTTCGGATATCCTTTTGTGGCAGTTCCATCCACCTGCCTATCATACCATTCATAAACGCGACATTCAAGGAATGTCTCTGCAGGCTCTCATCCATCGGCCGCGGAAAATTGATGCAGGAAAAGATCGTCACCGGATCGATCACGACCAGCTTTTCCGAGATCTCCTGCACGAGTTTTTCCAGTTCATCGTTTTTCAGCCACGCCTCCGCATTGCGCAGCATCCCACCGACATGCTGTGTAAGCTGCCGGTAGCCCGATCCAGCCTCCGTAAGCTGCTGCCGAACCTCCGGTGTAATATGTTCGTCCGTCAGAATATCATAATAGACATCCTCATAGATCATGATATTCTGGTCGCCCCTGTTAAAATTATATAACCTCCTGATTCTGTCTGCCGTAAGCTGCTCGCCTTTTGGCAAAAGCAGGGTCTCACCTGTATGGTTATAGAGATTATCCTTGATAACCAGACCTTCCCACAGACAGTCAATCGGCAGTCTCCTGAGCATTTCTTTTTCTATTTTTTGTGTTTCCATTCTGATTCCTTTGATTACTGTTTTCTATATTACTTATTATTTATAATTGTCTCATTCTTTCTTTGAAGCCTTCGCACGCATATGTGTCGCTGTGATCCGGCAGCCGTACTCCTCGGTCAGCCGGTTATCATTCTGCACCCGCACAACCTCACAGGTAAATTCCAGTTTTCTTCCCTCAATGGGAATGACCATCCGGAAGCTGTTGCCCGTCTCAAAGCTGCCGCTGTCCATCCGGATCAGGATACCGCTCGCGCTGATATTGACAGTTTCTAATACCATCGGACGGTTCAGCTTCACCTCCTGTCCTAAAAAATACATCGAGATCACGACCCCTTTTGCCGCCATTGCGTAGCGCTGTTTTGCACGGTCTTCTTTGGCATGCGGTTTCCCCGCATAGACTGCGACCTCATTGCCGATCGCACTGCCCCGGACCGAACCCTCAAATTCATAGAGATTGTCCGAGCCGAACACCAGCGCCGTCACCTGCGCATTCTTTTTCTCCATCAGGCTGCTGGCAGCAATATAAAACGTACTGCTCCGCCATTCATATCTGAGAATCCGGGTATCCGCGATCACTTTTCCGTCTTCCTGCCGCTTGACTAAAATTCTGCGGTTTTTGAAAATATTCTCATTCATCAATGTTCAATATTCCTTCTAAAAACAATTTCCTGACTGCCCCGATCAGATACAGCGAGCCGAATACGATACATGTCGCATCCGCATCCCGCGCACGGATCAGTTCGGTCAGATGCTGCTCATCCAGACACACATCCGCCTGTCCGCCCTTTTCGCGGATCATTGCACAGAGCGCATCCGCGGATAACGCACGGCTGCTGTCCGGTGTAAGTGTATAGATATGTTCTGCAAGCGGCAGGATCAGCTCGATCATCGTCTCATAATCCTTCTCCGCCATCACGCCCATAAAAAACGTATAGGTCTGCTGTGGCTTCCATGTGCGCAGGCTCTCCACCAGTGCACGTACTCCGTGCACATTGTGAGCACCGTCCAGAATGACCTGCGGCCGCTCCCCGACGAGCTCCATGCGTCCGGGCCACCTTGCATTTTTCACACCTTCACAGACCGCCTGCGGCGTGATCTGCGCAAAGGTCCGTGCCAGCAGCCCTGCTGCCTCGATCGCTGCCGCCGCATTCCGGTGCTGGTAGGCACCAGGCATTCCGATCTCATAGTTTTTGCCGCGATAGTGTCCGTCCGCATCAACCGTTCCGCTGATATGCACCGGCACTCCGAGTGCCTCACAACGCGTGGTCAGCACACCGAGCGTCTCCTGCGGCTGATCCATCAGAACTGCCTGTGTCCCCGCCTTTAAAATACCCGCTTTTTCCGATGCGATCTGTGCGGTCGTTGTGCCGAGATACTCCATATGCTCCAGCCCAATCTCCGTGATCACGGACACAAGTGGCGCAGGTATGATATTCGTCGAATCGAGTCTGCCGCCAAGTCCGGTCTCCAGTACGACGAGATCCACGCTCTGCTGCCTGTAATAGAGCAGGGCAATTGCCAGACAATAGTCAAACATCGTCAGGCTCAGACCCTTTGACACACGCAACCTGTGGTCTGCCCGCCAGACGATGCGCCCGAATTTAAGAACGTCCTCCGGTGCGATCTGTGTGTGTCCGATCTGTATCCGCTCGGTAAAATGCTCCAGATGCGGCGATGTAAAACAACCCACGCGAAGCCCTGCCTGCACACAGATCTCCGTCAGGAATGCAGCGACCGATCCTTTTCCGTTTGTGCCCGCAATGTGCACAAAACGCAGCTTATCCTGCGGCCGTCCGAGCAGCTCACAGACCGCCTCACTGCACACGACTCCAGGTGCTTTCCCAAAGCGCCTGCTGCCGCTGATCTGTGCGACGAGTGTCTCATAGTCCATCGCGTCACAAGCCGCGTAGCTGCGGTATTCCGTCTGTACATAGTCCATACGGATGTCGTTCGGCTCGCAGAGCGGCGGCAGCTCCGCCGTCAACTGGACATCAAATGCGATGCCGATACGCACCAGCCCCGGATGCTCCGAGAAATAGCGGTCGTAATAACCCTTGCCATATCCACAGCGCGAACCGTCAGCCGCAAACGCGACCCCCGGCACGAGCACAAGCGCATCCGCCCAGTCTATCGGTGTGCGTCCGTCGTCGACCGGCTCCAACACGTGAAACGCGCCCTCGGAGAGCTCCTGTCTGCTCCCCACCTCATAAAAATCCATCCGGCTGTCCGCATCCTGCACATACACACGCGGAAATGCGATCTGCCGGTCTCTCATTGCAAAAAAACGTTCGATCAACTCCCAGAGATCCGCCTCCTGCGGCAGCGGCGCATAACAGCAGATCCTGCGCGCCTCCCGCACAATGGACATCTGCCAGAGCAGCTCACAGATCATATGTGACCGCGCGGCATACGCATCCGGCATGAGCGCCGCACGTTTCTCTTTCATTTTTTTGCGAAGTGCACTTTTTTCTGACACCATGCTCATTCACGCGCCTCCCTTGCATAGCGTTTGCGCAAACTGCGAAACAGCCGTGTCGCCTTCTCCACAAGCAGGCTCAGATAGCGCAGCAGCGGCTCCGTGAGCATTGCAAACACGATAAGCAGCATCGCACACTGCTTGGAAATACTGTTAATAGCAAATAAGTGGCTGATCTCCATGACACAGAACAGCCATCCGGCGATCACGCCGATAAGCATGATCCAGTGAAGACGGTTCATCGGTGATGCAATCCGGTACAAAATCATAAAGCCGACGATTGCAACAATGATCGTACATGCCGTCGAGACATCTGCCTCATTGACCGCAAATTCTTTGCAGAAAATGACCATCGCACTGACGACGAGAAAATCCGTCAGTCCTGCAGGCAGTGCCTTTCGTATAACCTTAGACAAAAAACTTCCCTGTATCCGCTCCTTATTCGGCTCTAACGACATGATAAAGCCCGGAATACCGATTGTAAACATGCTGATCAGCGAGATCTGTGCCGGTTCTAACGGATACTCTAACACCATGCACACCGAAAACAGCGATAAGAGCATGGAAAATATATTCTTCACGAGAAACAGCGATGCTGTGCGCTCGATGTTGTTGACCACCCGGCGTCCCTCTGCCACGACCGCAGGCATCTTGGAAAAATCGGAATCCATCAGCACGAGCTGTGCGACCTGCGAAGCCGCCTCGCTTCCGGACGCCATCGCAATGCTGCAGTCCGCATCCTTGAGTGCGAGCACATCGTTGACTCCATCGCCGGTCATCGCGACGGTCTCGCCCTTTGCCTTCATCGCACGCACGAGCGCACGCTTCTGATCCGGTGTCACCCTGCCGAAAACGACGTATTTCGTCGCTGCATTCGCCAGGTCTGCCGGAGTCCGCAGTGTGGACGCATCGATATAGCGTCCGGCATTGGCAATGCCCGCCTGCGCTGCCACCTCCGCTACCGTCACCGGATTGTCACCGGAGATCACGCGCACCTGTACGCCCTGTCTGGCAAAGTACGCAAATGTCTCCTTTGCACCCTCACGGATCGGATTCGCGAGCATCACATAGGCGAGTGAGGTCGCCCTGCCGGTCAGCGCGCCGCCGTCGAGTACACCGTCATACGCCGCAAATACAAGTACGCGGCAGCCCCGCGCCGCATAGTCACTGATTGTCGCCTCCTGCACGGCATAATCATCCCGCAGCACAAATTCCGGTGCGCCGAGCACAAAGCTGTGTCCCGCGATCTGCACACCCGAATATTTTGTTTTTGATGAAAAGCCCTGTACCGCCTGTGGTCGCAGCATGACCTGTTCCTCGCGGTAATACTCCTGCAACGCCTCCATCGTGATATTATCCGCCGCCTGTGCACGCACAAACGCCGCCAGCCACTCGTTCACACTGTGCCCCTCATACGCCTCCGTCAGCGGCCGGATCTCCTGTACACACATGCGCGGCTCGGTGATCGTTCCGGTCTTGTCCACACATAGCACATCCACGCGCGCCAGCGTCTCGATACATTTCATATTGTGGATCAATACCTGTCTGCTCGCCAGACGCGCCGCGCTGACTGCCATCGCCACAGTTGCCATCAGATACAGTCCCTCCGGGATCATGCCGATCACCGATGCGACCATACTGGTGACACTGTTCTTTAAATCGTTGCCGCTGATCACATACTGCTGGATAAAC
>CALBJL010000118.1 GCA_937893485.1 uncultured bacterium | reverse complement strand
GAGATCTCTACAAATTCTCCGCTCACAAAGCCTTCCTCATCGTCGATCTCAATCTTGTACCATGCGCCGTCGTCTACTTTCTTTAATACGGTCAGTTCCTCCTCAATCGGAACCATCGTGATGATCGTACAATCTGTATTGGGCTTTTCACGAACAAACAGTGTTGTCGTCGTGACGGTCGCTACTTCCTTGATATATTTCTTTGCCTTTTCCTTTGCTTTCTCTCCGGTCAGCAGATAATCCGCTGATACATAGCCATCGACCTTGCCGGATCTGATGTGATACCAGCCGTTTTCCTTCTCATAAACCTCACAGCCTGCGCCTGCCGGCATCTTTCCGACCAGATCGGAGGTCTCATCCGCCGCCTCCCTGACATTCAGGTAATTGTCTACATTGGCAAGTCCAAGATTTGTATATCCGCAAAATGTTTCGTCTTCTGTATCCTCTGTATCTTCTGTATCCGTCTCGTCCACACTCTGTGCAACCGCCGGCGCGCTGTCATTCTGCAATGCTGCACGCGATAAAGAAATATCGCTGTTTGCGATCATCAGACCTTCTGTCTGGCTCAGGTAACCGGAAAGCACTGCCGACATACCTGCATGCGCCGCCGCGTAAGTGTCCTGCGGTGATGCACAAAATAACACCGTTCCAAGAACGGATGCAAAAACAAAGCTGATTTTTTTCAAATCTACATAATTATGTTTCATATATGCCTCCTGTCTGCAAATGAAACGATCTGATATAGTATTTCAAAAAAATAACAGTAGACGATAGCATCTGCTGTTATCTGGTAAATATTATAGCAACACATTTGTCACATGTCAATGATTCTGTAATAATTCTGTAATAATTATATCGCACGTTTCGACAGGTAACGGCTACTGCTCTGTAGAATTTGTCAGTGCAAACGCGATATTGGTCGCATGATCCGCGATTCGCTCCAATCCTGTCACAAGATCAGTAAACACCAGACCGGACTCCGGCGAGCATTTGCCCTTTGCCATGCGGCGGATATGGGAATTTTGCAGATCAATCTCCATCTGGTCAACTTCCTCCTCGATCCCAAGGATCATCTGCATATGGGAATGGTCTTCGTTCTCAAACATTTCCAGCGCACAGGTCAGAATACACATATCTCTTTCAAACATATCCTGAATCTCTCTGGTCGCCTTTTTCGTAAAGGACAGATTCTGCTCCTTCATGCGGACAGCCGCATCTGCGATATTCTCCGCATGATCGCCGATCCGCTCAATATCGTTGACAACATGGAACAGAACACCGATTTTCAGACTGTCGGCAACCGGCAGCTGTCTCTGGTTGACATCTACGAGATAGTCTGTGATCTCATGGCTCAGGTAATCGATATATTTTTCCGTCTGGTAGACCTGATCAATTTTCGACTGGTCTCCGTCAAAAAAAGCATCCATCGAAAGCCTGAAATTCTGCTCTGCCTTTCTTCCCATACGCCCAATCTCCTGCATTGCCTCAACAATCGCAGCAGTCGGCGAGAACACTGCCGTCATATTGATATACTGCAGCGAAAAGCCTTCCTGCCTGACATCGGTTCCGGGGATCAGTCGGTTGGCCAGCTTGATAAACTGTGCCGTTACCGGTAAAAAGATGATGGTCTGGAATACCTTGTAGATCGTATCCGTATTTGCCACGCTCCGCTTGATGTCGCCTCCGGAGATCGCATTGATAAACGCCGCAAACGGCTCCATCGCAAAGATCAGTATGATCGAGATAATGACCATGCCAAACACGTTAAACAGCACATGGATGAGTGCTGCGCGCTTGGCATCCTTTTTGGCATCCATCGCCGCCATAACCGCCGGCATACAGGAACCGATATTACATCCGAGGATGAAATAAAAGCAGACCGGCAGCGCAACCAGGCCCTGTCCTGCCATCAACAGCAAAATACTGACGGTTACAGACGAACTCTGCACGATCACTGTGATGATCAGACCGACCAGAATCGCCAGCACCGGATTCGTCAGCCGTGACAGCGTATTGATGACAGCCGGATAATCATTTAGCTGCTGCATCGAACCGGACATCATACTGATACCCATAAACAGTGCACCAAAACCGATCACGACCTCTCCGATCTTTTTAAAGATCGGTTTTTTCACAAATAAAAACATCACGACACCGACAAACAAAATCATCGGTGCAATCGCAGTCAGATTGAACGAAACGAGCTGTGCGGTGATCGTCGTACCAATATTTGCACCGAAAATAATGCCGACCGCCTGTGTCAGCTCCATCAGCCCCGCATTTACAAACGTGACGACCATAACCGTCGTCGCGCCGGATGACTGTATGATCGCGGTAAACAGCGCACCAAACAGCACTCCGATATATTTATTTTTCGAGATGGCTGTCAACACGGAACGCAGCTTTGCCCCCGCTGCTTTCTGCAATCCCTGGCTCATGAAATTCATACCAAATAAGAACAGACCGAGACCGCCCATCAATGTTAAAATTAAGTTCATATTGACTCCTCTTTTGCTATTCTGCCATCATCCTATCGCTAAATTTTCTCAAAATACTGCTCACTAAACACTATATCCCTTTCAATCTGCGCCTGCAAGTCCGAAATCGAGTCAAATTTCACTTCCGGACGCTCGAACGCATGAAAGGAGATCCGTACCGGCTCACAATAAATATCTTTATGAAAATGCAGAATATGCATCTCGACCCCGACCGGATTCTGATCGCCGTGTTTGGGCTTGATCGTCGGCTTTCTGCCGACATTTGCAATTCCGTAGTAGCGCTCATGCTCAAAGTCAATGGACGCTGCATACACGCCGAACGGCGGCAGCAGCTTGTCCGGCTCCGCCTCAATATTCGCCGTCGGAATGCCGATCGTGCGCCCGATCTGATTGCCGGTCTCCACCGTTCCGTCGATCGAATACGGATGACCGAGCAGCATCGCCGCGGTCTCCATATTTCCCTTCTGGATCTCCTCACGGATATAGGTGCTGCTGATATCCCTGCCGTCAAACTGCAGCTTTTTGACAACCTCCAGCTCATAGCCGTACTCCGGCGCCAGCTGCGCGAGCAGCTTATAATCGCCCCGCCTGTTATGACCGAATCCGCAGTCCTCGCCGACAACAATACTCTTGACATTGAGCGCGCCTACGATCCACTCCACAAATTTTTCCGGCTCCATGCTCATGATCTTCGGTGTAAACGGACATTGCAGCAGATAATCCATGCCGCGTTCCTCAAAGAGCGCCCGCTTTTCCGCATTCGTGGACAGCAGCCGCATCCCGTCGCCCTGTGTGAGCTTTTTCGGTGGAATGTCAAAGGTAAACACCACTGCCTTCAGTCCCCGCCTCTGCTTCCGCAGCAGTCGGCGGACCAGTTCCTCATGTCCTCTGTGCAGCCCGTCAAATTTGCCGATCGTGAGTGCGGTCGGTTCACTGATATGAAATTGTTCTATTTCCTGCAAACAAATCATTGGTATATCCCTATTTTTCTATAATACTATTACAAAAACATTTTTTTGCACTTATAATCGCTGCGCGCATCATCCCATTCATAGATGCCGCAAAATCTGCCGTCCGCATCATAGACACGGCAGCCGGATGACGCACCGCCGTGGTCACCGGTCAGATCATCCTTTTCCAGACGATTTCCGTTGCGCAGCCTTTTTTGTGCTTCGTCGGACACCGCAATCTGTAACCGGGGCAGATCGTCAAACACACCGTCCACCGGCAGCAGAATCTCATCGAGCCGCCCACAGTCACGGTATTCTTCGATCTGTGCGAGCGTGTGTGCCTCTTCGAGTGAAAAACAGCTCACACGGGTACGAATCAGAGACTTCATCATGCCGCCGACTCCGAGCCGTTCACCGATATCTGCGCACAGGGTACGGATATATGTGCCCTTCGAGCAATGTACCCGCATCGTCACACAGGGCAGATCGATCTGCAAAATTTCTATCCCATAGATCTGCACGGTGCGCGCCTTGCGCTCTACCTCGACGCCCTCACGCGCCAGATCACACAGCTTCCGACCTCCGACCTTTAACGCCGAATACATGGGCGGAATCTGCTCATAGCAGCCGACAAAATCCATGATCGCATCCCGCACGGTCTGTGCATCCAGACACGCCGCCTGTGTGTTTCGGTCGCTAAGTACGGTTCCCGTCGCATCCTGCGTATCTGTCGTGGTACCGAGACATAATACTGCCTCATACACCTTATCCTTGTCGGTCAGAAGTGCGCAGACCTTTGTCGCATTACCGATGCACACCGGCAACACACCGGTCGCCTCCGGATCTAATGTTCCGGTATGACCGATCTTTTTCTCACGCAGAATCCCACGCAACTTCGCCACGACATCAAAGGATGTATAACCGGCTTCTTTATATACGTTGATGATTCCATTCATAACTGCTTCGTTCCTTCACCGTCTAGTCTGCCAACTGCTCCCTGACATCGTCCAGCAGCATCTCTAACAACTGCTCCGGCTCGCCGTGCAGCGTCGCTCCGGCAGCGCGTACATGACCACCGCCTCCATGCCTGCCACAAATCGCAGCGACATCTACGGCTCCGTTTGTCCGCATGGATGCCTTGTAGCTGCCATCCGCATTTTCATACAACAGAATCGCCACATCCACGCCTTTTGTGCTGCGCATCTGTGCGACAATGCCCTCGAGATGCTTCGGCAGTGCATGGTAGGTGTCCATGTCCTCTTTTGTAATTACGCTGGCGATACAGCGGTCGTTAAAATAGCGCTTTGCTTTCAGCAGTGCACACGCTAAAATCTGGTTCTGCTCGAACGTCTTTTCAAAAAATGTTTTATCGACGATCGTCGGATAATCAATGCCTTTATCCATGAGCTTTCCTGCAATATTCATCGTCTTGGAGGAAGTGCAGGAATACTGGAACACACCGGTGTCGTGGATAATGCCCACATAGAGACATTCCGCGATCTCCTTTGTGATCTTCTGCTCGTCTAACAGACCGTAGATCAGCTCCGATGTGGAGCTTGCGTCAGGCACGATCAGATTGTCGTCCGCAAAACTCTGATTGCTGATATGATGATCGACACATGCCGTATGCTTTGCGCTGTCAAAATAGCGAACCGCCTCACCGAGCCGTCCTCTGTCGCCACAGTCGAGCGCAAAAAACAGGTCATAGACATGCTCCTCTCCGCAGTCATTTACGATCTCATCCGCACGCGCCAGAAAGCGGAACAGATTCGGGATCGGTTCCAGATACAGACATACTTCGATATCCGGATGATTATTTTTGATATAATTGTACAGTGCCAGTGTAGAACCAACGCAGTCCCCGTCCGGCTTTACATGTCCGGCGATCGCCACGGATGTGATACCATCCAGCAATTCATCAATCTTCTTCATGTTCTTCACCTTTTTTATGGTTGACCTCATCGATCAGCTTTGACATCTTTACGCCGTAGGCGATCGACTGATCCATGATAAATTTCACTTCCGGGGTGTTGCGCAGATTGATATTTTTCGCCAGTGTACGG
>CALBJL010000117.1 GCA_937893485.1 uncultured bacterium | reverse complement strand
TCCGGTCTGGTGCTGCCGCCGCATATTGCTCCGGTACAGGCAATGATCATCCCGTTCCGCCAGCAGGCAGAGGGCGTATTGGACAAGGCACACGAGGTACTGGACGCACTCGGCGCAAACGGCATCCGTGCCCGTCTGGATGATTCCGACAAGTCGCCCGGCTGGAAGTTCTCTGAGCAGGAAATGCGCGGCATTCCGGTGCGTATCGAGCTCGGACCGAAGGATATCGAGGCAGGTCAGTGCGTAGTTGTACGCCGCGATACGAGAGAAAAGATCGTTATGGCACTGGATGAAGCAGTAGCCAAGCTGCCTGCACTGTTGGAGCAGATCCAGAAGGATATGTTTGCACGCGCAAAGGCACACCGCGATTCCCATATCACGGATGTTGTGACTTACGGCGCATTCAAGGATGCTGTTGAGCACAAGCCCGGTTTTATCCGTGCGATGTGGTGCGGCGAGCAGGCTTGTGAGGACAAGATCAAGGAAGAGACGACAGCGACTTCCCGTTGTATGCCGTTTGAGCAGGAGCAGATCTCAGATGTGTGCGTCTGCTGCGGAAAGCCTGCAAAGAAGCTCGTATTCTGGGGCAAGGCATATTAAAATATGAACATCAGACTACCCGAGCATGTAACATTTATACTTCATACGTTAGAGGCGGCTGGTTTCGAGGGCTATGCGGTCGGTGGATGTGTGCGCGATGCGCTTTTGGGGCGGGAGCCGCAGGACTGGGATATTACCACGAATGCGCGCCCGCTGCAGGTGAAAGATCTGTTTCCACGCACGATCGACACCGGACTACAGCACGGTACGGTCACTGTCATGCTGGATCATACCGGCTATGAGGTGACGACCTACCGGATCGACGGCGAATATGAGGATGGCAGACACCCGAAGGAAGTCAGCTTTACCGGCAGTCTCAAAGAGGATCTCATGCGCCGCGATTTTACGATCAATGCGATGGCATATAATGAGACCGACGGACTGGTGGATCTGTTTGAGGGCAAAGAGGATTTAGAGCGCGGGATCATTCGTTGTGTCGGAGATCCGAAGGAGCGTTTTTCCGAGGATGCGCTGCGCATGATGCGTGCGATCCGATTCAGCGCACAGCTTGGTTTTGCGATAGATCCGCAGACCGTAGAAGCGGTGTGTGCACTGTCTGACACGATCGAAAAAATCAGCGCGGAACGCATACAGACCGAACTGTTAAAGACGCTCACGAGTGCCCATCCGGATGCCGTGCGCATCTTCTATGAGACAGGTCTGAGTGCTCATTTTCTGCCGGAGCTGGATGCGATGATGGAGACGGATCAGAACAATCCGCACCATTGTTACAGCGTCGGTGAGCATACGCTGCACAGCCTGCTGTATGTGGAGGCGGATAAGGTTTTGCGCCTGACAATGCTGCTGCATGATGTGGCAAAGCCGCAGTGCAAGACGACGGATGAAGCCGGAATCGACCATTTTCATGGACATCCCACGCAGGGAGCGCAGATGGCGCGCGTGATTCTGCGGCGGCTGAAGCTCGATAATGATACGATCGCACGCGTCACGCAGTTGATCCGCTGGCACGACGACAATCCGCCACTGACCGAGCGCAATGTCAGACGGGCGGTGTACCGCGTAGGAAGTGCGCAGTATCCGGCAATTTTCGCGGTTAAACGCGCGGATATTCTGGCGCAGAGCGACTATCAGCGGGAGGAAAAGCTGCGCTATGTGGACGATTACGAGACACTCTACACACAGATTCTGGAGAAAAACCAGTGTCTGAGCATCCATGATCTGGCGGTGAATGGGGCAGATCTCCTGGCAGCCGGTGTGCCGCAGGGCAGACAGATCGGAGAATATCTGGATCAGTTGTTACAGCTTGTGCTGGAGCAGCCGGAATTAAATACGAGAGAATATTTGCTGGAGACTGTTCAGAAACAAATCGGATAGAATAATTTATCATTCCCCTTCATAGGATGGAAAAGGCACAAAAATGTGTCATTTCAGTCTTATGGAGGGGTTTTTATGTATTATCGAGCAGAGCAGATCCTAAGTGCATATCCAAATGAGTTTACGGGAAATATGAAGGGGCGCGGTTCGATCCTGTGTACGGATCGGGCGGGGATCTATCTGCTGAAGGAATATCGCGGTTCGGTTTCCCGGCTGGAGCTGCTCGATGAGGTGCTGAAATCACTGAAAGCGAATGAGTTTCTGGCGGAGGAGCTCGTGCGCACATCGGAGGGGGCACCCTGCTACACAGATATCGACGGCATGACGTATTTTCTGCGGAAAACGTATCAGGGCCGCGAATGCGATACGAAAAACGCGCAGGAGCTTTTGTATGTCACAAAGCATCTTGCTAGACTGCACCAGCTACTCGGTGGCTGGCGGCCGCAGGCGGAGGCATCGCTTCTTTCCGCGGCGGAGGACTATGCCGGAAAACATACCCGCGAGCTGAAAAAGGTGCGCAACTATGTCCGCGCAAAAAAGAAAAAGAATGCGTTCGAGAGCGAATTTTTAAAAAGCTATGAACACTATATGACGCAGGCAGAGCAGGTTCTGCGGCTGAGCGCACAAACCGAAGTGCCTGCCGGTGCGCTGCGCCTGTGCCACGGCGATTTTAACCAGCACAATCTGATTTTTACGAGGGATGGGCTGGCGGTGACCGGCTTTGATAAGCTGCACTATGATCTGTGTGTGAGTGATCTGACGAATTTTGTGAGAAAAATTCTTGAGAAGCACAACTGGAACAGCGGGCTCGGCATGGATATGATTATGGCATACAACAGTGTGCGCCAGCTTGAGTCATGGGAGCTGAAACAGTTATATCTGCGGCTGCTCTATCCGGAAAAATACTGGAAGATCGTGAACCATTATTACAATGCGCGCAAAACATGGGTATCCCAGCGTGATATTGAGAAGCTGCAGCGTATTTTTGAGCAGGAAACAAAGCGCGAGGAGTTTTTATCCATGTTGTTTTATCTCGTGAAATAGTATATAATATGGCATATGAATAAACATTTTTTACGAATGATGGTCATTTTTGCCATGACGCTGCTGTTATGTGGCTGCGGAAAGGATACGCGCGACAGCATTTCCATGGAGCAGTTCGCACCGACGGATGTACAGCCGCAGGACGGGGAAGACGACGCGGCTGCGGCGGATGATGTGTCAGATACACAGTCGGATGGACAGTTATATGTGATCATCCATATGGATAAAAAAAATAAGCTCATCGGTTTCGGACTGCCGGATTCCCTGCGCACCTTGCAGTATTCTTACACGAAGGCAACGCAGGTTCTGGATGAGCACGGGCAGTTCGTTTCCATGAACCGGCTGAAACCGGGCAGTGTCGTGACGCTCGGAGAACTGGATAACGAGGCAAAGCTCACGACGATCCAGCTCGCGACGCAGGTCTGGTATCAGGACAATATCACCCGTTTTTCGGTAGATCCGTCGATCGGTATGCTGGTGATCGGAGAGACTAAATACAGATATGATCAGTATCTGCGCGTCTTTTCCGACGATCAGGAAATCTCGATCTCGCAGATCGCACAGGGCGATGTGATCCGTGTGCAGGGGCTGGACAAGCAGATTTTGTCCATTCAGGTCATTCGGGGACACGGGACGATCGCTTTGTCGAATACGGAGCTGTTCGAGGGCGGATGGATCAGTCTCGGGACGAAAATTTATGCTAAGGTCACGCCGGACATGACACTGGAAGTACCGGAGGGGAGTTATGAGCTGTCGGTCGCAAATGACGGTTATGGAGATACGAAAACCATTCAGGTAAAACGCTCTGAAGTGACGCTCGTCGATCTGGATGAATATAAGGGCGAGGGACCGAAGCTGTGTCAGGTGACGTTTGAGGTACATGTGCCGGATGCGTTGTTGTACATCAATGGTGATGAGATTGATTATGAAGATCCGGTGGAGCTGCGCTACGGTGTCTACCAGCTCACGGTGATCGCAGACGGTTTCGATACATGGGAGAGGCAGCTGGTGATTCATTCCGAGGAAGCCGTGATCGAGATCGGAGAGCCGCAGCTAGAGGATGATGGGTCTGATACGGCAGGTGATGGGGATCAGGAGTCAGATACCGGGTCAACGACGCAGACATCGGGGACACAGAGCCCGCAGACATCGACAGGCACTTCACAGACCGGAACTACGTCGCAGATTACCGGAGATACAGAGAATACGACTGGAACGACCGAAACGGATAGTGAGAGTGACAGCCTCATATCCGACAGTGAGACAAGCAGCTCGGGCGATTCATACAGCGATTATCTGGATACGATCGGGGATCTGCTCAAATCGCTGGCGGACAGCGAAAATTAACATGCAAAAAGGCGGTCGCGGGGCGTTTTCGTTCTGCGGTCACTGAAATATAAAAATAAAATTAAAAAGAGGTATACAGGAGGGAAACACATGGACTACAAGGCAATGTATGAGCAGTGGCTGGACAATCCGTATTTTGATGAGGAGACCAAAGCCGAATTGAAGGCGATCGCAGGGGATGAGAAGGAGATCCAGGATCGTTTTTATATGGATCTGGAATTCGGTACGGCAGGTCTGCGTGGAGTCATCGGAGCCGGAACAAACCGCATGAATATCTATACGGTGCGCAAAGCAACACAGGGACTGGCGAACTATATTCTCAGTGTAAAAGGCGAGAGCAAGGGCGTAGCCATCGCATTCGATTCCCGTCATATGTCTCCGGAGTTCGCGGATGAGGCAGCGCTTTGTCTGGCAGCGAATGGCATCAAGGCATATGTATTTGAGAGCCTGCGTCCGACACCGGAGCTGTCCTATGCAGTGCGCAGATTAGGCTGTATCGCAGGTATCAATATTACCGCGAGCCACAATCCGCCGGAGTACAACGGATATAAGGTATACTGGGAGGACGGCGCACAAATCACACCGCCGCATGACACCGGTATTATGGATGAGGTAAAGAAGGTCACAGACTATGCGACCGTAAAGACGATGGACAAGGCTGCTGCGATTGCTGCCGGCATGTATCAGCAGATCGGCGCAGATATCGATGATCCGTACATTGCAGAGTTAAAGAGTCTGGTGCTGCATCAGGATTGCATCGATGCGGTAAAGGATGACCTGACGATCGTATACACACCGCTCCACGGAACCGGAAATATCCCGGTGCGCCGTGTATTAAAGGAACTCGGCTTCACAAAGGTATACGTTGTTCCAGAACAGGAACTGCCTGATGGCGATTTCCCGACTGTCAGCTATCCGAATCCGGAGACAGAGGAGGCATTCCGGCTTGGCTTAAAGCTCGGAAAAGAAGTGAACGCAGATCTGATTTTAGCGACAGATCCGGATGCAGACCGTCTCGGTGTCTATGTCAAGGATTCCGAGACCGGAGAGTATCATTCGCTGACCGGAAATATGTCCGGATGTCTGATCGGAGATTATGTGATCAGCCAGCGCAAGGAGCGCGACGGCTCACTGCCCGCAGACGGTGCGTTTATCAAGTCTATCGTGTCAACGAATATGGCAGATGCAATCGCAAAATATTACGGCATTCAGTTGATCGAGGTTCTGACCGGATTCAAGTTTATCGGTCAGCAGATCTTAAAGTTTGAGACCGAAGGAAAGGGTACATATCTGTTTGGTATGGAGGAGAGCTATGGCTGTCTGACAGGTACTTATGCGCGTGATAAGGATGCGGTTGCTGCTTCTATGACACTTTGCGAGGCAGCAGCATACTACAAGACAAAGAACATGACGCTGTGGGATGCGATGATCCGGATGTATGAGCGTTACGGCTACTACAATGATCATGTAGAGTCCATCACATTGAAGGGTATCGAGGGTCTGGCAAAGATTCAGGAGATCATGGACACTCTGCGTGCGGACGCGCCGAAGGAGATCGGCGGTTATGAGGTGACAGCCGTTCGTGATTACAAGACCGGCGTGATCAAAAATATCGCTTCCGGCGGGGAGAAGCCGACCGGACTTCCGACATCCAATGTGCTCTATTATGAGCTGACCGATGACGCATGGGTATGTGTAAGACCTTCCGGAACAGAGCCGAAAGTAAAATTCTATCTGGGTGTCAAAGGAACATCCTTAGAGGATGCAGCAGGCAAATCAAAAGAGCTCGGAGCGAAAGTGCTGGACATGATTCAGAAAATGATTTAAATTGTAACAGTTCAGCCCGCGCCATTCGCAAAGATGCCTGACGGCGTTTTCCCACTGCTGCGCAGTTAACTTTGCTCATTATCGGGCGCTCACCTCATCACCTGCAAAATGTGCGCATTCATGCAAGCATGATTTACACATTTTCGCCGGTGATGGCTGAACTGTTACTTAATTCTTTGAAAAATAAGGAAATAACCTTGACAAGCCCTGCAAAACCAAGTATAAATATATGCGTAGGTAATTCGGATGTAACGGAATATCGGCGAATTATAGACAAGAAAAGAATAGACATCCAATAGGAGGACACAAACCATGAATAAAATGGAATTAGTATCAGCAATGGCTGAGAAGACAGGATTATCAAAGAAGGACGCAGAAGCTGCTTTAAAGGCTTTTACAGATGTCGTAGCAGAGGAGTTAAAGAAGGGTGAGAAGATTCAGTTAGTAGGTTTCGGTACTTTCGAAGTATCTGAGCGTGCTGCAAGAACCGGAAGAAATCCCCAGACCGGAAAAGAGATGACAATCGCTGCATCTAAGGCTCCGAAGTTCAAGGCTGGTAAGGCTTTAAAGGATAGCGTAAACGCTTAATTATTTCAAATATGAATGATGAAGGCTGTCGCACGGATGTGCGGCAGCTTTTTTCCTTTTAACAATGAATTCTGTAAGCTGTAAATGGGTATCATGATAGCATACAATAATAAAATCGTATTGACAAAAGTACCCATATCGGGTATTTTGTAATAAAAAGTAACCAATATGAGCACTTTGGAGGCTGTGGGTATGAATATAAAAGAAATGAGAGAGCTGACAGGACAAACGCAAAAGAAATTTGCAGAGAGCTTTGGCATTCCGCTGGGCACACTTCGGAGGTGGGAGTATGGGGAAAGTACACCCGCACCCTATGTCCTAAAGATGATTGCGGATCAGCTTCCGATGAAGCACACCTCTATGAAAAAGATAGAATCTTCGGAGGGCACTTATTATTACGACAAAACCACCGGAAGTATCGTAGATCTCAGAGGGACGAAAATCCATGTCAATGAAGATATAGATGGTGTCAATGAGCACAATCTTGTGATTTACGCCAATGCATTGTTTGAAAGTTATTATGATGCAATCGAGAAATTTGTCCGTGACTGCAGGCTGGATAAACAGGAAGATATTCTGTGGGGGTAATATATGGCGAAAAGGAAAGCAGAAGAATATTACTTAATGAGACGAGATTTGTCAAGGATATTTTATCCGTATACAAACGCATTTCATCTTCATATTGCGGCATCTGAATTAAAGCTGTTCAGATGCCATATTTTTTTAATTTTGTGCAATTTTTTAACCCCCGGGGGAGCTTGTGAGGGATCAAAATCGCTGGTATCATAACCAAGAATAGAAGCGGATTATGTCATCGCATTACATAAACGGCAATATCCGTCCGACATTTTCCGATAGCAAGGAGATATTGATATGGATTTTCAGGAAAAGATCGCCGCGATTGCGGATTATTGGAACGAAGCCTCTGAAGGATTTGACGAGCAGCACGCAACCGAGGATCTGGCTTTATGGAGTGCGGAGCTTGAAAAGGCAATCGGTTTACAGGGGCGCGGCGGCGTTTTGGATGTTGGGACAGGCACCGGATTCCTAGCGCTGCTACTTGCCAAGTTGGGATACGATGTCAGCGGCGTTGATGTTGCTGAGAAAATGCTGCAAATCGGAGTTGAGAAGGCAGGACATTTGAATCTTTCTGTTGATTTTCAGAAAGGTGAATGTGAACATCTCCAATTCTCTGACAACTGCTTTGATGCTGTGGTGAATTGCAGAGTAATGTGGACACTGACTGATCCGGAGGCAGCGGTGAGAGAATGGACGCGCGTGCTGAAATCCGGAGGTCGGGTCATTTCTTTCATGCGAATGATGAATGTGGGAGAGACGGGAACACATGGTGAGATGAACAGCAATGGCGGGGACTATGGAAACGGCGTAGAGCTACCGCTGCGCTGCGGCAAGCGTGAGGACTATATCGCGGTGTATCGTACTGCCGGGCTGGACGAAATTACTGTAACAGAGCTTCCGCCTGAAATGTCTCATGCAGAAGATATGCCCGGCTGGACGATGTTCATCGGGATGAAGAAATGACCGTTGGGAGTGTGATTTGATCGTGAAAAGTGCCAATTTGTGGGTAAGAATCGCAAAGCGCATCCTCCTTTTTGTCCTATGTATGTTTTTGCTGTCAACCGTCGTCTTTTTTATTGCGCGGCTGGCGCCCGGCGACCCGCTGCAATCGTTCTATGGCGATGCGCTGGAGCTGATGACGGAGGCAGAAAAGGATGCCGCTCGTGAGCGCCTTGGTCTGAATGCCGGCCTTGTGACCCAATACATTCGTTGGCTCGGGCAGGTGTTTCAGGGGAATTTCGGCTTGTCTTTCAAATATAAAATGCCTGTTATGGATGTGATCCAGCCCTTGGTCGGGAACACCTTGCTGCTGGGCGTTCTGGCATATATTATCGTCTTTGCACTGGCCATTGTGCTGGCTGTATTCTGTACGTTATATGAAGACAGATTCATCGACAAAGCCATCTGCAAGATCGGTACGGCTTCGTATTATATCCCGGGCTTCTGGCTTGGCGTTGTGCTGGTTTTGATTTTCAGCGTAAACCTTGGCTGGCTGCCGAGCAGCGGCGCGTATGACGTGGGCATGGAAAATGATATTGGCAATCGCGCCGAGCATTTGGTGCTGCCTCTGATCGTTATGGTCGCCAGCCATCTCTGGTATTACGCGTACATGATCCGCAATAAGATGCTGGACGAGGTTCGTAAGGATTACATTCTTTTCGCAAAATCAAAGGGCTGTACGCGCCGTGAGATCGTGTGGAAGCACTGCTTGCGGAATGTCGCGCCTACAATTGTCAGTATCATGGCGATCTCTATTCCGCACGTCACCGGAGGAACGGTCGTGGTGGAAGCTGTTTTCAACTATCCGGGTATCGGAAATCTGGCCGTCGAAAGTGCTAAATACCATGACTACAATCTGCTCATGGTCACCGTTTTGATTACCGGCATTGCTGTTTTCGTTGGCAGCTTTGTCGCACAGACAGTCAATGAGGAAATCGACCCGAGAATGAAAGAAATGGAGTCCATCAAATGGTAAACCAAATAAAAAACAGTGCCGACCCGTTTGCCGTTGTTGGCGCGGGCTATCGGACTTATGAGCCGCCAAAGAGAAAAAAGACATTTCGTGAAAAGCTGAAAGGAAAGCCGATTTTTTCGGCGGCGCTTCTGCTTTTGATCGTCCTCGGCTGCGTTTTTGCACCTGTATTTGCAAATCATGATCCAGCTGGATTCTATCTGGATGCACTAAATACCGCGCCAAATTCCGAGTTTTACTTTGGCACGGATTCTCTTGGCCGTGATCTGTACTCTATTATGTTCTATGGCGGGCGTACATCCTTGACTATTGGTATTCTGGGCGCGGCGATTATTGCAGTAATTGGCACAATTTACGGCTGCATCAGCGGTACGCTGCCGAACCGAGCCGATTCGGTGTTGATGCGGATCGCAGAAGCCTGCGGCAGTATTCCGACGATTCTGCTGGTACTGATTCTTTCCGCGCTCTTTACAGGCAAAAACGTGATCACGCTATCGTTTGTAATAGGCGTTACCGGATGGTTCGGCATGGCGCGAATCGTCCGCAGCGAGGTGCGGCAGATCCGTAATTGCGAATATGTGCTATATGCTCGATGCACCGGTGGAAAGTTTCTTTATGTCATGTGGCGACACTTGATCCCTAATTTCCTGTCAGCCGTTATGTTCGTCGTGGTTTCCAACGTCAGCTCCTGCATTACGATGGAATCAACGCTGAGCTTTCTCGGCTTGGGACTGCCCGTTGATATTCTCTCATGGGGCAGTATGCTGTCGCTTGCCAACCGTGCGCTGATTATGAACACATGGTGGGTCATCATCATTCCGGGCTTGTTTCTTGTTGTTACGCTGATGTGTATTACGAATGTCGGCAATTTCCTTCGCAAGGAGACAAATCGAAAGCCCAGCAATCTTTAAGAGAAGTATAGATACCATATAAGGTACATTTATATATGAAATCAAATTATTAACAAAGGAGAATGAAAATGAGAAAAGTCAAATCCCTGATTACTTTGGCGCTGGCATTGGTGCTGTGCCTTGGGCTGATCGGCTGCGCGAAGCAGCCTGCTGAGGAAGGTGGAAATGCACAGACGTCCGACACGCAGTCGTCCGCTGCGCAAGCTTCGGATCTCTCCAACACTCTGGTTTACGCCGGTGAAAACGAAAGCTCGATCAATCCTGTCATCAGCGCACATGATGAGATCGTTGAGCTGGTGTTCTCGGGTCTTATGAAATACGATGGGAACGGGCATCCGGTGGAAGATCTGGCAGAAAGCTATGAATACGATGCTGATACCTTCACCTATACATTTAAGCTGCGCAAGGACGTAAAGTGGCATGACGGCACCGATTTCACTGCAAAGGACGTCGTTTTTACCTATGATGTTCTGACGCAGGATGAAACTCTCTCCAGCTCCGTTGTCAGCAACTATGAAGATATTGTCAGCGTCTCTGCACCCGACGATTACACTGTCGTTATCACACTGGATGCATACTGCGCAAATATGCTGGGCTATTTCACCATCGGCATCATTCCGCAGCATCTGCTGGAAGGCAAAGATATGAATACCACCGCTTTCAATCAGAAGCCTGTCGGCACCGGACGATTCAAGTTTGTCGATTGGGATATGACTGGCGGCATGATTACCTTTGTCCGCAATGAAGAGTATTATGGGAAGGTTCCCAATATTGAGCGCGTGATTTATAAGACGGTCGCCGTGGAAAGCACCAAGGCCACTATGCTGGAATCCGGCGAAGCAGATCTTGCATGGCTGAATGCCAATTACGCCGAGAAGTTCCGCGGCAAGGACGGCTATACGAACTGGGACTTTACGACTGCGGATTATCGCGGTGCGGCCATGAACATGGCGACGGATTTCTGGAAAAATAATGGCGATTCCATCGGCGTTCTGAACTATGCGCTGGACAAAGAAGCCATTGTTAAGAGTGTTCTGAACGGTCAGGGCTGCGTAGCATACAGTCCGATCCAGAAGAATCCGCTCGGCACAAACCCAGAGGCAGACATCTATACTTACGATCTGGAAAAGTTTGCTCAGGAAATGGAAGCCCTCGGTTGGGAGAAGGGCGACGATGGTATCTATGTCCGCAACGGCGAAAGATTCCACTTTACCATCCAGACCCGTGACTACGAGGAAGAGCGTGTGGACATTGCAAATCTGATGTCCTCCATGCTGAAGCAGGCAGGCGTTGAGATGGAAGTCGTCTTGGTCACCAAGTTTGACTGGGACGCTGGATACAACGGCTTCCTTGCGGGATTTGCCACCCAGTTTGACCCCGACATGGCATACGGACAGTTTGTTACTGACGGCAGCAATAACAGTATGCACTATTCCAATGCTGAGGTTGACCGCCTGCTGACGGAGGCTCGTCATACAGAGGATCCCGCGAAGAGACTGGAGCTTTACGGCGAGTTTGAAAAGGTCTACGCGCAGAATCCCAACGTTCTTCTGGTTGCGTATCTCGACGGCAACTATGTTGGTACCAGCGCCCTGTCCGGGCTGAATACATCCCGTGTTCTCGGACACCACGCCGTTGGCGTCATGTGGAACATTGAGGAATGGACTCTGAATAAGTAACGTACACTGCTCCATGGCTGGCCGCAGTTTTGCGGTCAGCCATGCGGCATGATTTGAGGTGTAAGCATTGTCAGAAAAAGTACTGGAGCTAAACAATCTTGCTGTGAGTTTCAATACCACGGAAGGCGAGGTTGAGGCTGTCCGAGGCGTGGATTTGAGCGTCAATGCCGGTGAAATTCTTTGCATTGTCGGTGAGTCGGGATGTGGAAAGACCGTTATGTGCCAATCCATCATGCATCTTCTGCCGCCGTATGCCTATATCAAGCATGGAACAATGTCGGTATGCGGGCAGGATATTACGAATTATACGGAAAAGCAGATGCGAAAGCTCCGGGGCAGTGTTGTATCGATGGTTTTTCAAGACCCTCTGGCAACACTGAACCCGACGATTCCTATCGGGAAACAGATCACAGAAGCAATTTTGAAGCATCAGAAGGTTACAAAAGCCGCAGCAAAAGCACGCGCATTGGAGCTGCTGGAGTTGGTGGGCATTGAGGATGCCGCAAACCGGTTTGATTTGCAGCCGCATTTCTTTTCCGGAGGAATGCGCCAACGCTGCGTCATTGCCGCCGCGCTGGCAACAAACGCGAAGCTGCTGTTTGCCGATGAGGCGACGACCGCGTTGGATGTAACGGTGAAAGCAAAGATTCTGGATCTGCTTCTGGATATCCGCAAAAGAACAGGCGTTTCGATTGTATTTGTGACGCACGATCTCGGAAGTGTTGCCAGAATCGCAGACCGTGTTGCTGTTATGTATGCAGGAAAAATTGTTGAGCTTGGGACAGCCGAGGATGTTTTCTACGATCCCCGCCATCCATACACCTGG
>CALBJL010000116.1 GCA_937893485.1 uncultured bacterium | reverse complement strand
ACGGTAGATCTCCGCAAAATATGCCGCATAGTTGATCGAGAACGCCAGAATGATCGCCGCATAGCGGAAGCCTCCGATATCTGCGCGCCACAAAAAGTATGGTCCATAATAAACGACCATCAGCTGCAGCATGAGCGGTGTACCTCTCATAATGTCGATATAGAGCTTTGTGATCCCCCTTACCACGCGAAAACGCCCAAACAGCTTTACGTTTGACATGCGTCCGAATGTAATGAGCAGGCCTAGCGGCAGAGAGAAAAGTAAAGTCCAACAGAAAATACTGATGGACTTTAGCATTCCTCCCGCCAGCTGCTGAAAAATCATAGCGGTAGACATATGTATATTCCTCCCGGAGCGTATGCTCCTTTCCTCTTCAAACTGTTACTTTCCGATACAGATCAGATCGGAAATATCGTACTTCTCTGCCAGCTTTGCGATCGTTCCGTCTTCTGCCAGCTTGGTCAGATCTGCATCCACGATGTCACGCAGCTCGGTATTGCCCTTTTTAAAGCCGACTGCATATTTCTCGGAATTGAGCACCTCTGAGAGAATCTTATATCCCTCACCGCGTGTCTTGATCTGATAGTTTGCGACTCCGATATCCATTGCAACCGCATCTACTGATCCTGCCTGTAACTCTACAAAGGCACTGTTATAATCTGCAAACTCCTGAATTCCCGCGAAGGTAGCTGCGAGATCTGCCTGATCCTCCTGAAGCAGTGTAAGCGCCGCACTCGCTGCCTGTACACCGACGGTCTTGCCTGCGAGATCCGCGAGTGAATTGATACCGGAATCCTCAGCAACAACGATCACCTGACTGTTGTCCACATATGCCTGTGACCATGTGTAATCGTCCTCTCTGCCATCCACGGTAAATCCGTTCCAGATACAATCAATCGCGCCGCTCTCCAGTTCCATATCCTTAGAGTTCCACTCGATCGGCTTTTTCTCTAATGTCCAGCCTTCCATATCACAGACTGCCTGCGCGAGCTCCAGATCGAATCCGGTATACTCTCCGTTGTCGTCCATGTAGCCATAGGGCGGATACTCCGCATCGAATCCTACTATAAATGTCTTGTCGTCACTCTTTGAACCGCATCCGGTCAGCATTCCGGCAGTCATCGCTGCCGCCAGTACACATACGAGCAATTTCTTATTTTTCATATTGTTTATCCTCCTGCACTTTTTGCAATCTTTTCACTTTATCTCGGTGATATGCTACCACAGTCGCGTGCAGGTGTCAATGACTATTTGCATTCGTATCCGGCGATTCCTCTGCCTGATTCCGTTCCTTGATCGCTTCCAGCTTGTGCTTTACATACCTGATCCACTCCTCATCCGGCTGCTGGATCGTTCCGCCGTATTTGAACAGACCGCTGGGCAGTTCGATACCGCGCAGGATATTCACCCGCAGCGAAATAGCCATCTGCTCTGCCCGGTCCTCATAGACGATTGATACCGGATTCCAGTCCTTCTCCGGTATTGCTTTCTTGCAGACAAAGCCGATTCCGTTCTCGCTGTAGTTGCGCACGACGATCTCCCAGTCCTTGTCATCGGAGAGCGTCCTCAGTGTCGCACCCATGTCTGTGCGGATGCGGGGATCATTACGCCGGTTGACCCTTACGCTGTCCCGCTTAGTCGTGAGCAGCTGGCACAGCTTTCTCTGATAAAGAGCTTTGCGGATCCGGCATCCGCTCCAGCCGAATGCCTGCCGTTTTTCATTGACATAAAATGCAAATATCTGGATGTTTTCAACCGAAAAATCAATAAGCTGTCCGTCGTGCTTGATCGGATAGAGATACAAACCATCCTCGCGTGCTGCGACAACGACTGCCATACACTCAAACTTTTTCTCTCCCCGCACCACGCGGATCTGTATCATCGCATTTGCCGGTATTTCACCTATTTTCATCAAATATTCCTCCGTCACTTATATCTGCCTCATTGTGTAACCCATGCTCTGCTCTGTTCAAATAGAGCTAACACTTCCCGGTCCAGCTGCCCCCGATCCGCCATCTCATGCATGATTCGAAGCGCATGCTCTGCAGGCATTGGCTGCTTATATGGACGGTCGATCGCCGTCATTGCCTCGAATACGTCAAAAATCGTCAACAAGCGTACCTCCCAGCAGATCTCATCCCCCGCCAGACCTTTCGGATAGCCGGTGCCGTTGAGCAGCTCGTGATGCTGGGATGCCCACTGCAGAACATCCTTATAGTCGTCGCCCAGCGCCATCTGTTCAAGCATCATGCGGGTCTTTTCCGCATGATCCTGCATGATCGCCCGCTCTCCACCCGTCAGCGTCCCTTTGCGGATCATCAGTTGCTCCTGTTCCTGCTCTGTGATCCAGCCATGCACCGTTCCATCCTCCTCAATGTAGGTACGTGCGGCTAACTGTTTCACCTGCCCGATCTGCTCATCCGTCAGAGATCCCGCCTCATTCACTGTATGCACCAGTTGTTCCGCATATCTGATATCTGCCAGCTGCTGCTTCAGTTCCGCTTTGTCTATGCGGTCTTCCAACTGTGCGACCCGTGTCAGCAGCCGGATCTTTTCCAGACGATCCATAAGCAGACGATAATTTCCTGCCAGACGGGTCTGCTTATCCATAATCTCAAGCGGTGTAATGAGCTTACCGATGTCATGCAGCCACACGCTCATGATAAATTCCTGCTTTTTGCGCTCATCAAAGGGCTGATCCGGATAGTTTTTCTGCAGCCAGTCGATAAACCGCGTCGCATAGACTACCATATTTTTTGTGTGGTTCGCATTATAAGGCGTTCTGGCATCAATCGCCGTAGACATCACCTTCACATAGGAATCCAGCATTTTGCGGATCTGGTGCGCATAATTCATATTTGTGAGACAGATCGCCGCCTGTGAGCCCAGCGCAAGCAGGATCTGCTCGTGTTCCCTTCGAAAAGGTATGACCTGTCCCTTTTCATCCAATGCATTGATCAACTGAACGACTCCGATCATGTGCTCCTTATCGTCCTCTAACGGCACAACGAGCATGGACTGTGTATGATATCCGGTCATCGCATCATATTTTTTCAACCCCGAAAAATCATATTGGGAGCTCTCATAGACATCCGGTATATTGATCAGTCTCCGATACAGCACGCCACATGCGCACACATTTTTCTCAGTCAAAGGCACCGGCGGCAACGTCGTCGCACTCTCGCCGCCTCCCTGATGGATACCCTGCGAGCGCGTAACCATAATACTGAATTCCAAGGTTTCCCCGTTGTTGATATACAAAGTTCCGCCATCACACTGCGTAATATCCATTGCCGATATAAGTATCTGATCCAACAGCTTTTCCCTGTTTTTTTCCTTTGAGAATGCAATACCGATATTTAAGACTTTTTGAAGTGTGTCACTGATCATATAATGATACTTTCTCCCTCTCTGGCAAATAAAATATACGTCTGAATCACAGTACATCGCATAAAAGACCTTTTTTACCTAATCTTAAAACATTCTACCATATCTGTCGGATATTTAAAAGAACCTAATCTCCGCAAATCCACTTCACTCCATCTTTTTTGCATAATTTACGAAAAAATACACATGCTCTGGAAAAAGCAATCCGGAGGATCATTCGCATGGTTGGAGAAATCTCATATGTGATCGTTCTGTCACTCGCATCTCTCATCGTCCTGTTTCTCATGACAAAGCTCATGGGCTACCGCCAGATGTCCCAGATGAGCCTGTTTGACTATATCAACGGCATCACGATCGGTTCCATCGCCGCAGAAATGGCAACAAATCTGGAGGACTACCACCGCCCGTTAGCCGCGATGATCGTCTATGCACTGGCAGCTGTCTGCCTGTCGCTTCTCTCTGGAAAATCCGTCAAAGCGCGGCGTTTTTTAAACGGCAAACCGCTGATCCTGCTCCACAACGATATTTTATATGAAGAAAACCTGAAAAAATCCAAGGTTGATCTGAATGAATTTCTCGAACAATGCCGCGTCAGCGGATATTTTGACATCTCGCAGCTTCAGACGGTCATACTCGAAGGAAACGGACGTTTCAGCTTTTTGCCGAAATCATCCGGCCGTCCGGCGACTCCGAATGATCTGGCTCTGACACCGGAGCAGGAAGACCTGACTGCCGTACTCATTCTCGACGGCCACATCATGGAGGACAACCTAAAGCATGCCGGAAAAGAAAAAAAGTGGCTGTGCGCACAGCTCAATGCGCAGGGTATCACCGACGCAGAGCATGTACTGCTCGCCACTTGTGATCTGAATAATAAACTGACTGCATTCCCCAAAAACAGTGGAACGCACGCCAAAGATCTGCTCAGCTAAATCTCGATCCACCGGTTAGTAGGAGATCAATTCGGCTCCATCCTCTGTCACCAGAACCATATATTCCCACTGGGCGGAAGGCTTGCCGTCCTCTGTGTAAGCCGTCCAGCCGTTTGCCTCGTCGATAAAGATATCTTCCTTGCCCATGTTGACCATCGGCTCAATCGTAAACATCATGCCGGGCACGAGCAGCATCTCCTCGCCCCTCCTGGAGTGATAGCCAACCCACGGATCTTCATGGAATTCGAGTCCCACGCCGTGTCCGCCGATCTCACGCACAATGGAATAGCCATTCTCGTATGCATGGTCGTGTACCGCCTGCCCCATGTCGCCGAGGAAGCCCCACGGCTTGACCGCTGCCAGTCCGAGATCGCAGCACTCCTTTGTCACTTCGACCAGACGCTTTTTCTCCGGACTCACATCCCCGATGCAGAACATCCGCGAGGAATCCGAAAAATAACCGTTTAAAATCGTAGAACAGTCTACGTTGATAATATCCCCATCCTTTAATACGACCTTGTCATCCGGAATGCCATGGCACACCTGATCGTTGATCGAGGTACATACACTCTTGGGAAAGCCCTGATAGTTGAGTGGTGCGGGAATTCCACCCATCTTTGTTGTGAGATTATATACAATATCGTCGATCTGCTGTGTTGTCATTCCTGCTTTGATCTGTTCGCCTACCGCATCGAGTACGGCGATATTGATCCTGGCACTCTGACGGATGCCTGCGATCTGATCGTGATTTTTGATGATGGAATGGCCGGGTACGATATGTCCCTCCTCCTGTATGCGCCGGATCTTCTCATCCATCGCCATATGGCACTGCTTGTATTTTTTGCCGCTTTTGCACCAGCACGGATCGTTCCTGCCGATCTTAATCTGTTTCGCTATGTGCATACCCTTAAATGGGTTCTGATTCAAATTCATTTGTTTTCTCTCCTCTATCCTTTATCGATGATTGGTCTCACTGATCGAGTGTGACATGGCCCATCGATATGCCTTTCCACACGCTGGCTGTGATCTTGTAGCTGTGTTCCTCAAGGAGCTGCTCATAAACAATGCCATCCACATCACAGTCCTCCTCTGGTACTCCCTGCATCGCCGCATAGAGCTGCTGGTATTTCTGCGCCAGCGCCATGTGCAGCAGATCCTCGGTCAATTCGTCCTGCGTAATGCCAATCCGCTGCTGTCCGGTCTCCCCAAGATCCATCCAGAAATCCTCTGCCCGCGAAGCCGCGTAGTCGATCTCATCCTGATCGAGCTCCATACCCATCTCCTGCGCCAGATTATAAAAAATGAAGTCATGGATCGCGAGGTTCATCGCCTCCTCACGGGCGCGTACCCGCACAAAATGACCGTTGATATGCGTATTCCAATATTTATTCGGATCGTCCGCATTATACAAAAGCGCCTGCTCCTGTACTGTCTGCTCCTCATATGCAATGTAAAATGCCAGCTTCCGCAACGGATATTTCTGTCCGTCAAGCTGCAGCACCGTGTCATCCAGATGTTCTGTAAGCACGATCGTCTTTTGTCTGACACCGCAGCCGCACAGCGCACAGATCACTGCCCCAATCAATATGACTATCGCAAGCAGCCGCCACAGGCGGTTCTCACCGGCTCCATCCTGATGTACCTTCATCCTTTTCCCCTTTATCCTAATAGGTGTTTGCAAAACTATGGTATCATATCGGGCTGTTCGGCTAGGACCGCAGTAGTCTCCCACTCAGACTGCTCCGATTGCCCGACGGTGTCTCGCTTTGTT
>CALBJL010000115.1 GCA_937893485.1 uncultured bacterium | reverse complement strand
GCATCCGGAGTACGAGGAAAAGATCCGGGATATTATCCAGTCGGTGGACAAGCTGACTACGGGAGCCATATAGGAGGAAGAAAGATTGAGTACACATACGCATGTGCTGGAGGACGGCACAGTCGTTACGCATACACATGGACAGGGGGCGGATCACGGGCACACTCATGATCCGAAGGAGGTGCGACAGATCGTCAACCGTCTTGCCAAGGCGATCGGGCATCTCGAATCGGTCAAGCGGATGGTTGAGGACGGGAGAGAATGCTCGGAGGTGCTGATCCAGCTCGCCGCAGTGAAGTCTGCGCTGAACAATACCGGAAAAGTTATACTGAAACAGCACATCTCACATTGTATTGTGGACGCGATCGAGACCGGAGATGACGAAGCGTTAGAAAATTTGAACCAGGCGATTGATCGATTGTTATAATTTTAACTATTTATATAAGAAATGTGCATAATTCTATTAACATTTTGCATAAAAAGAGCTATAATAAGAGACGGATTTTTGAAAAAACGGTGGTCCGGACGGACCGAAAGGAGTAACAGTTATGAACCTCATACCATTCCTTATCTGCTTCCCGTTTGTGGCAGCTATTTTTATGTATTTTATAAGGAATAACAAAATTCGTAACAGGGTGGCATATGCCTCTGTCGGCGTGATTATGCTGGCTACGCTCTGGCTGCTGGTGGATTTTTTATCCCACGGCGGACAGGCAACGGCGATTCTCGTTGAAAATGAGCTGGTCGATGCGGTGATTCTGATTGCTGAGATCGGGCTGATGCTGCTCGTAATCTATCTGTGTTTCAAGTATAAAAAGCTGTGGATCAGCCTGTTGTCGATCGTACAGACGCTGCTTATCATATGGCTGGAAAAATGCGGACCCGCATTTGAGGAGACACCGCAGCTTCTGGTTGACCGTCTGTCGGTGCTGATGATCGTCATTGTCGCATTTATCGGCGGAATGATCACAGTTTATGCAACCGGTTATATGCACGGTTATCATCATTATCACAGGGAATTTCCTGACCGGAGATATTATTTCTTTTCCCTGATCTTTGTATTCTTAGGCGCCATGTTTGGTCTGGTGCTCTCAAAGAGTATGCTGTGGCTGGATTTCTTCTGGGAAGTTACCAGTATCTGTTCATTTCTGCTGATTGGATACACCAAAACGGATGAAGCGATTCATAATTCGTTCCGCGCGCTGTGGATGAACCTGCTCGGCGGTCTGATGCTTGCGATCGGTATCGCGTGCTCGATCTATGAGATCGGATGTGTGGATGTGCAGACGATCGTTGCACAGGGCCTGACGATTCCGATTGCGTGCTTTGCATTTGCGGCACTCACAAAGTCTGCGCAGCTTCCGTTTTCACGCTGGCTGCTCGGTGCAATGGTAGCACCGACACCATCCTCTGCGTTATTACATAGTGCGACGATGGTCAAGGCGGGTGTTTATCTGCTGTTTCGTCTCTCTCCGGCGCTGTTTGGCACGATGACCGGAACGATGGTCAGCTTTATCGGAGGTCTGACGTTCCTGCTCGCATCACTGCTTGCGATTTCTAAATCGGACGCAAAGGCAGTGCTTGCGTACTCGACGATCTCCAACCTCGGACTGATCGTGGCGTGTGCAGGTGTCGGTATGAGTGAAACGATCTGGGCAGCGATCTATCTGTTGATTTTCCATGCGGTGAGCAAGGCGATGATGTTTCAGGACGTCGGTGCTGTCGAGAACTCGCTGCACAGCCGTAATATTGAGAATATGCAGGGTCTGATCTACCGCCTGCCGCGTCTGGCATTTATCATGCTGATCGGTATCGCCGGTATGTATCTGGCTCCGTTTGGAATGCTGATTGCGAAGTGGGCTGCGTTTAAGGCATTTGTCGATGCAAGCAATCCGCTGCTCATTATCTTTATCGCGTTCGGCAGCTCCACGACAATGTTCTACTGGACAAAATGGATGGCAAAGATCATCGGGCCGCCGCGTGTGGATACGCCGCTGCGCGATGTGACGAAAAAGGATGAGTATGTATCCCTTTATATCCATGTCGTGATCATGCTTGTTGTCTGTCTGTTGTGTATTCCGATGTCAAAGTATGTCGTTATACCGATCGAGCTGAGCCTGTTCGGCAGCGCGACAATGACACTGGACAGCGCAGATATTATGGTTATGGTTATCCTGCTCATAGCGATCGTGGTACTTCCGTTTGTATGCTATCTCGGAACGAAACGGCATAAGAGAAAGCATGTCATTTCCTATATGAATGGTGTCAATGCCGGAGATAATAAAAACTTTATCGACTCCTACGGGGAAGAAAAGCAGCTCTATACCGCAAACTGGTATATGATGGATTATCTGGCAGAGAATAAGCTGCTGACTCCCTGCGTGATTGTCAGTGCGGGTGTGCTGATTATCATGATGTGTCTGATCATAGGAGGTGCGGTATCATGGATGTAAAACCGATTTTATTTGTGATTTTATATATCGTAGGAGCCCCGTTTATCGGAGGCTTTCTGGACGGTGTGGACAGAAAGATTTCTGCGCGTATGCAGGGCAGGAAAGGGCCGTCGGTCTTTCAGCCGTTTTATGATGTCATCAAGCTGTTCCAGAAGGAGCCGCTGGTCGTAAAGCGTTCGCAGACCTTCCTCGTCATGACCTATCTGTTGTTTATGGTCATTGCGGGCGGACTGTTTTTTGCGGGAATGGATCTGCTGCTGTGCTTCTTTGCACTGACGACCTGTGCAATGTTTCTGGTGCTTGCGGCATCGTTTACACATTCTCCGTATGCATCGGTCGGATGTCAGCGTGAGCTCGTGCAGATGATGGCGTATGAGCCGATGGTACTGCTCACGGCGGTTGGATTTTATGTTGCTACCGGCACATTTTACGTGAAGGATATTATTCATATGAATACGAGTGCGATTGCGTTTCTGCCCGGTGTGTTTGTCGGATTTTTATTCATTCTGACCATCAAGATGCGAAAGTCACCGTTTGATTTGTCTACCGCACACCATGCGCATCAGGAGATCGTCCGCGGTGTCACACAGGAGATGGTCGGCTCCAATCTGGCGCTGATCCATCTGGCAGAGTGGTATGAGGTTGTATTCCTCATGGGCGTTGTGGCACTGTTTATCGTCAACAGCAATCCGGTCAGCTATGTGGTGGCACTGATTGTGATTCTGGCGACTTATTTTCTGGAGATACTGATTGATAACACCTCTGCGCGTGTCAACTGGAAGGTATTGCTCGTGAGTACATGGGTCGTGACGCTGGTGGCAGGCGGAATCAATCTGACAATTTTAGTGCTGATGCATCGATAGGAGGAGAAAAATGGCAAACAATAATGCAATTGGCATCAAGAAAAATGACAAACGTAGCGAGATCACCGTGGCTGCTGCACTATGACGGAAGCAGCTGCAACGGATGTGACATAGAAGTTCTGGCGTGTCTGACACCTATATATGATGCAGAGCGTTTCGGAGTCGTAAACACCGGCAATCCGATGCACGCCGATATCCTGCTCATCACGGGCGGAATTAATTCGCAGAATGCACCTGTCGTAGAGCAGATCTACAGTCAGATGCCCAATCCGAAGGTCGTGTGTGCGGTCGGAACGTGCGCGTGCACCGGAGGCGTGTTTAAGGAGTGCTATAATATTAAGGGCGGCGCGGATATGGTCATTCCGGTGGATATCTATGTGCCGGGCTGTGCGGCGAGACCGCAGTCGATCATTGACGGTATTATACAGGCGGTTGCCCTGTTCCAGAAAAAGCACGAGGCAATGAAAGCCGGACAGAATGATAACAATGATAAGCACGGGAAATAGGGAGGAGGAGCCACAGTGGCAGATACAGGATGTGAACTGATTCCGGTGACGACCGGAGAATTTTTGATGAAAGTCATGGAAATGAAGGCGGCGGACTACCGTCTGATGCAGGCACATGCCGTGAGCATAGAGAACGGCTATGAGCTGAGCTATACATTTGGAAAAGACTATGAGTGGATCTCCCTTCGGCTTGTGATTGATGAGAATGAGGAGATTCCGAGCATCACACATATTTATGATGCGGCTTTTCTGTATGAGAATGAGATGGCAGAGCTGTTTGGCGTGAAGATTAAAATGATTTCGGTGGATTATCATGATAAGCTGTACCGCATGGATGATACCACACCGATGAAAACACTGTAGGAGGTTCGATCGATTATGGCAAGTAAAAAAAGTGTGGTTCCGTTTGGACCGCAGCACCCCGTATTACCGGAGCCGATTCATCTGGATCTCGTACTGGATGATGAGCGCGTCGTAGAGGCGGTTCCGTCTATCGGATTTGTACACCGCGGACTGGAATCACTCGTAAAAAAGAAGGATTTCAAGGAAATGCAGTACGTCGTGGAGCGTACCTGTGGAATCTGCAGCTTTATGCACGGTATGACCTACTGCGAGACGGTGGAGCATATCATGGATGTGGAGGTGCCCGTGCGCGGTCGTTACCTGCGCACGATCTGGTGTGAGATGAGCCGCCTGCATTCTCATATGCTGTGGCTGGGACTGCTGGCAGACGGTTTTGGATTTGAGAGTCTGTTCTACCAGTGCTGGCGGATGCGGGAGCAAATTCTGGATATGTTTGAGCAGTCGACCGGCGGGCGCGTGATCTTTTCGGTCAATGCTCCCGGTGGTGTATTAAAGGATATGCCGTCGGATATGCTGCATGCGTTTGTGGAAAAATTAAACGGATTCGAGCAGGAGCTGCATCACATCGCGGATATTTTCCTGAATGATTATACCGTACTGACACGCTTAAAGGGTGTCGGTATTCTGACACCGCAGGAGGCGCACGACCTCGGTGCATGCGGACCGATGCTGCGTGCGAGCGGTATTGCAAGAGATACGAGAAAGCTGGGATACGCCGCTTACGGCGATCTCGATTTTGATATTATTACAAGTGATGACTGTGATTCCTATGCGCGCTGTGAGGTGCGTATCAAGGAGATGTACCAGTCGATTGCGCTTATCCGTCAGGCGGTTGACAAGATTCCGGAGGGCGATATTGCGGTTCCGGTCAAGGGCAACCCGAACGGAGAATATTTCATGCGCGTAGAACAACCGAGAGGAGAGGCAATTTATTATGCAAAAGGAACCGGAACGAAATTTCTCGATAGGATTCGTATCCGCACACCTACATTTGCCAACATTCCGGCACTGTTAAAGACGTTGAAGGGCTGTCAGTTTTCTGATGTGCCGCTTTTGATTCTGACGATTGATCCCTGCATCAGTTGTACAGAGCGATAGGAGGAAATGGGAAATGTCTAAATTTATGCCCTTTGCGGGAACGATGTTAAAAAATCTCTTTTCCAAGCCGGTCACGACTGCATATCCCGGGCAGCCTGCGGTCTATCCGGAGCGCAGCCGAGGACATGTGGATATCGATATCGCACAGTGTATCATGTGCGGACTGTGCAGCCGTAACTGTCCGCCGCGGGCGATCACGGTAGACCGTGCGGGCGGCACATGGACGATCAACCGGTTTGACTGTGTACAGTGCGGCTATTGTGCACAGGTATGTCCGAAGAAATGTCTGACGATCGCACCCGGTTATCAGACACCCGGCGCAGAGAAAAAAGAAGCGGTCTATCAGAAACCGACGGAGCCTGAGAAACCGGCAGAAACGAAAAAGGAAGAATCGTGATATGTGTGTGGCTTTACCCGGAAAAGTAGTAGAGATCTATGAGAAAGATGCGTTAGTGGATTTCAGCGGAAACCGTGTGCGCGCGATTTCCGGACTTGTGCCGATTGCGGTGGGAGATTATGTGCTTGTTCACGCGGGATGTATTCTTCAGAAATTATCTGCGGGTGAGGCACGGGATATGATAGAATTGTTTGAGGAAATAGAACAAGCATGACAGATTTTAAGATTGACATGGATCGTCAGATCACAAAGATCAAAGCATGGCTGGCAGCGTATGACGGACCGGACATCTCCATCATGGAGGTGTGCGGCAGTCATACCGCTGCTATTTCTAAATATGGGATCAGTGGGCTGTTATCGCCCAGACTGCATCTGATCAGCGGACCCGGCTGTCCGGTCTGCGTGACACCGACCGCGTATATCGACCGGCTGCTTGAGCTGTCGCTTGAGCCCGGTACAACCGTTGTGACCTTCGGGGATCTGATGCGTGTGCCCGGCAGGGCGCGCAGCCTTGCGGATGCGAGAAGTGAGGGCGCACAGGTGGAGATGGTGTATTCACCGATGGATATTCTGCGTCTTGTAAAGGAACAGCCGCAGCGCAGATTTGTATTTGCGGCAGTCGGCTTTGAGACGACGACACCGGTGTATGCGATGCTGTTAGAGCAGCTGATAGAACAAAAAATTGAAAATGTACAGCTGCTTACGGCGTTAAAGACGATGCCGGAGGTTATTGCATGGCTGTGTGAGAACGGGAGCGGAATTGACGGATTTTTAGCCCCCGGACATGTGGCGGCGGTGACCGGCGCGAAGCTGTTTGAACCGCTCGCGGCGCGTTATCAGGTACCGTTCGGGGTCGCCGGATTTGAGGCAAAGGAGCTGCTGCTTGCAGTCTACGGCACGTTCCGGGCGGCGGTGCGCTGTCGGGAGGATCGCGGGCGTGCGGATGTGAAAAACTATTATCCGTCGGTCGTGACGCATGAGGGAAACGAGCTGGCACAGCGCATCGTGGACAAATATTTCGAGGTGTCGGACGCTGCGTGGCGCGGCATGGGTGTGATACCCGCATCGGGGCGGCTGCTGCGCGCGGAATATGCGGGCTTTGATGCCGGAAGTGCGTCTTTGATACAGGATCACAGGAAAAATCAGGCGTGCAGGTGCGATCAGGTGCTCATGGGGCGCTGTCTGCCGGGTGACTGCCCGCTGTTTGGAACGGTATGTACGCCGCAGAATCCGCAGGGAGCCTGTATGGTATCCGAGGAGGGGAGCTGCCATCAGTATCTGATGTATCACCGGACGAGATAGTGGTGGGATCGCAGACAGTATTATTAGCAGGATCAGTAAGGAGATAAAAGTAAAATGAAGATAACAATGGCGCATGGAAGCGGCGGGCGTGCCACAAGTGACCTGATCGCAGAGGTGTTTGCACGGGCATTTGACAATCCGGTGCTTGGTGCGATGGAGGATGCGGCAGTCGTGCCGGCGAGTGCACGGATTGCCGTGACGACGGACAGCTTTGTCGTGGAACCGCTGGAGTTTCCGGGCGGAGATATCGGCAGGCTGGCAGTCTGCGGCACGGTCAACGACCTGTTGATGCGGGGAGCTGCCCCGCAGTATCTCACCTGTGGGTTTGTATTGCAGGAGGGGCTTGAGATCGGGCTGCTGCAGCGGATCGTGGATTCGTTTGCACGGACGGCACGGGAGGCAGGCGCCCAGGTCGTAGCCGGAGATACAAAAGTCATCGAGGGAAGAAAAGAAGAAAGCGGCGGGCTCATCATCAATACGGCGGGTGTCGGCTTTGTGCCGGAGGGCTGTGAGATCGGTGCTGCCGGTGCGAAAGCGGGGGATGCGATACTGGTATCCGGCAATCTCGGGGATCACCATGCGGCGATCCTGTCAAGGCGGTTCGGGATCGACAATTCGATCAAAAGTGACTGTGCGCCGCTCGGTGAGATGGTGCAGGCGCTGCTCGCACAGAATATACAGGTACATTGTCTGCGGGATGTGACGCGCGGAGGGCTTGCGACCGTTTTAAAGGAGCTGGCAGAGCGTTCCGGTGTCACGATGGAGCTCGATGAGGAGGCACTGCCGGTCGATGCGCAGGTGCGTGATTTCTGCGGACTGATGGGGCTCGATCCGCTCTATATGGGTAACGAGGGCAAGCTGGCCGCGATTGTAGCCGCTGAGGATGCCGCGCGTGCGCGTGATGTGCTGGCAGGCTGCGCTTACGGCGCAGATGCAGCGGTGATCGGAAGAGTCACGGATGAAGCACCGGGAACGGCATATATCCGCACGCTGATCGGCGGAAAACGTGTGCTGGATGTGCTGTACGGAGAGGGACTGCCGCGCATCTGCTGACTTTATCTTTATTTGCCGGATAAAAAACGGTTGTCAGTAAAAAAGAAATACACAGAGGAAGTTATATGTTTGACAGATTCAGCGTGTCGCAGCGCGCCGCGATTACACAGGGCGATGGTGCGACACTGGTACTGGCGGGACCCGGCTCGGGGAAAACAGCCGTCATTACAGGGAGAATCCGGTATCTGATCGAGGAGCGGAAGGTTGCGCCCGACCGGATACTGGTGATCACATTTACAAAGGCTGCCGCAGGAGAGATGCGCCTGCGGTTTCAGGCAATGGTGGAGGGACGGCGGCTGCCGGTGCAGTTTGGCACGTTTCACGCGATCTTTTTCTCAATTCTCAGGCACGCCTATCATTACCGTGCGGATCAGATCATAACCCCGGAATGGAAGTATGCGTTTTTGCGCGAGATACTGTCCGGTTATCATCTGGCGGAGGACGAACAGCAGGAGCTGATGGAAAACCTGCTGGGTGAGATCAGTGCGGTCAAAAATGAGCAGCTCGATCTGGCGCACTATTATGCCAAGTGCTGTGGCAGTGCCCAGTTTCGGGAGATCTATGCCGCCTATGACAGAAAGCTGCGCGAAAACAGGCTGATCGATTTTGATGATATGCTCACGCTCACCTACGAGCTGCTCAGACAGCGTGAGGATCATCTGCGTGCGTGGCAGCAACGGTTTCAGTACATACTGGTGGATGAGGTACAGGATATGAACCGGCTGCAATACGAGGTGCTGCGGATGCTCGCAGCGCCGCAGAATGAACTGTTTTTAGTCGGGGACGATGACCAGTCCATCTATCAGTTCCGCGGAGCAAGACCGGAACTGATGCGCAATTTTGTTCGGGATTATGCAGATGCAAAACAGTTGTATCTGAGGGAAAACTATCGCTGCGGATCACAGATCGTGCGCGTGTCAGGCAATCTGATCTCGCACAATCACAACCGTTTTGAAAAACAGATCAAGGCTGCCAGCGGGCAGGAGGGACAGGTGTCGGTGAATGAATATCCTTCGGCGCTGCGTGAAAACCGCGCGATCATTGCCGGTATCCGCAAACGGATGTCGGAGGGAGTCCGGCTGTCGGATCTGGCGGTGCTGTTCCGGACAAACCGGCAGTCCGGCTATCTGCTTGAGATGTTTACGCAGGAGGGGATCCCGTTTTATGCGAAGGAGCGCGTGCCGCTCATCTATGATCACTGGATCGCAAAGGATGTGATCTGCTATTTGCAGCTCGCGGCGGGAGACCGTTCCAGAGGACTGTTTTTGCAGATTATGAACCGTCCGGTGAGGTATCTGAGCAGGGATGTGCTGGACGAGCCGCAGATCGATCTGGACAGCTGGGAGGCGGTCTATGAGGAACAGCCGTGGATCGCGAGGCGGATCGCACAGCTGGCGGAGGATTTGCAGGTCATGTCCCATATGGGACCGTTTGCGGCGATGAATTATGTGCGCAAGGGGATCGGCTATGAGGAATATGTCGTTGACTATGCGCAGACGCACGGACAGGATGCACAGGAGCTGCTCGCCGTGCTGGACGAGCTGCAGCAGTCGGCGGCCGGCTTTGGGTCGCTGAGCGAATGGCAGGAGCATGTTCATGCATACCGTATCCGTATGCAGGAGGAGCAGAAAAACAGAAACCGTCAGGACGCGGACGGGGTACAGATCCTGACGCTGCACGGTGCAAAGGGATTGGAGTTTGATACGGTGTGGATTCCGCAGCTGACAGAGGGGCAGATCCCCTATAAAAAGGCGGTGCTGGATGCCGATATCGAGGAGGAACGCCGCTTATTCTATGTCGGCATGACACGGGCGAAACGCTGTCTCGTTCTTTCACACAGTAAAACGCTGTATAACAAAGATGCCGCAGCCTCCAGATTTTTAAATGAACTGGAAACTGCGGCACCGGAAGTACCAGACCGGTAAATACAGATCAGACAGTAATCGGGGCTACGGGAGTTCGTTGAACTCCTGCTCGTCCAGATACTCGTCAAAACGCTCGGATACTTTTTCAAATTCTTCTTCGGTTTCGATATTTTCGAGGGAAGGAGTTCCGTCCTCGTCCTCATAGTAGCGGTAGATGTATACTTCGCCTTCTTCCATCGGCTCGTCGTCCTCATCGACGGGGACGAGTACGATATAGTCCTGACCGTCTACCTCGAGAATCGTCAGGATTGCGCATTCGGCGCTTGTGCCGTCATCCAGATCGAGGGTGACGCGGTAATCGTCGGGATTGTCTTCCAGATCATTGTCAAAGATTTCATTTTCACTCATATGGGTTCCTCCTATGCCTGAGTTGATGATGCTAATACCGTCATTATAGGTGAAAATACACTGTGATGTCAAGTCGAGGGTCACGATAAAAAAATGTATGCAAACAGGAGGGAAACTGTTATAATAGTGTCGTATCAGGAAGATCACATAAGAGGCGGAATAGTTATGACAGAACAGATCACAGAAGGAACTTACGGCAGATTCGGTGTCAGCAGACTGGCAGATGGAATCTGTTTTACATTTGAGGGAGAAAAAGAACAGGATTGTGCCGTGCGTATTTATGACAAACGCGCACGCGCAGACGGGCGGATGTACCGGGATATTCCGGTGCCGAGGGACTATTGTGTCGGTGCTGTGCGCTCGATCTGCGTGCGTGGACTGAACCCGGCGCGGAATGATTATAATTATATGATTGACGGCAGGGAAGTGGTCGATCCCTATGCGGGTCGGATTGTTGGCAGGGAAAAGTGGGCAGATATCCGGCGCTGTGATTCCGGCATGCAGGTACGCAGCGGCTTTGAACTGGCAGAATTTGACTGGGGTGAGGATGCACACCCGGAGATCGGGCGCAGTGAGATGGTCATGTATAAGCTGCATGTCAGGGGCTTTACAAAGGATGCAGGGAACAGGATCAGGCATAAGGGTACGTTTGCGGGCATTCAGGAGAGCATTGCGTATCTGAAGGAGCTTGGGATCACGACGGTAGAGCTTATGCCGTCCTACGAATTTGAGGAACTGATGGAACCGGAGTATGACGAGCAGACGATCGATTTTTCGAGCTGGTCACCGCAGGCGGTCGCAGGCTATCAGATGATGCAGCAGGCACAGCGTGAGCAGGAAAAGCGCACGCCACGCATCAATTACTGGGGCTACGGAGCCGGAAATTATTTTGCACCGAAGGCAAGCTATGCCGCCGGGACGGATGCTGCGGGTGAGTTCAAGGAGCTCGTGCGGGCACTGCATGCCGCCGGGATCGAGTGCGTCATGGAGTTTTACTTTGATGCGCAGGAGAATCCGAACTATGCGGTGGAGGTGTTGCGCCACTGGGTGCTTCACTACCATGTGGACGGTTTCCATCTGATCGCGCCGCAGCGCGTGATCTCAGGCGTGATCTGCGATGTGCTGCTGCGCCGCAGCAAGCTGTTTGCGGCATCCTTTCCGCAGGAGGCGTGGGATACGGCAGACAGATACCCGCATCTGTATGTTTATAACGATGACTTTTTATACACGGCGCGCAAGCTGATCAATCATCAGGACGGCAATCTGATCGAATTTTTCAATCAGCAGCGCAAACAGCATCCGCAGATCGGATTTGTCAATTATATTGCGAACAATAACGGATTTACGCTCGCGGATGTGTTCAGCTACGTGAACAAGCACAATGAGGCGAACGGCGAGGACGGTGCAGACGGAAACGACTGGAACTACAGTGTCAACTGCGGCGTTGAGGGTGCATCCCGTAAGAAAAAGATTTTGCAGCAGCGGACACAGCTCATGAAACAGGCGATGGCGGCGGTTGTTTTCGCACAGGGTGTGCCGCTTATTCTGGCGGGTGATGAATTCGGCAATTCGCAGAACGGCAATAACAATGCCTACTGTCAGGATAACCGGATCGGCTGGGTGAACTGGCGGCAGAAAGAAAAGAATGCCGCGTATTTTGAGACGGTAAAGGAGCTGCTGGCGCTGCGAAGATTGCATCCTGCGATCCGCAGTGACAAACCGATGCAGCTGTGTGATTACGAGGCACATGGACTGCCGGATCTGTCTTACCACGGCTCTCAGGCATGGAGCGGTGAGATCTATCCCTCTATGCAGGCGCTCGGTGCCGCCTATTGCGGTGCGTATGCGGGTGAATCACAGAATCTGTATATCGGATGGAATTTTTCGCGGGCAAAAGCGGTGCTGGCGCTGCCGAAGCCGCTTGACGGAACGCAGTGGCAGATTATAAACGGCGACGGAACGATAAACGGTGAGCAGCTCGAATTGCCGGATCTTGGCGTGACGGTGCTCGTAACTGTTCCCGATCCGACGGTCAAACCGAAAAAAACGGGCAAATCAAAAAAATAATTGATGCCGCCCAGCAACCGAAGCGTGCGCAAACCAGACATGCCTGCGGGAGCCGCGACCGAATGTAAGAATTTAACTCAGTATAATAACTGTGTGGAAGGAGCCGGATATCTATGTCGGAAAATAAGCGGATCGGTCTGTCGGTCTTTGATCTGAAATGTATCGCGGTCGTGACAATGCTGATTGACCATATCGGCGCATTTTTGTATACCGATCAGGTGTGGATGCGCTATATCGGCAGGCTGGCATTCCCGATCTACTGCTTTTTGATCGTGGAAGGATATTATCACACGCGGGATGTCCGCAAATATATCGGAAGGCTCGCGCTGTTTGCGCTGATCTCCGAGGTGCCGTTTGACCTTGCCTGTGCGGATCAGGTCATCTATATGGAGCACCAGAACGTATTTTTTACATTGACGCTCGGACTGGTCTGTATCTGCGTGATCGACCGGCGGTCGTCGAAATGGCTTGCGCTCGGTATCGTTGCCGGTATCTGGCTGCTGACCGGCTATGTGATCCGGTCGGATTATGGTGTCGGCGGTCTGCTTATGATCTTTTTCTTTTACCAGTTCCGCAGCCGGTGGGGATACCGTCTGCTGTCGGTCGGTGCCATCAACTGTCTGTGTTACGGGCCGATCCAGTGGGCGGGAACGGTCGCACTGCTGCCGATCCAGTTTTACAATGGGAAAAAAGGGCCATCCGCAAAGTATTTTTTCTACGCATTTTATCCGGTACATTTATTACTGCTGTACCTGATACGGAGGTATTTATTCAATGTCACTTAAAAAAGCATACAAGCACTTAAAAACCGTATGCGCACATCGCAGACAGGTGCGGAAAAATTGTTTTCGCATGGGACTTTATTGGCAGGGGCTGACGCATGATCTGTCCAAGTTTTCATGGGCGGAATTCCGCATTGGGACAAAATATTTCATGGATGACCAGAGCCCGCACAACGGTGAGCGTGCCGAGTACGGCTACTCGACGGCGTGGCTGCACCACAAGGGCAGGAACAAGCACCACCTCGAATACTGGATCGATTATGATGTCAAGGGCCACCATCACATTGCAGGTATGCGTATGCCCGAAAAATATGTGGCAGAGATGGTCGCTGACCGCATTGCGGCATCCAAAATCTATAAAAAAGAGAAATATACCGATGCTTCACCGCTCGAGTACTACATGCAGAAACGCGATTATCATGTGCTGCACCCGGAGACAAGGGCACTGCTGGAGAAACTGTTAAACATGCTCGCCGAGAAAGGGGAGGATGAGACCTTCCGCTATATCAGGGAGGAAGTGCTAAAAAATAGTACAGACCGAAGTGCGGGAAAATAAGTGGGAAAGGCACAGGAAAGCTGTCCGGGACATAAAATGTATTAAGTTCGCTTTGATAGATCGGAGAGAAGCGATTGAAAACATTTTTGCCCCCTCTGACGCAGCCGGAGGAAAAGGAATATATCGCACGGATGAAAAGCGGGAGTCAGGAAGCGAAAAATGTGCTGGTGGAACGGAATATGCGGCTCGTCGCACACATCGTCAAAAAGTACCAGAATGTGGACGAGGAAACGGAGGAGCTGATCTCTATCGGCACGATCGGTCTGATCAAAGCAGTCGGAACTTACAATGACACGAGAGGCAGCCGTCTGGCGACATATGCCGCGCGGTGTATCGATAATGCTATCCTCTCGCAGATGCGTTTATGGTTCCGAACCAATTCCCCCAGAGCAGAAAAGAACCAAAATGGCGTATTCTGGCAAAGGCTTTCGAGAACATTTACGTCCTTTGTTCCACTTCGGACGGCTATGTGAGGTATGCACCTATGTATATCCATAGTTTCCGACTGATAGTCCCTCGCAAGTTATTGGAAGCACAGTTGTTCAATCAGCAGTATCAGAATTATGAAGATATACCGAATGTGCAGGACAGGCTTCGTTGGTGCCGTCATCACATGGGGCTGATGCAGAAAGAAGTTGCTGACCTGATTGGAATTACCAGAGGGCATTACATAGACTTTGAAGTTGGATATGTAGACCATTATCCAAAAGATATCGTGGACAAGCTGGCAGCGCTTTATCAGATTCCTGTAGATGATTTGCTGGACGATTACAATCGCTTCTTAGTATAAAGGGCAAGGAAAACTGATACGAGAATATCGTGAAAGTCTTGGTTTGAAAAAGAAACAGTTTGCCCGGTTGATAAATCTTGATCCGGGAACGCTCAGATGTTGGGAGAATGATGAAAAGCAGATGTTCAAGATTTCTTGGGAGAAATACTTCAAAGACATCATAGAGGTATAGAAAAAAGCAGGTGTTCAAACTTTAAGGAGTTTGTTCACCTGCTTTCTCTATGGATGCGGATTTGATAACCGCATCCAGTAGCTGTACCTTCTGCTCGGAAGGACAATTTAGTTTTTTGATATGCTGATTGACCAAGCTTGCGTGGACACCGGCAACACGCTCTGCCAATTCACGCTGACCTTCTATGGTTTTAGGATAATGGACAATTACATTGATTGGAGCACTCTTTCTTGCGATACCACGCACCTCCCTCGTTATTTCAGTCTATGAGAGAGAAGTTGTCCGCTATGGCTGCTTTTTTAACAAGAACACGAATAAAATGAGGTATAATAACCGCTACTAAAGCATATAATATGATTGTAGAATAGAAAAATGCAACAAGTCACAAAAATCTATTTCAATATCCCGCTGATATATTGATTTTTGAAGTCTATCCGGATATAATAGAATAGAAAAGTGCAACATGTTGCAAAAATCTTTCGCAAGGAGGTTTTGATATGGAGATTCGTAGAGATTTTTATTTGGATAAGTTGATAAAAAGAAAAAACAATGGACTGATTAAGGTAATTACCGGTATTCGTCGATGTGGTAAATCCTATTTATTGAATAATCTGTTTTATCATCGCTTACTGGAAAGCGGAGTCAATGCTGACCACATCATTCGCTTTGCTTTTGACTCAGCAGATGATCTTTATCTGATTGGAGAAAGCCTGATTCAGATTGAAAAGGAAAAGCGTGGAGTTGATCCTGAAAAGTTCATGGCATATATCCGTTCCAAAGTCGTAGGTGAAGGAATGTATTATCTGCTACTTGATGAAATTCAGATGTTGGATTGCTTTGAAGCTGTTCTGAATGGCTATCTTCGTAAAGATCATATGGATGTATTTGTGACCGGAAGTAACGCAAAGCTCCTGTCCAAAGATATAGCTACCGAGTTCGCCGGTCGTGGTGACGAAGTTCATATGTATCCCCTGAGCTTTGCCGAGTTTATGACCGTTTACAACGGTGATAAGTACATGGGATTATCTGAATATATGCTATATGGCGGCATCCCTCTGGTTGTTCTTCGTGAGGGAGCAAACGATAAAGCAGTTGCATTGCAGAATTTGTTCAATGAAATTTATCTTCGAGATATTACCAAACGTAACCGGGTAAAGAACATTGGAG
>CALBJL010000114.1 GCA_937893485.1 uncultured bacterium | reverse complement strand
CCTTGACTTGTTGATTGCAAATAGCCACATCCCCGGGTCAGCAAGGACGTAATTCCCGGTCAAGCAGGGACATAATTCCGGGTCAGCGTAAATATGTAAAAAAGCGAAACAACATCATCTCGCCGGCAGTTTTCCACCGCTAAGAGCGGCGCGAAGCGCAGGCGTCAGCCTGTGGTAAACTGCCGGCGGTAACGAAAGCCGCGCCTCAGTGCGGACTGTCATAACAAATCAGAAAACAAACTCACCGCAGCTTCTCAATATGCACAGTATACCCGGTAGTCAGTCGTCTGCGGATTCCATCCAATTTACCATAGCAGCCTTCTTCATCACTCAGGTGCCTCCCCCATTCCGAGGGAGCGTACTGGCTTGTGAACATAGTCGATGTTCCAAGATCGGTTCTTGTCTTGATCAGATGATACAAGATCTTGATCCCATCCTCCGAATACCGGCTGATGGCAAAATCATCAATGAACAGAAGCTGGATTCTGGAATAGAATTTAAGCCGCTTCCGGTATCTGTCAAGATCCTCCCTGCGGCTCAGAACTAACATTTCATCCAGGAGGTCGCAATAGTCAATATACATACAGCGATAATTCCTACGACAAGCTTCATTACAGAAAGCTGACATGAAGTAGGATTTTCCCGCCTCCGTAACACCATACACGCCGACATTAAGCCGATCTTCCACAAACCGGAACGACATAAGCTGACGTACAATATCGTCGTTGTAACGCCGCTTACCATCGGTTACAAGATTCTCCGCAAGAGCACTCTTGTCAATCAGCCTGCTGAGCCTCAGGTTGGTTTTGTAACGGTTATTCATGGTCTCAATATACTGAGGCTCAATCACCTCACGCAGAAGTTGCTCAGGCGTAAAATCCGGATATTCCGGACTTCCGGAGAGCTCTTTCCAGCGCAGAGCCGCAGCGGGAAGACCGAGCTCATCCAGCATGACAGCCATATCCTTTTCAGAGGATTTCATTACCGCTCACCTTCTTCCTGGCGGCTCAGAAGGCTTCTAAGGAAACGCTGATTTAAGGTTGTTTTTGCGCTGAAAAGCCCATAAATTCAAGCCTTTTCAGCGCAAAAACTCGATTTATTCAGCTTATTCCTGCGAATACTTTTCGTCATCGTCTTTGTAGACACCGGTTACAACGGTATCCTCATTGACAGGTCTGAGACTGCTTTTCATCCGATCGATTGGCGGTTCAGGAGAAGGAGTCGAATACATGGAGATGGTGCTTGAAATGTAAGTATAACTGCATTTCCCATATAAAATGGCTTCGCGGCAGCATTCTTCCAGCGCGTCTCTGCCGTATTTCTCCGCAAATGTCAGAATACCGTGGCAGCTCCGGAATGACTGGACCGGATAATCAAATTTCTCCATGACATTCTGGATCAGAAGCTTTGTGTTCGGTCCGATGCTTTCCGCCTTCGAAATGAAATACGGCTTGTTCCAATAGCCGTAATCCCTGTATTCGTCCGGCATATCCGATGGGATCACAACCCAGCTTTTCGGAGTATAGCTTCTGTCGTGGGTACGAACCAGATCTCCATGCTCGTTGTAGACATATATCTTCTCTGAACCGACCCGGATCTTCAGCGTCTTACGGAGATATTTGCGTGGCATAGAGTAGTGAACCTTGTCATAGACAAACGAGAAATCCTGACCGACCTTCACTTTCCTGCGCTCAACATATTCATATACGGTTTCAGGCAATGGCAGAAGTGCCTCTCTTTCCTCGGACTCAAACAAATCGCGTCTTGAGTAGGTCAGCCCCTGGAAATTCTCACGGTTTTCCTGCTCCATCTTCTGCCAGAGTACCGTGTTAAACTCATCCAGTGAGTAGAACGTCATCTTTTCCATGTCGACCAGAATATGCATGCCTATGATTCTGACATGACCTTCCACATTCGGTTTCCATCGTGGTGATCTTACCTTGGCGGGTAGGACAACAGTCCCATTGTGTTCAGCCCATGCCTGGAAGTCTTTGTTTATGGCGGGAGCTATCCAGTCCTTATTCTCTGTCACTGCCACCTTGCAGTTATCCGGAGTAATGGTCTGGGTGACTCCGCCAAAGTAAGTCAACGCGTTATTGTTGACTCTCAGCCAGTTTGTGATGTCGCAGCAGGTCATGCCTTCGACATAGAAGTAATCGCTGTACGAAAGTGCCGCCACGAAAATGGTCACTTTAGTTCTTCGCTCAGGATTATTCCGGTCACTCAGCCATAATGGCTTTCCCGCGTAGTCAAGCTCCAGGTTGATACCTGGATAACGTTGGATATGGAACGTGACATTCCTGCTGCCGAGCCAGTTCTGGTAGCGTCGGCAGTATTGACGATAGCTCAGAGGGCGTTTGCCGTTCACTATGCCTGAGGCATGGTACTTCTTCCACAGGTGCTTGAGCGTTTCGCCCTTTTTGGTGAGGGTACGGCAGACTTCTTCAGGATCGAAGTCTCTGTACAGTTCAGCAGCGGCGGGCTTTCCTGCCTTGCGATACAGTTTTTCCGCGATGAATTCGTTTGTGACTTCCTCTGGCAGGGGATATGAAAGTTCCTCGCATTCCCGGAATCGTTTCAGGAATTCGTTCACCGTTGTCTTTCCATCACCGGTTGTCTCCGCGATCTCTCTGCCGCTCATTCCATTGGTGTAGTGTAACACCAACACTCGTTTGTAGTCCATTTGTGGACCTCCTCTGTTTAGTTTCCCTCTTGTTTGTAAGAGGTATATCTATTATAGAGGAGATTTGTGAACTGACCGGGAATTGTGTCTTTGATTGACCGGAGATTATGGCATCCGCTGACCGGGAATTACGTCCTTGCTGGCCCGGGAGTGTGGCTATTTGCACTATTTCGCTAACGTTAACAAAGATTCTACAATTCCTACGGATGATCGACTTGATGAGGAACATCTACTTGAAGAAGCAATAACCGCCGATGAGGTTCAAAAGGACTTTAATCAGCAGGAATGAGGGAATTTCATCCCTCATTTTCTTTTTGTGCTGACATAAGCTCACGCTTGTACTTGTAGTAGGTGTTTCTTGAAACGTGGGCAAGCTCCATACACTCAACGTCGTTCAGAGTCCCGCCAAAGTCCTTGGAATACTTCTGAATTTTCTCTTTCGTGGTGATACTCTTTTTTGTGGTAAGCGTAGCTCCTTTGGGCTGACCGACACGCTTTCCATTCATCTTAGCCGTTACCAAGCCTTCTTTTGTACGCTGATGGAGGTCTTCAACCTCTTTTTCGGCTTGCGCAAAAGCCAACTGAATCTGTTGCTTAGCAAGCTCCATCAGGAATTTATTGACACCTTCGAGAATCAGATCAGCTGACGTTCCTGTCATCGGGATGGAACTTGACATGGCTTGCTTGTATGTCTCAGTGTTTATCAGCGGTTCTTTGAGAAAGACGAGCGTTATATTGTCGTTGAACAGCGTCTGATATGCGTTGAAGCCGTCTTCGGCTGAGCGTGAGAAGCGGGAAACCGAATCAAACACGATGGTGTCACCCGATTTCACAATTTTCATTAACTTGTTCCAAGCGGGTCTTTCCATCGACGTTCCGGTATACTTTTCTTTGATAATGACAGCGTCCTTGTATGCCTTCTCGATGTTACGAATCTGTCTGTCAATGCTCTGAGTGGGTCGGCTGATTCTTGCGTATCCATATATTGCCATTTTCAAGTCTCCTTAGTACCAATTCTAACGAACGTTCCATTCGATACCACTATTATATCACAGATTTTCTCGTTTGTCAAGTACTTTTAATACTTTTTTTGAAACGTCAGATTTAATACTTTTTGTGTGCCACAAGATAAAAAGGTGTGTAATGTTTTTTGGCTCAACGTTAAAACTCGTGGGTAAAAAACAGGAAAAGGGCTTGCGCAAACTGGAAAAATCGTTTAGAATATAGTTACCACAACTCAATCTGAACGGAGATAAACCAGATGCGTATAAAAGCCCTAATCCGAGCCCTGACAGGAACATCGCATATCGTATGCGAGAGCATAGAAACCGACGCCACTACCAAAGCTATAAATATTATAGCACACCCGGATAGCAAAAGTCAATACCGCTGCGGAATTTGCGGAAAAAAATCTCCCGGCTATGACAACGGCGGCGGAACACGCAAGTGGCGTTGTCTTGATATAGGCGAAGCTAAGGCGTATGTCGTCGCCGAAGCTCCGCGTGTATGCTGTAAGGAACACGGCGTAGTCACTGCTTTCGTTCCGTGGGCACGCCATAAATCAAGGTTCTGTTCCTCATTCGAGGACACTGTAGCCTGGCTCGCCGTGAACAGCACCAGGAAATGCGTAGCTGAACTCATGCGAATTGAATGGCACACCGTAGGCGAAATACTCAGCAGAGTCTATAGTGGGCTTGAGAAAAAGCCCTCTGAACGCTTTGACAACCTTGTCAATATCGGGATTGATGAGACAAGCTACAAAAAGGGGCACAAGTACATGACAGTTGTCGTTAATCACGACACTAATTCCGTTATCTGGTGCTCCATCGGATATAAAAAGGAAGTGCTGAAAAAGTTCTTCGATGGTCTCACACCGGAACAGCGCGAATCAATCCGCTGTGTCAGTGCCGACGGAGCAAGGTGGATCGCTGACTGCGTGAAGGAGTACTGTCCGAATGCCGCTCTGTGCATTGACCCATTCCATGTGGTGTCATGGGCGACTGACGCGCTTGACGAAGTCCGGAGAAGAGCCTGGTCTGAGGCGAATCGCGTAGCCAAAGAAGTGCAAAAACGTCATGTCGGACGTCCGAAAAAAGGAGAAACCGAATCTCCGGAAAAGAAGCTTGCTGATGATATTAAAGCCACAAGATACGCGTTGCTCAAGAATCCGCAGGATCTCACCGCGCACCAGGAGGTGCAATTGAAGTTTCTGACGACGGCGAACCCAAGGCTGTACCGGGCTTATCTGCTGAAAGAGGATTTGCGGCTTGCGTTGAAATCGGGATATGAGAGCATTGGTGAGCTTCTGCGCAAATGGATGTCCTGGGCGCAGCGATGCCGGATTCCAGAGTTCCGTGAACTCAGGAAAAAGATCAAGCGGAATATGACAGGTATTCTTGCCACAGCCAAGCATAAGCTTTCGAACGCACGCATTGAAGCTACCAACAACAAAATCAAGCTGATCATCAGAAGGGCGTATGGTTTTCGCAATACTGATAATCTCATCTCCATGGTCATGATGTCCTGCTCTACTGTTAAACCCTTGCTGCCTGGGCGGACTTGACCCACGATTTCTGACGATGGCTCTGTTTTTTCGACCTTGTACAAGCCCTCTACAGCCCTTCTGAGGGCTTTTTGTGTGCCACTATAGAGACACATTGAACATCTTGAGTCAGTCATCATCAATCAGATTGATAGACGCGAATTTATCCACAAGCGAAAAAAACGAAAAATCTTTTTCTTGATTGATAGCTTGATTAGAGATATATCTTGATTATAATCTTCTTGATTAAGGAGTCCCGAAAGTTGGCTTGCGAAGGGGGGTCTTGAAAAATGACGCAGATTGAGCTGAAACCTAAGCTTGATCCCGAAAACAAGCCGCATTGTATCATCTAACCGGCTATATGGTTATCTAAATAGCTTAACATCCGGACGTGTTGCAACGTATTCCTCAAGCTCTGGCGTGAATCCGTTGATACTGAACAGCACATAGTGAGTTTTCCTGCGACCAGCTTCCCATGGCACAAACTCAGACTTTTTTTCAAGCTCTTTCAGAATGTTGATGCCAACCGGTTCAATCCAGTACTTGCATTCTCCGAGAATAAGGTTCTTTCCACCAGGATCAAGCGCGGCTATGTCGATTTCCATTTTGTTGTCCCAATACCGCCCGATTTTTGAGAAGTGGAAATCCCACATGCCTTCTGCGTTGAGCTGCCACATCTTCTCGCGGCATATATCCTCGTACACAAACGCGATCTGGTTGCTCACGAGACCATTCCGGATCTTCGACATGACAATCTCGGAATTCCCACTTTCGAGAAAGCTCATATTCGGGTAAACAAAAGCAAACCAGAATTTTATATAGTTGTCCTTGATCCTGTAAAGTCCACGCTTGCTTTTCTCGGGATTATCTTCGGTCACAGGAACCTCGCGTTCAAGAATGTCAAGGTCTATAAGCGTCTTCAGATACTTCGTGAGATTGGTTGTCTTGGTCTCAAGAACGGTTGCTATGGTTGACAGCTTACTGTTGCCTGCCGCGATTGCTTTTATGAGCGAGAAGTAACTGCCGATCTCCGAAACCTCCTGCTGAAGAAGAAAGTGGGGTTCATCGTACAGATAGCCTGATGGATTGAGAATGTTCTGCTTGATCGCACTGTAAATGTCCTCACATTCACTGAAGAGCTCGATATACTTCGGAACGCCTCCGGTAACTGAATACATCTCGATGAGCTCTTTCTCAGGACGATTCGGGAAAAACTGACCGTAGTACTTGAACGGTACCTGTTTTAAGCGTATCTGGGCGGTTCTGCGACCGTATAGCGGACTGTCATAGTTCAGCGTCTGAGACTCCATCATCGAGATTAAGGAGCCGCATAAGATGACCATGACGGACTTGTTCTTCAGTATCTCTTCCCATATACGTTGAAAGATCGAGGGAAAAGCGGGGTTAGATTTGCCTATATACTGAAATTCGTCTATTACGATTACGGGCTTCTTTTCAAATTCCGTATCCATTATAGCCTTGAAGATGACGTCCCAGCTTGATACTGCGGAGTAGCGCAGAAGATTGCTGTCGATGAAATCTGCGGCACGTTGCTTGAAGCTTTCTCGGTTCTGAAGCTCAGATTCCTCGCTTGCAAGAAAGAAAAGCGCATTTTTTCCACTGATGAACTGGGTTATAAGCGAGGTCTTGCCTACCCGCCTGCGGCCGTATAGTATAACAAGCGATGAGCCGTCACGGGTGTATTCGTTTTCGAGCGTGGCTATCTCGGCTTCACGGTCGATAAATCTTGTCATATCGGTATTCTCCTTCGTCTTCGTCAATGTAGTTTACGGTGTTTGTTTATTATATCACAGATTTTATATAATTTCAAGTATCATAATTTGAATTATATAATTTTGTGACAGAGATAAAATCATGAATCACGCAAGAAAGCCACACTCCAGCGATATACGTTGGAGTGTGGCTTTTGTAAGCTGCTTCTTAGCTATTCCTTCGGTGGAGTCTATCGTGTATCAGAACTCGACAGATTCGTCTCTGTATGTATCTCCGCCTATAGCCTGGGCAAACCTGAATTCCTTTTCCGGGTTCCAATTTGCCTCTGTATCATAGACCCGGTTGATGCGTTTGAGCTCAGCACGGATAATGTCTGCGGTCCAGGAGATGAACTCAGATGACGTTGGAACGTTGTTTTTGTACTTTCTGGCATGGAATAAGTTGTCGATCACCGTTTTATATCCACCGGTGTACGCTTCGCTTATCTGAACTCTGATCGAGTGCTCAATGGCTGACACGGATGCTGATGTTCTTTTTGAAACGTCTGGGTACAGCGACTTTGTCAACAGCGTTCCTAAAAATGGATCAAGTATGACATCCACAACGGCGCAGGTCAGATATTCGTGAGCTCGTTTGCGTTTGGGTATGCCAAGACGACACAGTGTTTCGCTGACATATTTTTCAACGCGTTCACGCCTGATGTAGCCGAACATGAGTTCGGAAGCGGAGTTGATCAACTCCTGAACCTCTGCGAAGTAGATGAGTTGGAACTCGAGCGGTTCAAATCGGTCTGACAGTCTGTGTGAGTTAGCAGTCTTGAAGCTGGATTGTCCATCAGAGCAAATACAGATGCAGCTGTACTTGCGATTTCCTGTGCACAGCTGGCACAGCTCTGATCGGACGGTGTCTGAGCATTCTCTCAGATCGCAGATAATGATCGCCGGTGTGTCAGGCGTAAGCACCTGGCGAAGTTCTTGGCACGAAGCGACAATGTGCTTGTGCTCCTGAGAAACGGAGTCAGTAAGACTCCAGATGTTCTTGCTCAAGCTATTGTCGTTCGAGCATATGATCGTCTCAAAAACAAGATTAATCATAACAGCCTCCATATGAAAAAAATGTAATTTATTGAAACTATTATACGCCTCAATTTCCCAAAATGCAATTGGCATTTTCAACAAAATATCAGAGTTTATGTTTGATATAATTGGTGTGAATTCGCGAATGAACAGTTTCTTATTAATATTAAATGTTTTTTGATATAATGGTTAGCACAAAACAAGACATTTATTATCTTAAATCCGTCGATAATCAAAGATATTGTTACATATCCGCGTATCATAAGTGCAAAATACACAATCGCGAATTATTGTACATTT
>CALBJL010000113.1 GCA_937893485.1 uncultured bacterium | reverse complement strand
GGGAATATACATATTTTGTGGAGCTGGTAAGAAAGAATTTTAAGGAAAACGGATACGAGGATCTGGGGAAAGCTATCCATCAGGCGATCGACCAGTGTATCCGAGAAGATATTTTGAAGGATTTCTTAATCGAAAACCGGTCGGAGGTGACGAAAGTAATGCAACTGGATTACACATTTGAGCGACAACTGGAATTAGAACGTGAGGCAGCAAGCAGTCAGGCATGGCAACAGGGCATCGAGCAAGGTCTGGAGCTCGGACGCACAGAAGGACGGTTACAACAGATTATATTGTTTGTACAAAATGGGGATATATCGGTTGAACGCGGTGCAGAGGAAGCGGGCATGTCCATGGATGCATTCAGGCAGGCGATGACAGAGGCTGCACAGAGGGCAGGAGAACCGGTAGTACAAATGTAATAAAGAAAAGAGACATAGAAAGAATAGAAAGGCAGGATTTTTTTACTGCCATGCATCCAAAGAAACTGCCGGTGGAAGGTTCTGTATGTAATTATATAGGTCGAAATTGCACGAAAAATATCAAATATAGTTTGCTTTATATCCGAAGTGTGGTAGAATTATAGTTAATTAAAATAAGTTCAGGGGGACAGTCAAATGGACATTAGAGATTTTGTGGACAAACAGCAGTTGGAGGATATCCTCAGTTCATGGTCAAAGGCGACCGGTATGGCTACTATTGCTCTGGATGCAAACGGAGAATACATTACCGGAGAGATCGGCTTTACAGAGTTTTGTATGAGATACACGAGAGGATGTGAAAAGGGAGCAAAGCGGTGTCTCAAATGTGACCAGGAGGGCAAGGATGTATACTTCTGTCATGCCGGTCTGATGGATTTCAGTAAAGATATTGTGGTAGACGGTACCTATTTTGGAAAGATCATCGGCGGACAGATTCTGCCAAAGGAGCCGGATGAGAGTAAATTCCGCTCAATTGCACAGGAACTCGATATTGATCCGGACGCATACATAGAAGCATTGCATAAGGTGCGGGTCAGTGATGAGGAGTCAATTCGTGCCGGTGCGGATCTGCTTGGCCTCATAGTGAATAATCTGGTGAGCAACGCATATTATCAGAAGAATGAGAATGATCACAACGCAAGAGTCAGAGATGGCATTGATGATGTGGTCTCTTATATCAACAATATCAATTCTTACACAAAAAATCTGGATAAGCTTGAGAAGAACCAGAAGATCCTTGCACTCAATGCATCAATCGAGTCTGCGCGTGCGGGAGAGGCCGGCAGAGGCTTTGCGATCGTTGCCAATAAGGTCGGATCACTGGCAGCGGATTTCGGTTCCTGCAACCATCAGATCAAGGATGAACTGGAGCGTCTGACAGAGGCGGTTAGTGGAATTACGGGACAGAAATTATAATCATGAAGAGTTTTAACTGGAAAAATCCGACGATGCTGCTGCTGACTGCGTTTATCTGGGGCAGTGCCTTTGTCGCACAGAGTGTCGGCATGGACTCTATGGGGCCGCTGACGTTTAGCTGTGTGCGTAGCATTATCGGCAGCATTGTGCTGGTTCCGTGTATTATTGTGCTGGATCGGTGGAAATCACCGCAGGAGCGGGAGCGTGTGGCACAGATGGATCTCAGAACACTGCTGCTCGGCGGTGTGAGCTGTGGAGTGGTTCTGTGCGTGGCATCGAATCTGCAGCAGTTCGGAATCCAATATACATCTGTTGGAAAAGCGGGATTTATCACAGCGCTTTATATTGTGATCGTACCGGTTCTTGGATTGTTTCTCGGACGCCGCTGTGGTCTGAAAGTATGGCTGGCTGTATTGATCGCCCTGGTTGGCTTTTACCTGCTGTGCATGACCGGAGGATTTTCGCTTGAGCGGGGAGATGTGTATCTGCTCTGCTGCTCGGTATTGTTTTCCTGTCATATTCTGGTGATTGATCATTTTTCACCGCTTGTAGACGGTGTGAAAATGAGCTGTATCCAGTTTCTGGTCAGTGGTGTGTTGTCGGGGATCGGAATGTTTCTGTTTGAGACACCGACTGTGGAAGGAATCCTTGCAGGAGCCGGATCAGTGTTGTACGCGGGTGTCCTATCCTGTGGCGTGGCATATACATTACAGATCGTCGGGCAGACAAATTACAATCCGACGGTGGCGACACTGCTGATGAGTCTTGAATCCGTATTTTCGGTTCTGACCGGCTGGGTCGTTCTGCACCAGAAGCTGTCGGTGCGGGAGCTGAGCGGATGTGTGCTGATTTTTATTGCAGTGATTCTGGCACAGCTGCCGGAGAAAGAAAAGCAAAGCGTATCATAAAACGATAAGAAAGTGACCTGAAAATCATTCAGGTCACTTTTTCTGTGCAAAACTATTTTCAATTAACTGTTGCTTTCAGCCTCCACAAGACGCTCGCCGCAGTAGATCTCGCGCAGCTTGGGCTTTTCGATTTTTCCAGTCGGATTTCGCGGAATTTCGGCAAAAATTACCTTTTTCGGGCGCTTGTAGCGGGGCATATCCATACAGAACTCGTTGATATCATCCTCGGTACAGATCATACCGTCCTTTAACTCGATAATCGCAGCCGCGATCTCGCCGAGACGTTTGTCCGGCAGACCGATGACAGCTACATCGTGAACCGCGTCATGCTGGCGGATAAAGTCCTCAATCTGAACCGGGTAGAGGTTCTCGCCGCCGCTGATGATAACGTCTTTCTTGCGGTCTACAAGGAAGTAGAAACCGTCCTCGTCCTGGCGCGCCATGTCTCCGGTAAAGAGCCAGCCATCCTTTAATACTTCATTGGTTGCTTTCTCATCGTTGTAGTAGCATTCCATCACGCCAGGACCTTTGATTACCAGCTCGCCGACTTCGCCCTGTGCGACCTCGTTTCCGTTCTCATCGCAGATCTTACACTGCCAGCCGTAGCCGGGTACACCGATCGCGCCGACCTTGTGGATGTTCTCCACGCCGAGATGTACAGCACCGGGTCCGATCGACTCGCTCAGACCGTAATTCGTATCGTATTCGTGATTCGGGAAATATTCTTTCCAGTGACGGATCAGGGAGGGCGGTACGGGCTGTGCGCCGATATGCATGAGCCGCCATTGATCCAGCTTGTAATCGGACAGCCTGAGTGCGCCTGAGTCCAGCTGCTCTAAAATATCCTGTGCCCACGGTACGAGCAGCCATACGATCGTACAGCCCTCGTCGGATACGGCATTCAATATGTATTCGGGCTTTGTTCCTTTTAATAATACTGCCTTGCTCGCTGAGACAAGAGAGCCGAACCAGTGCATTTTCGCGCCGGTGTGATAGAGCGGCGGAATGCATAAAAATACATCGTCTTTTCCCGTAGAGTGATGCTTCTGCTCGACAGCGGCAGCATGCATCAGGCTGCGGTGTCTGTGCAGGATCGCTTTTGGGAATCCGGTCGTTCCGGAAGAAAAGTAAATCGCGGCGAAATCATCATCCGTGATCGTGACATCCGGTTTTTTGCTGGAACAGTTGGCAGCCTCACTGATGTAGTCCTCGGCAAAGCTCGGGCAGTCATTGTCGCCTACATAGTAGAGCAGACGGTTTTTGCTGATTTTGTCTGCGATCTCCTCGACACGGCCGATAAATTCCGGACCAAAGATCAGAATATCTGCTTCTGCCAGCTTGACACAGTATTCGATCTCGTCAGAGGAATAGCGGAAGTTCAAAGGAACCGCGATCGCTCCGGTTTTTAAGATTCCGAAATAGATCGGCAGCCATTCCAGACAGTTCATGAGAAGGATTGCTACCTTGTCATTCTTTTTGATACCGCGTGAAATCAACAGGTTGGCAAAGCGGTTGGCCTTCTCGTCAAACACGCCCCAGGTGATCTCGCGGCGGTAAGCGGCAGCCCGGTTGGGCTCCATCAAATCATATTCTCTCCATGTGACACGCCGGGTCTCTTTCATTGCTGGGTTGAGCTCTACCAGACAGATCTCATCTTCGTAATCGCAGGCGTTATCCTCTAAATACTGTGTAATCGGCATAACGGTTATCTCCATTCTTCTCTGTAAATAATTTTGCAGGACACTTTTATGCTTTAAAGCGCCTATTGATTAAAGTATACGTTCTTTTCCTGCAAAAGTCAATGACAAAAGACGGCTGTAAGCCCTATTGTGAAGTAAGATCATTGCCGTAGAGAAGTGAATCGCCGTAGCGCAGATTCAGATCCAGATTTTCGAGTGAGTCGTCGATGGAATCGACGGACTGCGAATCGGAGCGGTCTGACTGAGAGGAGTGTTCCGTCTGCTGTGAGGGCGCGGACGTATCCAGCGTATCGGGGGTATCCGGCGTGTCCGGTGTATCCGGTACGGTGATCTCCGACGATTGTCCGGAGCCGGAAGCGGAACCTGAATCCGAACTTGAATTGGCTCCGATCTGGCTCATGCGCCGTTCGAGCTCATCCATCTGTGCCTGTGTGGTGTCCTCCGGTTGTGCATCAGTGCCGGACGGCGTATCGGGGATGTTATCTGTGCCCTGCCCGTTCAGTTCGTCCGCCGTCCCGTCACCGCCCGCGTCAGACGGGTCTTCGGAATCGCCGCCTGCTTCGTTTTCAGGATCAGCCTCACCATTTTCGTTGTCCGCGGGCTGGTCTTTGGATGAAATGCCGGATGAGAGCTGCTGCCAGACAGTGGGTGCGTAGCGTACGGCGAGCAGCAAGAGCAGCAGGAGCACTGATAATATCAGTACGGGACGCATCGGCGACCGGCGCTTTTTTTGCTCCGGCGGAAAATGGATGCGGACATCTAACATCCGCCAGATCCGTGTGCGCTCGCTGTCGCCAAGGACGACCGAGCCGGCCGCCATCTGCTGGGAAACAGACGGCGTAAACGGTGCGTTTCCGATTGATAGCTGGGTATAGCGGTCGTAGATCATGCGCGAGATCCATTTTTCGATGCTCTGTCTGTCGTCGTATTCGTTGATATGGAGGTAAATATACTGATAGACATCCACCATGAACTGACAGGCAGCCTCGTGGGTGGGATAGAGCAGGCGGGCACTGCTGTAGATAAAGGCAGCCGTACCGTTATAAAAGGTTTTAAAGCCCGATTTTGAGCCGAGTGCCATCGCGCGCAGCGCTTTTTTCAATATCTGATTTTCTGCCATACCGCACCTCCTTTGCCGGTCGGTGATTTTTGCCATTGTCTTTTGCAGGATTTCCTATTACTATTCATAGTATAGTTTCTTTTGCGGATGCTTGCAAGAGTAGAATCACCATGTTACACTATAAGTACGTATGATGTATGTGACTGCTTGGGACAGGCGCTTTTGGGGGAACGGAAGAACTGCATGACAATACAGATGTAAACGGAGAGAGAGCATGAATTTTAATACAGAGGCACATGAAACACATGAGGCACAGCAAAAACCACAACCGCAGATAGAGGTCGTCTGTTCGGGGATTCTACGCAATAAAAACGGGGAAAAGGTCATTTATGTGCGGTTTGAGCGAGGAAAAGATTTCGCGGAGGGCAGTATTCCGGCAACGAAGATCACATCCCATCAGGGCTTTGTGCCGGAGGAACTGGAGCAGTTTGAGCAATATATGAATGAACACCGTTTTGAGATTATCGAACAGGCAAAAACGGTCAATTTGATGAAAAATTTTATGAAATAAATGGTTTTGCTCCGATACTACTTGACAATAAAACCATAGTGAGCATATAATATATGAGAAGTTATTATAATGTTTGATGAAAAATTCGCTCTTATTTTTCATAAAAACTTCCTTCTTACGCGAAGAAGCCCGCTGTTACAGCGGGCTTCTTTATGTTGTCCTTTAAACATTTTCTTTTATTCTTCGGCTGCTTCGCTGCCGAGATCATTTAAATAGTTATCGACTGCATCGGTGTTGACGGATACGGTAGAATTGCCAGTGTCCGCATTTGCCGAGCTGTTGGTTTTTCCATAGATTGAAAATCCGATCCAGATGCAGATTGCTGCTGCGAGGACTGCCACAAGAACCCATGCAAGCGCCCGTTCGAGCTTTTCACGCCGCATGGACTGTTTGCGGTGCGCCTTTGCCTTCTTATACTGGTCTACTTTTGCCTGACTCATAATCGTTCTCCTTCTGCTAAATTGTCCGGAAGCGGATGTTTTCTGTTTCTGCGCCGGATCACATACAGTATACACTATTTTGATCGTTTGTGGACGAAAAACACAAAAAATACACGAATAAATTTGGTGTCAGGTCAAGATCGGTGCTCAGGCGGCAGCCTTGATGCCGTCGTGAATCCATGTACGGACATCGGGGATCTGGCTTAAGATCGGGAGCAGTAGGCAGGCGATCACGATACCGGTCACGCCCTGAACGATGTTGGCGGGAACACCGGCAGCGGAGTAGGCGATGCCGCCCGCGATCGCAGCGGAGGTAAAGCCGCCGTTGGATGCGGCATTCAGACCGATCTCAAATACAAAATATCCGAATACCATCAGTGCCTCGCCAATGATGCCGCCGAGAACAACACGTACGGTAGAGGCTGCCTTGCTGCCGGAGAGCAGGCTGCTGCTCTTGCGGAACAGAACGCCGGCAGCCAGTGCGGTGAGTGCCTTGATGATAAAGGTAGCGGGAACCCATACCATATATCCGCTGAATAAATCAGACAGCATAGAGCCGATACCGGCGGCGAGTGCGCCCATTCCGGGTCCTAAGATGACACCGCATAGCAGCACCATACCGTCACCGGGATGAATGTATCCGCCTGTAGGGGTGGGAATTTTGATGATCATTGTGCAGATGCAGGTCAGTGCCGCGAACAATGCTGCAACGACCCATTTTTTTGTCGTATTCATAATGCCCTCTTTTCCTGCGATTCACCGATCGCATATGTTTTAGTTTCTGATTCAATTGAACTGATAATAAAACGAAACTGGATTGATGAAAATGTCCAGTTTTTAAAAAAGAAACCATACCAGTAGAAAGAACATTT
>CALBJL010000112.1 GCA_937893485.1 uncultured bacterium | reverse complement strand
TTTGCATCTTGGAACTGCAAGTTCCAAGGGAGGCTCATCGGAATGGTTCGTGCAACGAAAGCAAAACAGACATGCTTGCGGGAGCTGCGCCCCCCGTAAAGAACTGTTCAAGCAGCAAGCTACGCCTCTCCCAGCAGCTTCTGCACAAGCTTGACGCAGCTGGCGGCATCCGATGAATACCCGTCTGCCCCGATCTCCTGCGCAAAACTGTCTGTGATGCACGCTCCGCCAATGATGACCTTACTCGTACATCCACGCTCCTTTGCGAGTTCCACAACATCCTTCATGCGCATCATCGTCGTCGTCATAAGCGCAGACAATCCAATCACCTGTGCATTTGTGTCGAGTGCCGTCTGCACAATCGTATCGGCTGCGACATCCTTGCCCAGATCAATGACATGATAGCCATAATTTTTCAGCATGAGCACGACCAGATTTTTCCCGATGTCATGAATATCACCCTCTACCGTCGCAATCACGATCGTTGCTGCCTCTCCCTCATCATCACTGCGCGCCAGCAGCGGCTCAAGATGTTCGATCGCGGTCTGCATCGCACTCGCGGACGCTATAAGCTGCGGCAGGAAATAGATCTGCTTTTCAAATTTATCACCGACATCATTGATCGCGGGGATCAGACTTCCGTTTATGATCTCTCCGGGTGATGCGCCGCCCTTTAACGCTTCCTCGACGTATGAAACAATATGCTTCTTATCGCCCTTCAACACACTCGTGAAAATAATATCATCACTTTTGGTATCGGATGCGGTACTTTTCGCAGCTTCGCGCTTTGCCTTTGGCTGTGCGACCGCCTCCTTCTCGGCGAGATGGCGCTCATACACCTGCATACGGTCGATATAGCGGATGTCGCTCTCCGGCTTATGCAGCAGCATATCAGACGCAAACGCCGCATTCATGAGCAGATCCTGTGACGGATTCGCGATCGCCATCGTCAGTCCGCGCTCAATCGCCATCGTCAGAAATGCCGTATTGACAAACGGACGGTTTGGCAGACCAAACGAAATATTTGACAGTCCGCAGATCGTCGCCAGCCCTAATTCCTGTCTGCAATAGTGGATCGTGTCAAAGCACTCCAGCGCCGCTTTCGGGTTGGCTCCCACCGTCGCAGTCAGACCGTCTACGACGACATCCTCTTTCGTAAATCCGAGCGCGTAGGCATGTGAGAGAATCTCACGCACGATCGCGCGCTTGTCCTCTACAGTCTCTGGAATGCCCTCATCCGAGAGCGGCAGCAAAATAAACATTGCGCCGTATTTCGCAACGATCGGCAGCAACCGCTCGATTTTCACCTGCTCCAGTGACACGGAATTGACAAGTGCACGACCCGGATACAGCCGAAGCGCCGCCTCGAGCACATCCACGTTGCTCGAATCCAGACACAGCGGCAGGCTGCTCGCCGTCGTCAGTTCCTCGATCGCCGCCAGCATCATTTCCTTCTCATTGATGCCGTTCATACCCATGTTGACATCCAGAATCGCCGCGCCGTTTTCCTCCTGCTCTGCTGCCATCCGGCACACCAGATCCAGACTGCCCTCGCGCAGTTCTGCCTGCAATGCTTTTTTACCGGTCGGGTTGATACGCTCACCCACCACGAGGAAGTTGCCGTCCAGATTGATTTCCAGCACACCGCGCTCCGTCGCCAGCAAACGCTTTTTCTCAGTAGAAACCTCCGGCACAGCCAGCGGCTTTACCGCATCCGCCAGTGCTTTGATATGTGCAGGTGTCGTTCCGCAGCAGCCGCCGACAATCGATGCGCCTGCCTCCACGAGTGTTGCTCCCGCTGTGGCAAATTCTTCGGGTGTCATGCGGTAAACCGTCTCCCCGTCCTCCAGTTCGGGTAAACCGGCGTTTGGCTTTGCCAGCACCGGAATATTGGCAATCTCGCGCATCTGCTCTACCGCAGATACCATCTCGGCGGGTCCTGTCGAACAGTTTAGACCGACTGCGTCTGCACCGAGACTCTGCAACACGACCATCGCCGTTTTTGCATCCGTACCGTACAACGTGCGCCCATCCGACTCGTAAGTCAGGCTCGCCATAACCGGCAGATCACAGACCTCCCGGATTGCAATGAGGGCGGCGCGCGTCTCCTGTAAACTCATCATCGTTTCCACGATAAACAGATCCACTCCGGCATCTGCCAGGACTGCCGCCTGCTCCTTATATACCTCAACCAGTGTCTCAAACGGCAGATCACCGATCGGTGCCAGTTGTTTTCCGGTCATCGTCAGATCGCCTGCAACCAGT
>CALBJL010000111.1 GCA_937893485.1 uncultured bacterium | reverse complement strand
GGGTATCGTTGATGTAAAAGCTGATGTCCGACGGCCAGTTGTTGGCGCTGCCGGGTGCTTCGGAGCCGATTTCCATCGAGATCGAGATCTGGGAAATCTTTTGCTGTACCGGAATCAGGTTCGGGATTGCGTATTCGACAAAACCCTTGGAAAACCACATGAGATCAGCATTGAAACGATCCGGATGGTCAAAGTAGCGCACATCATCCATCTCGCCGATCACAGATTCACTCGTGGCGACACCACAGGTCGGGCATACATCGTAAGCAGAGAACTGTCCGACACGGATCTGTGTGTTGAATACGTTTGTATAGTCGATCGGTTTTTCGATATCTACAATAATACGATCCTGGATGATCGAGCACATTTTCTGGTTACCGTGACCGGCTGATTCATTGGAGGTGCTGATCAGACCGCATTCCTCAAGCTTTTTAATATGACCGGTCAGTGCACCGTTGCTGATGTTGAGCTCGCTTGCCAGCTGATTCATGCTCATCTGGTCGTTATCCAGCAGAATGTTTAATATCTGGAGCCGGATCTCGGATCCTAATGCCTTAAATGTCTCCAGACCTTCGTCGAGAGATGTAATATGGATCATTTTCTATTCTCCTGTCTGAGTAAAATTGTGAATTGCCCATTTGTTTATATTATAGAAGTTTCGGCATGTTGTGTCAACGGAAATCCCTTGAAATGTTTGAATTTCACTGAATTATTTTAGAAAAATGTAGGACATATAATAAAACATGAAAATACAATGGAAAAAGTGCACAAAACAAAGAATAATTGCACAAAACATTTGTGAAGTTTTTGTGCAATATGTTGAAAATATAAAATACTTTAAGTAAATCTAAAATAATAATTGACAGATATGGGTGAAAACGGTATAGTAAATGCATAAGGAACACGCAGCCGCGTGAAGCACTTAAAACTAAATTATTTTAGGAGAAGGATTAAAGGAGGATAATTATGAAGAAGAAACTCATTAGCGCACTGATGTGTCCCGCCATCGCAGCGTCTATGTTAGCCGGATGCGGCAGCGGTGAGACAAACCCGCCGGCAGATGCGGCTACAGACGATGCAGCTACAGATGACACCGCAGATGATTCAGCATCAGCAGACGACTCTGAGGATGAGGCAGAGACCGCAGAGGCAGAGGTGGTAACAAACACATTCGGTGATGCGAATGGTACACACTTGGAGATGTGGACATTCGTTGAGCTTCACGGACAGCATTACGGAAAGATGGCAGAGGTATGGAATGAGGAGCATCCCGATGAGACGATTGAGATCACATGTACTACATATCCGTATGCAGATATGCACACCAAGCTGCTGACTGCTTTACAGTCAGGCGTAGGAGCACCTGATATCTGTGACGTAGAGGTTGGACAGTTCCCGAACGTTGTAGCAGGTCTTGATAACTGGCTTGTTCCGTTAGATGACTATGCAGCAGATTACATGAGCACAATGGTACCTGCCCGCATGGAAACATATGCAGGTGAGGATGGCAAGTATTACGGAGCTCCTTACCACGTAGGTGCAACTGTTATGTACTACAACGTACCTGCAATGGCAGAGGCAATGGGCATCTCAGAGGATGAGGTAACAGCAAAGATCGATGCCGTAGTAACATGGGATGATTACACCAAGCTCGGTGAGGAATATGTAGCAGCAATTGGTGAGGATGGCAAATACTTCACATCTGTAGATACAGGCGGAACAGACTGGCTGTGGCTGGCAATGGCTGAGTACGGCGAGGACTGGACCGGCGGATTCGATAATCCTGCAAACGTACAGCTTGATTCTGTAAAGAAGATGTTAGAGATGCAGCAGGGATGGTTAGACAGCGGCTTTGCTGAGGTATCACCTGACGGACATGTGGATCTTGAGGCTGGTTTCCAGAACATCATGGATCACAATATCGTATCCTTCCCGAAGGCTATGTGGTATATGAGCCGTTTCACAAACTATATGCCTGAGGAAAAAGGCAACTGGTATATCGCAAAGTGTCCGGTATTTGAAGAAGGACAGCCGATGTCAGTAGGTATCGGTGGAACCGGTACAGTTGTTACACAGCAGTCACAGAGCACAGATCTGGCAGCAAGATTCCTCTGCTGGGCAAAGATGTCTGAGGAAGGTGAGCAGAACATCTGGGATACATTAGGCTTTGACGTATGTAACACCGCTTGCTGGACAATGGATTCATTCGCACATGATGACAACAACCAGTACAATGCTTACTTTAGAAATTACCCTTACGATGTATTAAATGACATCGGACTTGACAACATCGGAAAGATCTCTGTAGTAGCGATCAGCCCGACAATCAATGAGTATGTATGCAATACAACATTAAATGAGGTACTTGAGGATAAGATGGATGTATCTGAGGCACTTCAGGAATTACAGGATGCAGTTGATTTAGAGCAGTAAAATCAAATGGTCTTTGAGTGATGGGGATGTCAGGGAGGTTCTCCTCTGACATCCCCATTTTCACCCGTAAGGAGGGTTTTGGTTTGAAGATTAAGAAAATATTATATTCACAAAAAGTAGCACCGTTTGTGTTCGTACTTCCTTTTATCCTGAGCTTTTTGATCTTCTGGATCTATCCGCTCGGTTCTTCGATCACAATGAGTTTTCAGAAAATCGGTGCAGTAAAAACGGATTGGATCGGTACTGCAAACTATGCAAAGCTGTTGAAGGATACGGTATTCCATACAGCGATTTTTAACAGTGCAAAGTACATGCTGTTTACCCTGTTGCTGCTGATCCCGTTTCCGCTGGTGTTCGCAGTATTGATGGACAGCCGTCTGGTTAAGGCGAAGGGTGTCTGGAAGGCAGTTTTATACATGCCGGCACTGACCTCCGTTGTTATTTCCGGAACGCTGTTTCGTCTGATGTTTACTGAATATCCGACCGGACAGATGAATCAGATCACACAGATGCTCGGTCTTGGAACGTATAAATGGTTAAAAATGGGATGGTCCGGCATGCTGGCGCTGTTGATCGTCGCATGCTGGCGTTGGACGGGTGTCAATATGCTCTATTTCCTGTCGGGTCTGCGGTCAATCGATACCTCCCTTTATGAGGCTGCAGAGATCGACGGGGCGAGTGCATGGCAGAAGTTCCGCTATGTGACACTGCCGCTGCTAAAGCCCACAACAGTTTATGTATTGACGATCTCGATCTATGCAGGACTGGCGATGTTCTTAGAGTCCTACATGCTATGGGCGGGAAATAATTCGCCAAACAATATCGGATTGACGATCGTAGGATACCTGTATAAGCGCGGTATCGAGAAAAACGATATGGGATATGCATGTGCGGTCGGTGTTGTACTGTTAGTCATCGCACTGGCAATCAATATCATACAGTTAATCGCAAATGGAACATTTAAGAAGGAGGACTAATCATGACAGATATGGATACAAGCGCCTCCAGAGAGAGCAAAAATAAGAAAATCGTAGGTACGATTTTAGCGACCGGTTTCTTTGCGGTATTGAGTCTGATTATTATTTTCCCGGTATTTGCGGGACTGCTGGCATCATTTCGCCCCGGAACAGAGCTGATCCGTCGTGGACTGTCGATCAATCTGGACATCACGACGATGAACTTAAACAACTACAATTATCTGTTTTCCGGAAATGCGGACAGCCAGAAATATTTTATGTGGTATAAGAACTCACTGGTGATCACGATCGTCAGCGTTGCATTGACATTGCTCATCTGCTACTTTGTGGCATACGGACTGACTATGTACAATTTCCCGCTGAGAAACTTCCTGTTTTTCCTCGTGATTGCAACGATGATGGTACCGTTTGAGATTCTGATGCTTCCTTTATATAAGGAAATTATTGGATTGAAGCTCATCAATACATACACCGGTGTGATCATTATCGGACTATGTAATGCGTCGACGATCTTTTTCTTCCGACAGTTCTTATCGGGACTGCCGAAGGAGCTGCTTGATGCGGAACGTATCGACGGTGCAACTGAGTA
>CALBJL010000110.1 GCA_937893485.1 uncultured bacterium | reverse complement strand
ACCAGTGATGGTGTGACGCTTGGCGACCTGTGTGAGCTGGGTTATGGATTTAAGTCGACGACAGATGGATGGAGTGGCGAATTTGAAACCGAGGCGAAGAATGTCCAGATAGCCGAGGCACCGATCAAGAGCCTTACGATCAACGGCGAGACGACGGGGCTCGTTGTTACAAGGACCTACGGTCAGTCCAATGTGACGTTGGCTGGTAAGATCGACTATGGTAGTGGTGGTAGTGGTAGTGCAACTAATCAATGGTATCAGGTGAACAATAACACGGAGACGGTGATTAAGGATGCAAAGAGCCTGTCCTATGAAACGGGGCAATATCTGTATGTGGGAACGTACACCTACCGCCTGACGATAACAAAAGATGGCTACAGCAAGAGCTGTGACGCCACGGTGATAGTGAAACCGGCGGATATTAAAGATGCAGATATCGGCGTTTCGAAGGATTTGGTGTTTACACCCGGTGTAGACGGAAACGGCACACTGCTCACGGCGAATGTCACTGTTAACCGAGGTTCAAAGGGCTTGGAAAAGGACACGGATTACACAGTTGCCGGAAATCAGCAGACAAATGCGGGCAGCTACGAGCTGACGGTCACCGGAACAGGCAATTTTACGGGAACAAAGACCGTCGGATGGGAGATTAAGAAAAATACGGTCAAAGTACCGGATATTGTTGATATAATCAAAACCTATGACGGCACGACCGATCTGCCGGATGGTTTTGCATTAGGGACATTTGGAAGCGAAGATGAATATCAAACCAATGTGGGTAACATATCGCTTACCGCGGGCAAGGATTATACGATGACCGGACACTATAACAGTGCAGAGGTCGGCAGTGGCAAGACTGTCACATTGCAGCTTACGATGCTCAATCCGAATTATATGTTTGCTAACGGACAGACAACCAGTGAATTCGAGGTCGACAAAGCAGTGATCAATCAGGCTGTGATGCCTGCATTTAACAATACGATGTCACTGAACGTAGTCAACAATCAGGCATTGACCTATACGACAGAGCTTCCGTCACTTCCAAAGCTGACAGGAACTTGTAACTACGGCAAGGTCACTTATGAGATTACGGGTCACACGCTGGATAGCAGTTATTACACAGATGGCGCGTCCGTAGATGCAAATGGCGTTCTGACACTGCCGATCCGGTCAGTTGCGACGGATAAAGAGAGCAGTATCGGTACGATCAGCGTGACTGTAAAGACGACGAACTATACGGGTGTCGTGCTGACTGTCATGGTCAGTGCGGTAAATAAGATCGCCCCGCAGAAACAGTCGATCGACGTTTCTACGATCACTTACGGCGAGCCGCTGGGTAAAGCTGATTTTACGGCGTTTACGTTTGTGGAGTCTGGCACATCGACTCAGGTTGCGGGTACACTGACATGGCAGAATCCCGACAAGCTGTTAGAGGCAGGCACACATGAAGAAGGCTGGATATTTACTCCGGAAGATGGAAATAAGTACGTCAGCGTGACCGGTACGGTAGAGGTTACGGTCGTTCCGGCAGAGGTGACCGGTACACCGAAGTACACAGCGATCACACAGAGCGGAAAGACGCTGGCAGATGCGGCACTTACAGTGACCGGCAGCAGTATTTCTGTGGCAGGTACGGTCAAGTGGGTAGATAACGATGGAAACGAGCTGCCCGCGGATACTGAGGTAAAACAGGGTACTGCCTACAAGTGGCTGTTTACACCGGCAGATACGAAAAACTATCACACACTGAGTGGCGAGATCGTCCTCTGGGCGGCTTCTTCTACCGGTGGTGGCAGCAGCAGTGGCGGCAGCAGCAGTGGCGGCGGCAGTAACAGCGGCGGCGCATCTGCTCCGGCAGAGGGCGGTGAAGTCGTGACTGTGGAGAATCAAGATGGTGCATCCACACAGATCATCACAAAGACGGTCGTAAAGGAATCCAAGGCCGAGACGACGAAGAATGCGCAGGGACAGGAGGTTTTAAAGACGACGGCAGTCGTATCCGAAAAACTTGCGGAGCAGCTGGTGAATCAGGCGGTTAAGCATAAGTCCGATATCATAGAGATCACGGTTTCGTCAGACGGTAACAATAGTGATGCAGGCGCGGCAGACAGCGTGAGATCGACCGAGCTCACACTGTCGAAATCAGCGGTTACATCGATCGCAAAGAACACGGATGCGGATCTTGTGATCAAGACCGACAACGGAGATCTTGTTTTAGACAACAAGACATTACAGACGATCGCGTCCAAAGAGGGCGGCGATGCGGTTCAGATCATTGTCAGCGAGAATACACCGTTGGCAGATGCACAGAAACCTGCCGCAGATGTCATCAGCAGCAACGGCAGACTGTTTGATCTGGCAGCGAAGGTTGGTGACGATCACCTGCATGACTTCGAGGGCGGCAAGGCACATATCACCCTGCCCGTATCGAAGGCGCTGAACGGCAAAGAGATTTATGTTATTTATATCAATGATGAGGGACTTTGCGAGATTATCAATCACAGCATGGAAACCATCGGCGGTGACCAATATGTGAAGTTTACGACCTCACACTTCTCGACGTTTGCGATTGTAGAGAAAGCTACGGCGGGAGCGAAGCTGCGCGAACAGAATCAGGCGCAGGTCAAGGCACGGCTTGGGCAGGCAGGCTTCAAGGCGGTTACGACAAAGACAGAAAAGAAGAATGTCAAGATCCGCCTCGCTGTGAAGAATGACAAAAAGCTGATTGCAGACCTTAAGGCGATGGGCTATACCGTGAAATACCGGTTCTACCGTTCGCAGAAGAAGTCCGCAGGCTATGTCGAACTGACAACAAAGAGAAGCAGCTCGTATGTCAGCACCAAGGGCACAAAGGGTAAGAAATACTACTACAAAGTCAAAGTACTGGTATACGACGACAAGAAACTCGTCGCCCAGACCAAACTCGGACAGTGCAGTGCTGGTGCGAAAAAGTGGAATAAATAAATTTACAGTTTAAGATGTATGACCGCCTGTCTCTTATGAGGCAGGCGGTTTTTATGAGTGAATAGGGCAATCAGGTTCCTTTGCGCAGAATATCCAGATATGCTTCATAGGCGAAAGTACGATTCCTGCTGGTGTCAGATGTTTGCGCCAGAATACCGGCATCGATTAAACGCTTGACTGCACTGGATGCAGTATTAAAGGTAATGCCTAAGGCTTCGGCGGTTTTTTTAATCTCAATAATAGGATTGGACTCCAAATAGTGGAAAACGAGCATTGTATTTGTGGTTGCACGTCCCAGTTTAGAAATCGCAGTCACATTTGCATCATGAAGAGCGATCAATTCATCGATTGTTGCAGTAGCATCTTCGGCAGATTCCATGATAGCTTGTAGGAAAAATCCGATCCATTGTTCGTAGTTCCCTTTTGTCCTTACTTCGGTCATGCGGTCGTAGTATTCCACACGATTTTTTTTCAGAAAGTAAGAAATGTATAAAGCAGGTGTCGTAAGGACTTTTTTTTCCATTAAAAACAACGTAATTAACAAGCGACCGACACGACCATTTCCATCAAGAAAAGGATGGATGGTCTCGAACTGATAGTGTATCAGTGCTGCCCGGATTAAGGCATCAAGCGTATCGTCGGCATTGATATATTTTTCGAGGTCAGACATGGCATCCTTCATATCATCGGGAGACGGAGGGATATATCGGGCATTTTTGAGTGTGCTGCCTTGACCGCCAATCCAGTTCTGCGAATATCTGAACTCGCCGGGATTTTTTTCCTGACCACGTACCCCTTCCATTAAAACTGCGTGGGTTTCTCGAATCAGGCGATTGCATAATGGAAGTGACTGCAAACGTTCGATTGCAAACTCGGTTGCCTTGATATAATTTACAACATCTGCAACATTACGATTTGTGTTGGTATCCAGCATGGGGTCGAGAACATCTTCTAAAGTTGCCTGTGTGCCTTCAATCTGTGAAGACATCAATGCCTCTTTACGCACATACATAGATATGAATAATTCAACATTCGGAATGCGGGTAGCAACGCTTTCCAAAATGGCGAGTTGCGAATTTGCTTTTACGAGTAAGTTTATAATATCTTCAGTTAGCTCAACAGGAGGAACTGGAGGCAGAGGACTCGGTACAAAAGAGCTGTATGCCATTTCGCCCGACAAATTTGATTTATAATAACCTGCACGGTTGTTCATTAGTATTCGCTCCTTTCTTGGGAACTTGAAATATATGTTTCTATTATACCCTTATTATTTCAAAAAAACAGTAAAAGTTGAAATAAAGAGAGAAAATATTTGCGTTTATTTCATTATCAAAAGTTCGGGAAATATGGCAGTACCCATTTGTTATTTTATTGTTCATCCAGACACAGTCTTATACGGGATAAATGAATCATGAATACAATAAAAAATAGGAGCGTAGAAGCTCCTATTTTTTGTCTATATGCAGGGTGCAGGGGACAGCCAACACCTTATGCTGCCTGTTTGTTGTCAGTTTTCTCAAACAGCTTCTTGACACCTTGAATTGCCACAATGATACCGAGCAGCAGGAGTAATACTGCGAAAATGAGCTGCAGGGTGTTTCCGAGGTCGAGACCTGTCGTGGTCAGTGCAGAGCCGAGCTTTACGATCGTCATGGTCAGTGCGGTAAATGTGACTGCCATCATGAAAAACATCGGAATCCACAGCATTGCGCCCTGACGGTGGGTTTTCTTTAAGAATACCGCACATGCGACCAGTGCCAGTACGGACAGCAGCTGGTTGGCAGATCCGAACAGCGGCCAGATCTCGGCGTAGCCGACCTTTGCCAGCAGGAATGCGAGCACCAGTGTGAGGATCGTAGCGAAGTATTTGTTTGTCAGCACTTTTGTGACCGGATTCATGTTTGCCTCATCGGTGTCACTGTCGAGGAAAAATTCCTGAAATGAGAGTCGTCCGATACGGGCAACGGAGTCCAACGAGGTCAGCGCGAATGCGGATACCGCTAAGTTGATCAGCGTAAATACAAGCTCGTACGGCAGACCGACAGCGGTCAGAAAGTTTGCGATCGCACCGGCGAAGATCTGCGGCTGTGTCGTCAGACCCTGTGCGGCTGCTTCTCCGTCTGCGAAGGAGGCAACGGAGATCAGGGCAATGACAGCGAGCATACTCTCCATCAGCATGGCACCGTAAGATACAGGCAGCATATTTTTCTCGTTTTTGATCTGCTTGGAGGCAGTACCGGAGGACACGAGTGAGTGGAAACCGGATACCGCACCGCAGGCGATCGTCACGAATAAGATCGGGAACAGGTACTGACCATCCACCTCAAAGCTTGTGAAGGCGGCGAGGTTACAGGTCGGGTTGGATACGAAAATACCAACGACTGCGCCGACGATCATAAAGATCAACAGGTAGCTGTTTAAGTAGTCACGCGGCTGCAGCAGCGCCCATACCGGAGTAACACATGCGATCAATATGTAGATAAAAATGATCACATGCCATGTCGTTCTGGTCAGATAAATGGGGCAGTTCAGACCGATGGCAACAGCGGCGATCAGCATAGCGATGGCGATGCCGGTGTTGACCCATTTATTTAATTTTGCATATTTTAAGATAAAACCGAGCGCTACAGCCTCTAAAATAAATAGGAGGGAAGTGGTAGCGACCGCGCCGTTGGCGGCAACTTTGGTTACTGTGCCTGCCGCATCGGTGGCGAATCCGTTAAAGGTTCCGGCAACGACATCCGCGAATGCCGCTACGACTAAGATACAGAACAGCCAGCAGAATGCTAAAAACAGCTTTTTGCCGACTTTTCCGATATATGTTTCAATGATGTAGCCGATGGTACGTCCTTTATTTTTGACAGATGCATACATGGATGCGAAGTCCTGTACCGCACCGAAGAACACACCGCCGATCAGTACCCACAACAATACCGGAAGCCAGCCGAAGATCGCTGCCTGAATCGGTCCGTTGATCGGACCTGCGCCTGCGATCGACGCGAACTGGTGACCGAATACGACGTTGGTATCGGCAGGTACATAGTCTACACCGTCTTCCATTTCATAAGCAGGTGTTTTTGCTTTCGGGTCAATTCCCCATTTGTTTTGAAGGTATCGTCCGTAGAGGAGGTAAGCGCCTCCCAATACAACCAGAGCGATGACCATCATTAAGATTCCATTCATAATCCAGCCTCTTTTCTTAAGTTTGATATGTTTTGATTCAATTCAGAACCAACTCGCAAAATCGCTGCTGCGCAGCTTTCCTTTTGCTCGTATTTGGTTCTCACCAAAGAAATTTCCACAAAAATTTACTCGCTCAAGCACGCTTGGCTCATAATTTTGGTGTAAATTGCCTTGGTTCTGAATTGATGTATATAAAAAACGCCCCTGCAGTTCAAATGAACTACAGAGACGGAATTTTCCGCGATACCACTCTGTGTTGCTGTGATTTACACAGCCGCTCTATACTGTCAATGAACAGTCGCTCTGATAACGTGGAGCGAACGTCGGCGCCTACTGGATTCAGCGTGAAGCTCGTGGGTGATGTCGGTCAGGAGCATCTGCCGTCTCGCACCGACTGACGGCTCTCTGTGAGATGTTTTGCCTGCACCAACGTATCCCATTCGTTGCTTTTGTAGTTGATTTATTTGTTATCAGTAGTTTTATCACTTTAAAAAAGAAAAATCAAGCAAAGAAAACAACATATTTGACAAAAAATGAGAAAAAATTTTTGTGCATATTTAACAAGTATCTGCTGAATGGTATATTTTCGGACAACTCAATGATCCGTGCGCAGCATGAAGAATCCATTTTTTAAATGGACTTTTCAAACAGAAGTGATTATACTGGATTTGCAAAAAATGTCATACAAAGGTGGATGAAGATAACATGAAGCAGACAAGAGAAATGGATATGTTACATGGAGGGATCGCGGGAAAGCTGATCGTCTTTGCGATTCCGCTGGCGTGCAGCAGTATTTTACAGCAGTTATTTAACTCGGCGGATGTGGCGGTCGTCGGGCGGTTTGCGGGCGATCAGGCATTGGCGGCGGTAGGAAGCTGTGTCGCGCTCGTAGGTATTTTTGTAAATCTGATCGTTGGTCTGTCCGTTGGGCCGAATGCGGTCGTGGCAAATCTGATCGGACAGAAAAAGCGTGAGCAGATCCACGGTGTGCTGCACACGATCATGGCGTTTGGCATACTGCTGGGGCTGGTGCTCATGCTGCTCGGCATGCTGTCGGCGCGCGTGATTCTGGAGGTGTCCGGCACACCGGAGAGTGTGCTCAATATGGCGCTGCTGTATATCCGGATCTATTTCCTCAGCATCCCGTTTATGCTCGTTTACAATTTCGGATCGGCGATCCTGCGAAGCTACGGGGATTCCAGAAGACCGATGTACTATCTGCTGTTGTCGGGAATCGTCAACGTGATCCTGAATCTGGTGCTGGTGATCTGCTTTCAGCTGGGCGTGGCGGGAGTTGCGATCGCGACCTTTATTTCCAATATACTGAGTGCGTCCCTCACGGTGCTGCATCTCTATCGCAGAAATGATGAATTTAAGTTCCGTTTCCGCGATCTGCGGATTCGATGGGACGAGCTGAAAAATGTGCTGATGATAGGTGTTCCGGCGGGCATTCAGGGAGCAATTTTTTCGGTTTCCAACGTGTTTATCCAGAGCGGCATCAACTCCTTTGGGGAAAATGCGATCGCCGGATCTTCACTGGCATTGAATTTTGAATATTTTACCTATGATATTGCGGCGGCGTTTGCGCAGGCGGCAGTCACCTTTACGAGCCAGAACTACGGTGCGAAAAATCTGAAGCGGTGCAGGCGGGTGTTCTGGGAATGTATGTTGTTCGGCATGATATTTACCGAGATTCTGTGTGTGGTTTTTATGGTCTGGGACGACTTTTTTGTCAGCATCTATACGACCAGCAGCGCGGTGGCTGCCTATGGAATCATCCGCATGCATCATGTGTGTTCATTGGAGGGACTGTGCGCGACTTATGAGGTGGAGAGTGCGGCGCTGCGCGGCATGGGCAGATCATTGGCACCCTCGATCATCACGGTTATCGGAACCGTTGTCTTTCGTCTGGTGTGGATGGTCACGGTATTTCGACGTTTTCCGACCTATGAGATGCTCATGGATGTGTATGTCGCTTCGTGGATCTTTACGGGCGGCGCGATCTTTGTCGTATATGCGATTGTGCAGAGAAAACTCGAAAAGACAGCTTGATTTTTCTTTCATTTCATGGCATGATAGAGGAAAAGTTGCGCATGTTGCGCTGGAATTTGCGCAAAAATGGAGGAATACATGGGAGCAGACGAGAAGAAAACAGACGAAAAAAATCTGAAAAAAAATATAACGATCGCGGATGTGGCAGATGCGCTCGGCGTGTCAAAAACGACGGTTTCGCGCGCGATTTCAGGCAAAGGGCGCATCGGAGAAGCCACGAGGGCGCGTGTGATGGAATACATCAGCGAGCATGACTACCAGCCGAGCGTGATCGCAAAGGGGCTGGCGCAGTCGAAAACCTACAACCTGTGCGTGGTGCTGCCGGAGCACTATGGAATGTCGGATCTGTCGTTTTTTCAGGACTGCCTGTTCGGGATCGAAAAGATCAGCGGTGCGGCAGACTATGATGTGCTGCTGTGCATCTGCGATAACCACGATATTTCCTCGCTTGAGCGCGTGATCGCAAACCGCAAGGTGGATGGCGTGATCCTGATGTGTTCCTATGTCAAGGACGCACAGGTCGAATTTTTGCAGGAAAAAAGAGTGCCGTTTGTGACGATCGGCAGCAGTGATTATGCGGGTGTTATACAGGTTGACCACAATCACCAGAGCGCGTGTCAGGAGCTGACCGGCGTGCTGCTGCTCAAGGGGCTGCAGCGTCTGGCGCTGATCGGGGGTGATGAGGCGCACATGGTCACAAAGCAGCGCTACAACGGCTACCTGCAGGCATTTGCGCAACTGAACAGACAGCCCGACCACGCGCTCGTGCGGCTCGGCTTGTCCGATCCGGTGCTGATCGACAAGGCGGTGCGGGAGCTGGCACCGCAGGTAGACGCAATCCTGTGCATGGATGATGCGACTGCCAATCATGTGCTCAAATCGCTGCGTGAACTCGGTGTCGGCGTGCCGCAGCAGATGAAGATCGCCTCGTTTTATAACGGTCTGCTGTTAGAAAATTATGTCCCTGCAATCACGGCGCTCGCGTTCAATGCGAAGGAGCTTGGAATGGCGGCGTGCCGCACGCTGCTTGATCTCATCGAGGGCGGGCATGTACCGGCGAAAACGCTGCTTCCATATGAAGTAGTCTTAAAGGAATCCACAACGTAACGAAAAATACGTTGACAGAAGTCATCAGCCGTGCTAATATAGCCATATGAACAACCGATTGCGCAAAAGTGGTGGAGCAGGGTGGAACAGAGTATCAAAATGAGTACCTGAAAGCAAGGAACAACGATCAACAATTATCAAACGAACAACGATCAATCAGAGCGACAAATGATTGAAGTAATGAGAAGGAGGGGCATTTACGAATGGAACCAATGATTTTAAACGTCATCCATAGACCGGAGATGGTGCCGGAGTATTCAGCGACAGTCACCGGACAGGGAAAAGAGGAGGATATCGGAGATAAGGCGCTGATTACTGAATCTCTGGATATTTTCAAGACACAGCAGCGTCTGGCGCACGAGAACGGATTGAAGGTCACGATCCAGATGACTTATGCCGCACTGTTTAACGACGAGGCAGTAGAGCTCGCCAAGCACGACCATGATACCTACGGGGATGAGATCGCGCTGTCACTGCTCGGTCTGCCGTGTGAGCAGTTCCGTGAAAAATACAAGACAAAGGATTTCTGTATCTGGATGTTCTCGATGGAGGACAAGAAGGCGATCGTGGATGATGTATTCGGAAAGTTCTATGAGCGGTTTGGTTTCTATCCGGAATCGACCGGCTCCTACTACATGGATGCAGATCTCATCAACTATGTGAAAGCGACTTATCCGAGTGTGAAATGTGCGGTTGCTACCTGCTGGGAGGAAGGCCCGAAGGCATACCATACATGTAACAATTCATGGTATACGCTGTTCGACGGCGGTCCGTGGGCTCCGTGGATTCCGTCCAAGCAGAATACACATGCACCTGCGGCAAATGAGGCGGAGGATTCCGGTATCGTTGCGATCCCGCATCTTTCCCGCGACCTGATCGCGTGCTACGACGGAAACGGATCGAACTTCGGTACACATCCGCAGAACGTACTGCGCGGCATGATCTACGACACAAAGACATGGGAGTATCCGTATCTGTACAACCTGATAGACCAGTACCGCGATCTGGAAAAATACAACAACGGTTATGCCTATAACATGATGTTTGTCGGACCCGGCTGGATGAATAAGATGGGACGCTGGGAGCAGCCCTATGAGCTGCTGCTCAAATCTTATACCGACGGCTGTGCTTACTATGGACAGTTGAAAAAAGAGGGCAAGCTGATCGATATGACAATGTCAGAGTTTGCCGATTACTACAGACAGAAAAAGGGCGTGACAGAGGAAAAACGCTATACAGAGCCTGAGTGTGCACTGTGGCGCGATATTTTATACGGCTCAGATAAGCAGCTGTTCTGGTACTGCGATCCGTATATGCGTGCCTGTGTGAATATGGATCAGGGCGGCGCGATCGTCGATCTGCGTCCGTATGCAGCCAAGCTCGAGTGGCCGGTAGGTATCGGCACCAGGCATGTGCAGGATGCCTCTTATCCGTTCTTAATTCAGGAAAAATACCGTGCGGGCTATTTCACACACTATGCCGGAGAGGGCACCGTCCGCAGCGCCAAGCTGTGCTACCACGGAGAGGAAGTCGATCTGTGCCTGTGCCCGACACACGCGCATTTTTCACAGGAGGGCAGGACCCGCGTGCTGACACTTGATCCGGTGACGCTCGAGTTTCAGGGTCTGACCGTTAAATTGCAGACAAAGGAATATTTTGAGGAGGGAGCTTCCAATATCAGGAT
>CALBJL010000109.1 GCA_937893485.1 uncultured bacterium | reverse complement strand
TATTATACCAAAGTTTTCATTGTCTGTCAAGAACTTTTTTAATTTATTTTTGCTGGACGCTTTCGACTTTTTTCTCATGTCGTTTGCGACAGCTTGTTTATCTTATCATCCACAGCGGCTGTTGTCAACACTCTTTTTCAATTTTTTTAAAATTTTATACTGCTGCCCAGCCAGCTATACACCAGTCCGAGGATAACCAGCCCTTTAAAGAATCCGATCAGTACGCCCAGCGTGCGGTTCATGCCGCCTAATATTGGAATATGATTGACGATATCGAGCAGCTTGCCGATCCAGCGCAGCACAAACATGATTACTAAAAATCCGCCGAATGTAGGGATGCCTCCCTGAAAAATCGCAAAATGCTTCATCGCCGCCCACAGACAGACAAGCGCCAGTGCGATCTGTGCGATCGCATACAATTCTCTGAGAAATCCGATATAGTATCCGCGCAGCGCGCACGCAAACAGCCAGATAGCTGCACCGATGATTAAGACGTTTTTACTGATTTCTATCATTTCAATTTTACCTTCTGTGTCTCTCCTTCTAATATAAATGTATAATCCGTCTGCATATTTCCGGATAATACCTTATATAAATACTCCTTGAACTGATACTTGAACTTGCAGATGCCCTTTGCGTTATAGATTTCGCAGCTATCCTCGCCCTGTATGCACAGTTCGCCGTTGTCCAGTATCTCGACTTTTTTGTCGTCTATATCAAAATTGAGTTCCTGCCGCTTCTCTCCGGAAAGCTGGTAGATCTCCAGCCGGTTCGAGCTGCCCTTTTCCCCATCATATACGAGCCCAAACTGATTTTCGTTGTAAAAAATGCTCTTTACCTCATCCTTTAACTCAATCACCTTGCTCTCTACGGGCTTCTGCGCCCCGGTAAAGAGAATCACCTTGTTGTCACCAAACGCTACCATCGTATCCTGTGCGAGATAACGGATCTGCGGGATCACGACATCCTCATATTTATAGGAACTAACAATTTTATCGATCGCATTCTGTCCGACTGCGCCGAAATTGTAGAACGCAACGACTGTCTTTACCGTGCCGCCGTGGATATCCAGCATGGATACTGCCATTTTTTCGCCATTTTCAGATAATGCCAGATCTAACGGATATCCGCTGTTCTGTACATGCAGCTCTCCCGCGGCGAGCTGGTCTCCGCTCTTGTCGTACAACTGCAAATAGCTCGTACCGTCATTTTCCATCAAAATCGCGACGGTTCCCTGCGAAGCGATGCTGACCTTCTGCACCGGCATGGTTGTATGGATGCTGCCCTGCAGATTGACCGTATCCAGAATATAGACCTGTGTGCCGCCCAGCTCATAGATCGCCACATAATTGCCTCTGGTCTCGACCATCGGATGATCCATCTCATAGGTCTGGTTCCAGATCAGCGCGCCGGATGCATCTGTGTAGACTGCTCCGTCATTGGTGTACCGGAGCAGCTTGCCCTGAAACTCTGTATATTCGGATGCGCTCGTATCATTCCGCTCCACGGATGAAATGACCTCATAGTCGCTGTAAACCTTATTCTGATAATAAATATAGGTCACAACTGCCGCAATGCCGATCAGGATCAGTACAACCAGCACAACCGCCGCCACTTTCCGGCGGTGTACCCTGATCTTTTTATCTAACGCTTCATGGTCTACCTCTACGGTATGAAGGTTATGCTTTTGTATCTTAGCCATAAGGTTTTCTCTCTTTCCCATTCAAAATCAAGATGTTTTTTCATTATAGCACTATTTATCCAATAATAAAAGTTTCTGTCCGGCATATATCTTATTCTCGTCCTCGAGTCCATTGCGTTCACATAACTGCTTCGTGTAATCCTTGCCATACAGCTTCTTGCTGATTCCAAGCAGACTCTCTCCCCGCGACACAATATAATAATCCTGCTCGGCAAATGCCGGTGTCTCCTCCTCGTCCGCCGCATCCTCAATCTGTGGCTCAGATTCCTGCTCATCCGTCTGATCCGGCTGCGTCGATTCTTCTGTTGCCGGATCAGCCTGTGCGTCCTGTGTATCCGCTGCCTGCTGATCCTGTGTATCACCGATCAATGCCTGCTGCGTCTGATCCGATTCAATCTGGATCTGCGGATTCGGCTGCTGCATCGTATCTTCTGCTGCCGGTTCTTCGGTCGGGCTCTCCGCCTGATCTCCACGCTCGGCTGCATCCTGAATGCCGTCCGGCGTTCCAATCGAATTGTCAACCGGAGCTTCTGCCTGATCTTCTTCTACATCCGCCGGAGCTGCCTCTAAAAATGATACTGCCTCCTCCAGACGCTCGATTTTGCCTGCGCTGCTCATCATATTCACGCCCATTGCCGTGACTGCGACCAGCAATGCCAGACAGGAGGCATACACAAATGTCTGGAAAATTTTGCCGCCCTTCCGGCTGTTTTTCGATGTGATCTCCCGATAACTCGTCACGACTGCCCGCTGCGGGTCGACCTCCGGCTGGGGCGCTTCTTCCTCCCTGCCCTGCATCATATAGTCTCGCATCTGGGGATTTTTCTCATAATAAACATAATATCCGTCGCGCCTGCGGAGCATATTTTTCTCATAAATGTAAAATGCTTCCTCTTTTTCGAGCGAATCCAGCAAAAATGCAAATTTTTCCTGTCCCTGAAATGCCTTTCTGTGAACCTGTTCGAGATTTCCCGTCAGCTTTGCGCAGTCTCCGGCTACATCCATGCCCCAGCCGAGGATCTCCACCTGATCGTAGTAGCATTTGATGTCCTGATAGACTCCACCCCACATCATGTCCGAAAATTCCGGCATTCCGTCCTTGAAATATTCATCCGGAATATGTACAAGACCACTCACAAACAGATATTTCTGTCCGTTTTCCTGCCAGCGCGTGCCGACAAAAATACTGCCGCGGTGTGCCCAGCCGCTCCTGCCGTTTCCGTGCAGATAGGTGTAGACATAATCTTCCATATAGATACGCACTGATCCCTGTACATTGCCGATCTGTCTGATATTCTTTGGTAACTGGCGTTTGTGCTTGTCCTCTTTTGCATTGCGATCTGTCATACTGTTATCCATAAACATATGCCCCCTTCTTTTACTTTGCCCTTACCTTATCACGGAACATATGCAAAATTTGCCGAACAGTGTAGACGCGCACAAAAAAAGCGGCGTTTGTGACAATATCATCAAAAAGACCCTATTGCCGGCAAACGCCTCTTTTTGTTTTTATCTTACAATTCCGTTCGACCCTCAAGTGCACGCAAAAGTGTCACTTCATCAATATATTCGAGATCGCCTCCGACCGGTACACCGCTGGCGATCCGTGTCACCTTGATTCCTGTCGGCTTGATGAGCTTGCTGATATACATTGCGGTCGTCTCTCCCTCAAGGGAAGAATTGGTCGCAATAATGACCTCCTCAACATCGCCCTGAAGCCGCTGCATCAGCTCCTTCAGCCGGATGTCTCCCGGCCCGATCCCGAGCATCGGCGAGATCGCACCGTGCAGCACATGATACACACCCTCAAATTTTCCGGTTTTTTCATATGCTGCGAGATCTCTGGTGTTTTCTACAACCATAATCACTTTATGGTTGCGCTTTTCATCCTTACAGATCGGACACAGCTCCTCGTCAGTCAACGTAAAGCACTGTTTACAATATCTGACATTCTCCCGCGCCTGTGTGATCGCATCCGCCAGACGGTTTGCATCCTCTTTTGGCATGTTCAATATGTGGAATGCCAGACGCTGTGCGGTCTTTGAGCCGATACCGGGAAGCATCGAGAGCGCTTCTACCAGTTGGTTGATCTGTTTACTGTAATAATCCATGTATCGAATCGTCCTTTCCTAATTGCACTCAAACCGCATTAGAAAGGCAGTCCGCCTAAGCCTCCCATGCCGCCGATACCTCCGGTGATCTTGGACATGGACTGCTGTGAATAGTCATCCATCTGGCGCAGCGCTTCATTCGTAGCTGCCATAATCAGATCCTCGAGCATCTCTACATCATCCGGATCAACTGCTTCGGGATCGATCTTGATCTTTGTCACTTCTTTTTTACCGGAAACGGTCACTTCTACGACACCGCCGCCTGCTGCCGCTGTGATCTCCTTTTCCTCGATCTCCTTGCTCGCCTCCTCCATCTGACGCTGCATCTTCTGTGCCTGCTTCATCAGATTATTCATGTTTCCGGGCATTCCTCCGGGAAATCCTCCTCTTTTTGCCATTTCAAAATCCTCCTTTTATACGATGTTCTCTATCAAAATCTATCTAATCATCTTCTTCTACAACAATATCCATCTGTATGAGATCCTCAAGATTCGCATAGACATCCCCAAAGGGCTGTCCACTCTCATTCGCAGTAATATGGATATCGACTTGTTTTCCTGTATTTTTTTCGATCGCCTGCCGGATCTCGGCAAGCCGTTCTTCCTCATTCAGACACGCGACCGCAACCGGATCATCGTGGACAATGAGCAATGTATTCTCACCCTCGACTGACAGATGCGCCTGTTTTAAGTAATTGCGGGCAAGCCCGCCCAGATCTCCGAGTACCAGATTCCAGTTTTTCACGAGCTGCCGGATGTCCTCGGATACTGCTTTCGGCAGTTCGGGGCGCTTTCTGACCGCTGTCTGCGCGGGTTCTGCACCGGAGGAGCCTCCCGCCGGATGCGCTGTCGGAGCTGCCTCTACATAAACACCCTGTTCCAGCCGCTTTTCCAGATCATCCAGCCGCTGCAGCACGCTGGACAGATCCTGCTCCATCGCCGGACGGCAGAGCTTGATCATCGCTATCTCGATCAGAATCCGCTTTTGTGTCGAATAACGGATCTGGTTCGACAGCGCAGAACACACCTGTATATAGCGCACCAGCACTTCCGGCTTGACCATCTGTGCTTCTTCCTTTAACAGCTTGAGGTTTTCGCTGGACATGTCCAGCACTTCCTCCATATCGTCTGCACTCTGCATGAGCAGCAGATTACGCAGATACCATGTGAAATCTATCACAAACTGTCCCAATTCCCTGCCCTGTATGACCAGCTCCTCCAGTTGGGCAATACAGCCGGAAATATCTTTTTTCAACAATTTTCGCAGCAATGCGGAAAAAACCTCCGTATCGACTGCACCGAGCACTTCCAGCACATGATCATAGGTCAGCTTCTGACCAAGATAAAAGGCGATACACTGATCGAGCAGACTGAGTGCGTCTCGCATCGATCCGTCTGCCGCCTTTGCGACGTAGCGGATCGCCTTTTCCTCCGCCTCGACACCTTCCCGCGCAATCAGATCGTTTAACCGGTCTGCGATCGTATCTATCGAAATACGCCGGAAATCATAGCGCTGGCATCTCGAAAGAATCGTAATCGGTATTTTGTGCGCCTCCGTCGTTGCCAGAATGAAAATGACATAGGAAGGCGGCTCCTCCAACGTCTTGAGCAGCGCATTAAACGCTCCTATGGAGAGCATATGCACCTCATCGATGATGTAGACCTTGAACCGACCCTCCGTCGGGGAATAATTGACTTCCTCGCGGATCTCACGGATGTTGTCCACACCGTTGTTGGATGCCGCATCGATCTCTATGACATTCATAGAACTCCCGGCAGCGATAGCCCTGCAGGAAGCACAAGTCCCGCAGGGGCTGCCGTCTACCGGGTGTTCACAATTCACGGCTTTCGCAAATATCTTTGCCACCGTCGTCTTTCCGGTTCCGCGCGTACCGCAAAAGAGATACGCATGTCCGATCCGATCTGCTTTTATCTGATTTTTCAGTGTCGTTACGATGTGCTCCTGCCCTTTGACATCCTCAAATTCATTCGGACGGAACTTTCGGTATAACGCCGTATAAGCCATAACTAATCACCAAAACTGATTCCTACATATTTTGCCTGCTTGATAATCTGTGACTCAGGATCTACGACCTTGAGCTTTCCTGCCACATCCTCTAACGGCACACGCTTGATCTTGCCGTTGACCATCGCGATCATCACGCCGTAATCGCCATCC
>CALBJL010000108.1 GCA_937893485.1 uncultured bacterium | reverse complement strand
ACTGATATATGCCTTGCAGGTCTTGAGATCCGGCGCCACCTCCACCGCCACGACGCTTGTCATGGGGTGGATGCGGGGATCTTTGATCTCACCGCGTATAATATTCGAGAGTTCACGATGCACTTCCTCGTTGATTCTCGTATTTTTGATACTGTTTTTTCTCATAATTAGCGAGGTACCTCCACCATCTTATATGCTTCGATGATATCCAGCTCCTGAATATCGTTAAATCCATCCAGTACCAGACCGCATTCATAACCGGTCTTAACCTCTTTGACATCATCCTTGAAACGCTTCAGCGAAGCCAGATCGCCCTCGAAGATCTGCTCACCCTCACGTGTCACGCGCACTTTGCAGCCGCGCTCAAAAACACCGTCAAGCACATAGGAACCGGCGATATTTCCGACTCCGGATGCCTTGAAGATCTGACGTACTTCCGCATGGCCGATGATCTTCTCCTCGAAGATCGGGTCTAACATACCCTTCATCGCAGCCTCTACATCCTCGATCGCATTGTAAATTACCTTGTACAGACGGACATCTACGCCCTCGCGGTCTGCGGTCGCCTTTGCCATCGGGTCGGGTCTGACATTGAATCCGATAATGATCGCATTGGATGCGGATGCAAGGATGACATCGGACTCGTTGATTGCTCCGACACCGCCATGGATGACTTTTACGACTACTTCCTCGTTCGACAGCTTCACGAGTGACTGCTTGACTGCCTCTACTGATCCCTGTACATCTGCCTTTACGATGATATTTAATTCCTTGACATTTCCGGACTGGATCTGTGAGAACAGATCGTCGAGTGACATCTTTGCCTTTGTCTCCTCGATCAGCTTGTTCTTACTCTCGGAAATATAAGTCTCGGCAAATGCCTTTGCCTCTTTTTCTGATTCCATAGCGACAAATGTCTCACCGGCATCCGGAACATTGTTCAGTCCGAGGATCTCTACCGGAGTAGACGGTCCTGCCTCTTTGACCCGTCTGCCGTTGTCGTCGATCATCGCACGCACTTTTCCGTAGCTGCTACCACAGGCGATCGGCTGACCAACCTTTAACGTTCCCTTCTGTACAAGAACGGTTGCGACAGCTCCGCGTCCCTTATCAAGCTGTGCCTCGATAACAAGACCTCTTGCATTCCGCTTCGGATTTGCCTTGAGCTCCAATACCTCTGCGGTCAAAAGGATCATATCCAGTAAGTTATCGATACCTTCCTTGGTATGTGCGGATACCGGACAGAAGATCGTGCTGCCGCCCCAATCCTCAGGGATCAGCTCATACTCAGATAACTCCTGTTTTACCTTATCGATATTTGCTGCTGGTTTATCGATCTTATTGACAGCTACGATGATCTCGACACCGGCTGCCTTTGCATGGTTAATCGCCTCTACGGTCTGCGGCATCACGCCGTCGTCCGCAGCTACAACTAAAATCGCAATATCGGTCGAATTGGCACCACGCATACGCATAGCCGTGAATGCCTCATGCCCCGGTGTATCTAAAAATGTGATTTTCTGACCGTTTGCAGTCACGATATAAGCACCAATCGCCTGTGTGATACCGCCTGCTTCTTTGTCTGTCAACTTTGTATGGCGGATCGCATCGAGCAGGGATGTTTTACCGTGATCGACATGACCCATGACACAGACAACCGGCGGACGCAATACCATCATAGCTTCATCCTCATCGTCCTCCTTGAGCAGCTCGGCGATGACATCTACCTTTTCTTCCGGCTCTGCGATAAAGTTGAACTCTAAAGCGATCTCCTCTGCTTCCTCATAGCTGATATCGTTATTGACTGTCACCATCTGTCCTTTTAAGAACAGCTTTTTGATCAGCACGGATGCCTGCACCTTCATACGGTCAGCCAGCTCCTTGATCGTCATATGTTCAGGCAGCGTGATCTGCTTGATCGTATCGTCTTCCTTTGCAGCGGGCTGCTGGGGAACTGCGTTGCGCTTCTTGTGTCCGGTCTGTTTCTCCAGATTTACAAAACGCTCCTGCTTCTTGCTGCCGAGCTTATCGTAATCTTTCTTCGCATTATTATTGTTATTACCATTTTTCTTGCGATTATTATCACGGCTCTCCTTTGTGCGCACTTCATCAGGTGCAGCCTTTGCAGAATCCTTGTTAAACTTGTTTAATTCGCGGTCGAATCGCTGTCCGCCAGATTTTTCCTGGCGATTGCCACCGAATCGATTGTTACCTCTATCACCTTTATTAAAATCGGAACCACCGCGATAATTCTGGTTATCTTTGCGGTCACGGCGATCCATTCTCTCATTTTTCTCATTGCCATCACCTCTGTTTGGACGGTTGTCATTTCCACGGGCAGAACGCGCGGGACGATCACCTGACGGACGGCTCGGGCGCTCTACATTTACGCGCTCCCCGGTCAGACGCAGGGTCGGACGCTCGCCCATCATGCGGTCGCCGCTCGGACGCGGCTGCTCAGCAGCAGAACGTGCGGGTCTCTCGCCTGCCGGGCGTGCGGTTTTTTCACCTGTTGGACGCACCGGACGTTCGCCTGCGGGACGCGCAGGTCTCTCGCCTGCCGGGCGTGCGGGTCTTTCACCTGCCGGACGTACCGGACGTTCGCCTGCCGGACGGGCAGGACGCGCAGGTCTCTCTCCCGCCGGACGGGCAGGGCGCTTCTGCGCAGGCTTACGGTCCTTCATGTTTTTACTGTTCTGCGGATTGAATACCGCTGTGATACTCGCCTTCTTTTTCGGGCGTTCCGGCGCCTTTTCTTCTTCAGTGGGTGCTTTGTGCTCCGGAGCAGCCTTCACTGCGGGCTTTTTAAAATCACTCTTTACCTTTGCGATCACATCGTCATCCAGATTACTCATATGACTTTTGACCGCAATATCATTATTTTTCAGGAATTCTATCAGTGAGTTGTTATCCACACCGATCTCCTTTGCAAGTTCATATACTCGTTTTGCCATAAACTAACTACCTCCGTGTATCATATTCTCTCAGTCCGTACAGCGTCTGATGCCTCTGTCCGGGCCTGCAACTTTTTTTTCACCGCCTCAGCAAGTTTCTCATCCGTCACAGCAAGTGACGAGCGGTAATCCTTGCCGATACAGCCTCCCAGCGTCTCTTTGGTACCGTATGCAATGATTGGCACCTCGTAAAAGCTGGTCATATCACGAAACTTCTTCGCAGTATTTGCCGATGCATCCGTTGCGAGCACTACCAGATATGCGTTTGCTGACTTGACCGCATTTTCTGTCGCGAACTCGCCACTCACGATTTTCCCTGCCTTTGCAGCAATTCCCAGCATGGACAGCACCCTGTCCGGTCTCATTTTCATCGTCTGATCCTGCATCACTGCGTTTCCATCTCCTTTTGTAAAGCGTCGTAGACTTCCCTCGGTATCTGCATTTTAAAGGAACGCTCCAGCCCCTTAGAGCGGATCGCCTGCTGCAGACATTCCGTATTCGGGCATACATATGCACCTCGGCCGTTTTTGCGTCCGGTCTTATCTAACAGCAGCTCACCGTCCTGCGTTTTGATCACGCGGTACATCAGCCGTTTTTCATTCATCGCGCCGCAGCCTACGCACTGCCTCATCGGAATCTTTTTATTCTTCGCCGGCATATTCACCTTCTGCATATTCCGCGTCAGCATCGCCTTCTTCTACATACTCACCATCCTCGTAGTCGTCCGCATATTCCTCGTCGGCATACTCGCCGTCCTCGTCGTAGTATTCCTCATCCTCGTAATACTCTTCGTCTTCATAATCATTCTCATAATCCATAAAGTCACCGGCTTCGCGTGCCTGTGTCTCGGATTTGATATCGATCTTGAATCCAGTGAGTCTGGCTGCCAGACGCGCGTTCTGTCCTTCCTTGCCGATCGCAAGTGAGAGCTGATAGTCGGGAACTACGACCTTCGCACTCTTTTCCTCTGCATCTGCAATGACAGAAATAACTTTTGCAGGACTTAATGCATTTTCGATCAGCATTGCAGGATTTTCATTCCAGTTGATAATATCGATCTTCTCGCCGCGCAGCTCATTGACGATTGCGTTGACTCTGGCACCGTTCATACCGACACATGCGCCAACTGCATCGACATCCGGATCGTTGGAATATACCGCGATCTTTGTACGGCTGCCCGCCTCTCTTGCGATACTCTTGATCTCTACGATACCATCCTTGACCTCTGCCACCTCAGACTCAAACAGGCGCTTCACCAGCTC
>CALBJL010000107.1 GCA_937893485.1 uncultured bacterium | reverse complement strand
GGATCTGTGGTTTGCGACAAAGGATACAATCTCTAAAAAATACGATCACACGTTTAAGGATATTTTTCAGGAGATTTTTGACCGTGAGTACAAGGAGAAGTTTGAGGCTGCCGGTATTACATATTTCTACACCCTGATCGACGATGCGGTTGCGCGTGTCATGAAATCAGAGGGTGGATTTATCTGGGCATGTAAAAACTACGACGGAGATGTGATGAGCGATATGATCTCGTCTGCGTGCGGTTCACTCGCGATGATGACCTCCGTACTTGTTTCACCCGCAGGCATTTATGAGTATGAGGCAGCACACGGAACCGTACAGCGCCACTACTACAAGCATCTGGCAGGGGAGGAGACTTCCACAAACTCTGTCGCTACGATTTTCGCATGGTCAGGAGCAATCAGAAAGCGCGGAGAGCTCGATCAGCTTCCGGAGCTGATGACCTTTGCAGACCGTCTTGAAAAGGCTTGTATCGATACGATCGAGTCCGGAAAAATGACAAAGGATCTGGCACTGATCACAGAGCTGCCTGATCCGGTTGTGTTAAACAGCGGCGATTTCATCAAGGAGATCCGAAAGACATTGGAGTCCTATTACGCATAGGATGAGCCGTTTGCTGTATGAGGTCAGGAAACGGTATTTAGTATATGATATAAGGGGAATCGAACGATGATTTTATCCTGTCAAAATGTTTCAAAAGCATTTGGAACAGAAGAAATCTTAAAAAAAGTCTCGTTCCATATCGAGGAAGATGAAAAGGCTGCGATCGTCGGCATCAACGGAGCCGGAAAGTCTACGCTCTTAAAGATCCTGATCGGGGAGTTGTCTGCCGATGAGGGTGAAGTGACGATCGCCAAAAATACGAGCATCGGGTATCTGGCACAGTATCAGGAGGTATCTGCCGACTGTACGATCTACGAGGAGGTACTCCGTGCAAAGTCCGATATTATAGAGATGGAGGCGCAGATCCGTTCCTTTGAGGAACAAATGAAGCATGTATCGGGCAGTGAGCTCGATACGCTGATGGAGCATTACCATACGTTTTTGCAGGAATTTGAGGCAAAGGGCGGATATTATTACAAGAGTGAAGTGAGCGGAATCCTGCGCGGGCTCGGATTTTCGGAGGATATGTTCGACCGGAAGCTGGGGGAACTCTCCGGAGGACAGAAGACGCGGGTGTCGCTTGCAAAGCTACTTGTGCGCAAGCCGGATATCCTGCTTTTGGATGAGCCGACAAACCATCTGGATCTTTCGAGCATCACATGGCTTGAGGGATTTTTAAAGGGCTATAAGGGTGCAGTCATACTCGTATCGCATGACCGGTACTTTCTGGATCGCATCGTGACAAAGGTTGTGGAAGTTTTCCTGCATCAGGCACACGTATATGCAGGAAATTATTCGCAGTACAGTAAAAAAAAGGCGCAGATCCGTGAAGCGCAGATGAAGCAGTACTTAAACCAGCAGCGCGAGATTGCCCATCAGGAAGAAGTGATCGCAAAGTTAAAGTCCTTTAACCGGGAAAAGTCGATCAAACGTGCGGAGAGCCGTGAAAAGGCATTGGAAAAGATCGAGCTTTTGGAAAAGCCGGTCGAGGAACAGGCGGATATGCACATTACGTTAGAGCCGAATATCACAAGCGGTAAGGATGTGCTGTCTGTCGAGGGTCTGACGAAGGCATTTCCGGGAAATGAGCTATTTTCGGGTATTGATCTCGAGATCAAGCGCGGTGAGCGCGTGGCGCTGATCGGTGACAACGGAACCGGTAAGACGACGATGTTAAAGATCATTACCGGAAAGCTGGCGGCGGATGCCGGAATCGTCCGGCTCGGTGCGAATGTGCACATCGGCTATTACGATCAGGAGCAGCAGTTGCTCAGCGAAGAAAAGACGCTGTTTGAGGAGATACAGGATGCCTACCCGAACCTGAACAATACAAAGGTGCGCAGCGTCCTCGCGGCATTTTTGTTCACCGGGGAGGAGACAGTCACAAAGCGCGTGGCAGATCTCAGTGGTGGCGAGCGCGGCAGGCTTTCACTCGCAAAGCTGATGCTCTCGGAGGCGAATTTCCTGATTCTTGACGAGCCGACGAACCATCTGGATATGGTATCCAAGGAGATCTTAGAGCAGGCATTGAGCCAGTATACCGGCACGGTATTTTTCGTGTCGCATGACCGTTATTTTATCAATCAGACGGCGACGCGGATTCTGGATCTGACCGGAAAAACGATCGTCAACTACATCGGAAATTATGATTATTATCTGGAAAAACAGGCAGAGCTGACACGTGTCTATGTGACGGAGCGGCAGAATGGACAGACGCAGTCTGCGATATCCGGCGGATCGGATGACTCCGGAAAGATGGACTGGCAGGAGCAGAAGAAACAGCAGGCTGCCGTCCGCAAAAAGCAAAATGAACTGAAAAAAACCGAGGAGCAGATCGCCGCGCTGGAGGCACAGCGGGAACAGCTTGAAACAGAGGCGGCAGATCCGGCGATCGCGACTAATTCCGCACATCTGATGGAGCTGCATACACAGATGACCGCGATTGATGAGCAGTTGGAGTCTCTGTATGAAAACTGGGAGTCACTGGCGAGTGACGAGGCTTTGCAGTGAGATTGACAGATTCTTAACAAAGGAATATACTAAAATTTAGTAAATTATCTGAAAGGTTGAGGAAATTAGGAGATGGAAGAAAAGGGGATTTCACAGGCGGTCATCCGGCGGATGCCGCGGTATTACCGTTATCTCGGTGATTTGCTGGATGCGGGGGTTGAGCGTATCTCATCCAATGATCTGAGCAGCCGGATGAATGTTACTGCGTCCCAGATCAGACAGGATCTGAATAATTTCGGAGGCTTTGGACAACAGGGCTATGGCTATAATGTCAAATACTTATATGAGGAGATCGGCAAGATCTTAGGACTCAATACGACCCATGATGTGATCATTATCGGAGCCGGGCATCTCGGTCAGGCACTCGCAAACTATGTCAAGTTTGAAAAGCTCGGCTTTATGATCCGCGCGTTGTTTGATGTGGATCCGGAGCTGATCGGGCAGAATGTGAGGGGGATACCGATTCTTCCGTTATCAGAGCTACCGGATTATGTGAAAAACCATCCGGTGGACATTGCAACACTGACGATGCCGAAATCCGAGGCCGCCGCTATTGCGGATGAACTGGCAGGGCTCGGTGTGCATGCAATCTGGAATTTTGCACATGTGGATCTGGAGCTGCTCGATGCGGATGTTATTGTAGAAAATGTCCATTTGTCGGACAGTCTGATGCAGTTATCTTACAACACAGTCAAGCATACAAAAGAAAAAGAGGGTTGAGTATTAAATGGCAGAAGACAAGGATTTTTCCGTTTTTTTGCGAAATAAGAGAATACCGATCTGTACTCTGGATCAGAAATGGCACAAGCTGTTTGCGCTCAAGGGAAAGACGGAAGAGATTGAGGAGTGTGAACAGAGACTGAACGATCTGCTCAAACATCAGGGTCAGCTTCATAATGACATCAAGGACCTTAAGAAGTTAAAGTCTAAGCTGATGGGAAATATCGTCGAAAACATGGAGGGAACGCACGTAGAAAACGAGGGGCGGATCAGCTCTAAAAAGCTCGATGAGGATAAGCGCCTGATTGATGAGATCAATGAAAAACTGGAAAGCTATGAGGATGAACTGCTGGATCTCCCGCGGGAGATCGGTCGCGTCAATAAGGAACTCATGCTGCTGACCGTACAATATTGTTATGAAAAATTGCGCATCAATGTGGCTGAAATCAGGGAAGTATCGGATTGGATCACACAGGTGCGCATTGATTTGAAAAAAAATATTATCAGGAAGCAGAACCGGGAGATCAACAGCCGCCAGATCTATGCCTATATGCATGATATTTTTGGCGCACAGATGATGGATGTCTTTGATCTGGACAATGACGATATTGACCTGAGTATCCTGTTCGAAAAGCCGAAAAAGAAAGAGCCGCCGCAGGAGTCCGCAGAAAACGGACAGCAAAAGCGTGAGGCTTCGGACGGTACAGTGACCAGAAAGTGTGACGGGGAAGCCGCAGAACAGAAAAAAGAGAATTTTGATGCGTAAAAAGCAAGCGATGCAGCTCCAGCAGCCTGAGGGAAAGAGGTGGACAGCTTTGAAGTACCTTGTGAAAAAAGGAGAAATGAAACAGTATGATGCGAATACGATGGACGTATTCGGGATGCCATCGCTCGTGCTCATAGAACGCGCAGCGCTGGCTGCTGTGGAAGAATTAGAGCGCGACGGGCTGAACCGCCTGCCGCGTATTCTGGTCGCTGCCGGTACGGGAAATAACGGCGCAGACGGACTGGTTATGGCAAGACTTCTGTACCTGAAGGGTCATACCGTACAGATTGTGCTGGCGGGCAGCCGATCCAAGGCAACACCGGAAAACCGTACAGAGCTTCAGATCGCGCAAAACTATGGCGTAGCTGCGATGGATGCCGATACATGGCTGGAGACCGCACACGGGGAGAATGACTATGATATCGTGATCGACGCGCTCTTTGGAGTCGGGCTGTCACGGAGGATCGAGGGTGTATACGGTCAGTTGATTGACCGCTTGAACTGCCTGCGGGCGAAAAAGGTCGCCGTCGATATTCCGAGTGGTATCGATGCGGATGACGGACAGGTGCTTGCCGTGGCATTTCAGGCAGATCTCACGGTTACCTTTTCGTATGAAAAGCTGGGAATGCGGCTGTTTCCTGGACAGAGCTATTGCGGGCGGATCGTCTGCCGCAGTGTAGGGATCGACGATCATAGCTTTCTTTCGGATACAGAGCGTGGACACAAGCCGCTCGCGGCTGCGTTGACCGACGAGGATCTGCGGCTGATTCCGGGGCGGCGGATGCGCACAAATAAGGGCTCTTATGGAAAGGTGCTGGTGATTGCGGGCAGTGTCAACATGGCGGGAGCAGCGGTTTTTAGTGCCAGGGCTGCCTATCTGTGCGGCTGCGGGCTGGTGCGTGTGCTGACACCCGAAGAAAACCGCGCAATCATACAGAGCACACTTCCGGAGGCGGTACTGACAACGTATAACGCGAAAAAACCGGAGCCCGAAATACTGACGACAGCGATGCGGTGGGCGGATGTGATCGTCTGCGGACCGGGGCTTGGCACATCGGATGCGGCGCACCGGATCGTGCGGACGGTACTTAAAAATGCGGCTGTTCCGCTTGTTTTGGATGCAGATGCACTCAATATCATATCGGAGGAAACCGATATTTTGCGCAGACCGCACACGGATCTTATCGTCACGCCGCATCTGGGCGAGATGGCGAGATTGCAGGATCTGCCGGTCTCTTATATACAGGATCATATCGTAGAGAGCGCGGAGGAATTTGCACGCACATACAATCTGATCTGTGTGTTGAAGGATGCCAGAACGGTGACTGCCGTGCCTTTCGGACAGACGTATGTGAATCTGTCCGGCAACAATGGCATGGCAACCGGCGGTAGTGGCGATGTGCTCACCGGAGTACTCGCGGCGCTGATCGCACAGGGAGCCGCGCCGGAGCTTGCGGCACCGCTTGGCGTATATATGCACGGCCGGGCGGGTGATCTGGCGGCAGAGACATACGGACGCTACAGCCTGACAGCGTCGACGCTGTTAGAGGCGCTGCCGGGGATATTTTTGAGAAAAGAGGGTATGGAATAATGGAAAATTATCCGAGAGTGCATGCGGACATTGATCTGGATGCGGTTTTGTATAACATGGAGCGGATGCATCGTCTGACTGATCCGCATACAAAGCTGATGGCAGTCATCAAGACCGACGGCTACGGACACGGAGCGATCCCGATCGCCAGAGAGCTCGAACCGTTGGACTATGTATACGGATATGCAGTCGCAGCCGTGGAGGAGGGACTGGCGCTGCGCACGGCGGGGATCAAAAAGCCGATTCTGATTCTGGGCTATGCCTTTCCGGAGCAGTATGAGACGCTGCTGCGGGCACAGATCACGCCTGCGATCTTTACGTTAGAGTCGGCAGAAGAACTGTCAGAGGTCGCAAAACGGCTGGATCTGACCGCACATATCCATATCAAACTGGATACCGGCATGGGGCGCGTCGGATTCCTTGTCTCGGAAGAAAGTGCGGATACGATCGCACAGATTGCGGCACTGCCGCATATAGTGATAGAAGGGATCTTCACACATTTCGCGCGTGCGGATGAGACGGATAAGACATCTGCCGGACAACAGTTAGCCGCCTTTTTGCACATGAATGAGCTGCTGGCTGCGCGCGGTGTGCACATTCCGATCCGGCATTGCTCCAACAGTGCGGGTATTCTGGATCTGCCGGAGGCGAATCTCGACATCGCGCGTGCGGGCATCACACTCTATGGCTTACATCCCTCGGAGGAAGTACATTTAGAGCGTATGGATATGCATCCGGTGCTGTCCTTAAAGAGCCGCGTCGTCCATGTAAAGACCCTGCCGGCAGGCTATGGGATCAGCTACGGGGCTACCTATGTGACACCGTCAGAACGCAGGATTGCGACGATTCCGGTCGGCTACGGGGATGGCTATGCCAGAAGTCTCTCGAACAAGGGCGAGGTGCTGATCCGCGGAAAACGCGCACCGATTGTCGGCCGCGTGTGCATG
>CALBJL010000106.1 GCA_937893485.1 uncultured bacterium | reverse complement strand
ATAATCATATCGTGAAAGCATCTGCACATTATTTCGTGGATGATGACTCGATCACGCAATCGGTTTCGGACGATTACGTCGCGTGGTCGGTCGGCGGAAAGCTGTACACCGATCATGTGAGCACTGGAGGCGGCAGACTGTACGGCATTGCCACAAACAACAACACGCTCAATATTGAGATGTGCGATACAGTCAAAGATGGTGTGCTCAAAGCGTCAGAGGCGACGATCGAGAACGCGATCAATCTGATCTGCAGAAAGATGAAGCAGTACGATATCGATATTGATCATGTGATCCGGCACTTTGATGTCAATGGCAAGCATTGTCCGGCATATCTGATGGATGAATCGAAGTGGAAGAAATTTAAAGCGCGCATTCTCGGCTATGAATTGGGACGAGCATATCGGATGACCAAAGCGTGTTACCTGCGCATGACACCGGCAGGGCAAAAGGTTGCCTATAGAGATCTGCCGAAATCCATGCTCAAAAAATGCAGGAATGCGAAAGGTTATGCGATGATCAGATACGGAAAGACCTTTGTGCTGGCAGATTTCGAGACGGTCGGCTCCGGACTCTGGGGCAGGACGCAATCCGGTTACTGGCTGCAGCTGAAAAGCGTCAAGGTAAAATAATATATCTGTATATTCAGCATGAAAAAACAACCAGATTTATTTCAAAGAAAGACTGTAATTATGAATAAGATTGAAATTGCAAAGGAAAGATGTCTCAAAAATGTCTCATTTAGAGCTGTGAGACCGCACGCATACTGAACAGAGCACTTGACTTTTAATCAAGTTGTCGGGGGGCGCATTCCAAGGTCCGGTGGACCTTGGAATGCGCCGACCGGAGCGGAGCGTAGAGTCGAATCCCTCGTGATAAATGCTCCACTGGAGCATTTAAGGGTCAGACCCTCCCACGTGTCTCATAAGGTTTTTTTAAAAAGGCAGAGGTCTCAATAATCATAGTGCAAAATATAAATAGGGCTAAAGTTTAGCACCGACTTTCTGCATCAATGCGTCCTGCAATACCTGCGAGAAGTTAATACCGAGGGCAATGGCTTCTTCATTGAGCCACTCTGGAATACTAAGGGTTTTTTTGACTGCTTTAGAGTTGGTGCGCTTCTTATATGCCAGCATATCGAATTCTATGATTGCGCAGTATTCATTTGTATTGACCGTAATCTGGCTGATTTCAGTCGGAGCAGGGATCGGCTGTTTTTCATGTTCGCGACTGGTGAGAGCGAGTCCCAGCGCATCCACAGCATATTCATATGCTTCCTGCATGTTATCACCTTGCGTCATACATTCAGGAAGATCAGGAAATGTGACCCAAAAGCCACCTTCTTCAGCAACGTGGAAAACTGCCGGATAAAATAATTTATTCATAGAATGCCTCCTGTCATGGCGGTCAGGCTATTTTAGCCCAGCCTGTTTTAGTATTGCCTGTTCCAATCCTTTTTTCAGATCTTTGCAGTGATAAGGAACTATGATGGTTTTGTTGGTAGAAGAGTTAAACATTTTTACATGTGAACCATTCTGACTGATGATTTCAAAACCATTTTTTTTAAGAGTGCTTATCATTTCTTTCGAAGTAATTGGCATCTTTAGTATCTCTCCTTTCCTTATCTAAAAATATCATAACACGTAAAAATACGTATGTCAACAAGAGGTGAGTGAAAATACGTATAATAAAATTGCCTATTCAGCATATGCCTAATCTGCATTGTTGAAGAAAAATGTCATTTTTGCTATAATTCAAATAGGTATAATTATTTATGTAACACTCATTCCGGTGTTGGTTCAGTGCGAGGAAGGTGCTTGTTATGAGAGAAAAATATGGTCTGATATTTGCAATGGTTTGTGCATTGTCGTTGTGTGCATGTTCCAAATCGGAGCCGGTTGAGACGGCAGGTAAGTGGGATTGTTCGGTTTCGTGGCTGGATGAATCGGGCGATGGTTCTTATGTTATTACATATAGTAATGAGCGGGTGATTTCCGGTACCGGTGTGCTGACGATTCAAAATCAGAACGATTTTGATATTACAGTACATTTATTGGCAAATGCGCAGGAGGAGCAAACGGCACAGATCCCGGCGGGTGGAGTGACCGTTTTGAAGCAAATACAGCCAGATACGGAATATACCGTGGGTTGTCATGCGGACGTTCCGGAGGGAACGGACATCCGGCTGATGGTCTACGATGGGGAGCAGGCAGATATTTACTCACGCTGACCGGACAATGCAATCGTGCATTGCGGTGGCTGGTGAAGGTTAGAATTACGATGGGGAGAGATAACAGATATGGTCAGACGTTTTGAAAGAACGACAGGCAGATATATAGAAAAAATCATCGGACAGGATCGGTTTGCCTACGCACATTCGGATACGAATGATTTTTATGATCTGATTGAGTGGTCGAAGGTGGGCGGCTATCAGGGCTCGGTGATTCTGTTTTATGATTTTGAGACCGGAGCGGTCTATGAGCCGTTCACGAAAAAGAGAAATGTTGTATATAGCAATCCGGTCTATGCAAAGGGATGGTACTATTTTTTGCAGGGCGATTATGATGAGAAGAAAATCACCCTGTATCGTTACATTCCAGGAGAACTTCCGGAAAAAGAAACCGAGTTGTCTACCGAAGCTGTGGAACTGTACAATTTGCGCCTGATCGGAAATCCGGTACATGTGATCAGTCAGGACCGCACGTTTGAATGCTATTATCCGGAGCGGATTTCGTTCCCGGTCAGTCCGCAGGAGAGCGTGGCTTTTATGGAGGACGGCAAAATATATATTGAAAAATGGATCGAAGAGGGATGGGATGAAGAAGCACAGTGTGCGACCGACCGGTATCGCTATTACGATAAAGTGATTGTTAAAGATGGTAACGGAAATATACTTTCCGAGGAAGTCGGAAGTCTGTATCAGGCGGCGGACGGTACGTGGTGGATCGCGTAGACTTCGGGAAAACTTGTTTGCGAAATAAAACCCCGACCACATCCTGTGATCGGGGAATATGAAAAAAATGGGGTGTCAGTTGTTAGCAGCCGAGCTTAAAATATCTGCAAAGTGCAGAGAATAACTCGGAACAGCTATTGAAATTAAAACACATAGTTTCGTCCTCCTTATTGTGATATTTGTATCAGCCGAATACAAAAAGAATTGTAACAACTCTGTAACAAATTCGCAATAGGATTGAAATGGAAACGGAAACAAATCGTGGAAGGGACTATTTTGTCAACTCGGCAACAACCTGATTGATGACTTTGCCGTCAGCTTTTCCTTTCAGTTCTCCCATGACTGCTTTCATGATATGACCTTTGTTTTTCGTGGCGAGCACATCGGCGAATTTCTCCTGCAGGATCGCAGATACTTCCTCAGCGGAGAGCAGCTTCGGTGCGAACTCGCTCATGATTTCATAGCGTTTTTTGTATTCTTCCAACAGCTCGGTACGGTCTGCGGGGCAGCTGTCGATCTGTTCCTTGACAGATTTGATCTCTTTTAAGATCGCTTCGTTTGCCATCTCATCGGGAATGTTGTCCCTGCATCCGGCATCAATGCCTTTCTTTTTCACTGCTGACACGAGCGCGGCGATTGCATCCTTTCTGAATTTGTCTTTTGCCTTCATAGCGGCGATCATCGCATCCTGCAATTCTTTTAATTTCATGATAGATCCTCCTTGTCCTTTAAGATCATTTTTATTACCGACTATTATACTCCAATTCCTCACGCGTGCAAATACAAAAAAGAATGTAAACCAATCTGCAAAACAAGGTTGACAATTAAGTATGAATCGTTTACAATGTCCAAAGATAAAAAACTGATCTGGGTGAATGGAGGAAACATTGTTATGAATATGAAAACAAAGGAATTGACATTAACTGCGCTGATGGCGGCGGTTATCTGTGTGCTCGGACCGATTGCGGTTCCGCTGCCGTTTAGTCCGGTGCCGATCTCGCTGACGATGGTCGGTGTCTATCTGGCAGTCTATGCGGTAGGCATGTGGCGCGGAACGGTGGCAATGGTGCTGTATCTGCTGCTCGGTCTGGTAGGGCTTCCGGTATTTTCCGGATACACAGGCGGACCGGCGAAGCTGTTCGGACCGACCGGCGGCTATCTGATCGGGTTTATTTTTACGGCACTGATCAGCGGATTTTTTATTGACCGCTGGTGGAAAAACCGTCTGATCTCGGCACTTGGAATGGTGCTTGGAATTGCGGTGGCGTATGTGTTCGGCAGCGCATGGCTGGCATATCTGAATGGACTGACGTTTGCGCAGGCGATGGCTGAGGGCGTGTTCCCGTATGTCGGATTTGATGTGATTAAGATTGTGCTGATCGTGATCGTCGGCACGGAGCTGAAAAAATGTCTGATCAAGGCAAATCTGGTCACGGCACCTGAATAAAATAAGGTGAATCAGGAGAAGGAACCGAAAAGGTTCCTTTTTTTGATGCATAGGAAATTCCTTCCTATGCATCAAAAATGCTCCGCGAGGATGCGCATCTCGCGGAGATGAAGTATATGCTTCGCATACCGCTCGGGCGCGAAAGAGTCGCAAGCGACTCTTTATTTTGGGAATCGTGTATAGTATAATAGAAAAATCAATACCACGGAAAAGGATAGATGATTTATGCATGAATTGTCAGTGGCTACCAGAATTTTGAATCTGGCATTGCAGGGCTTAGAGCAACAGCATCTTACAAAGATACACACGATTTCCTTAAAGGTCGGCATGATGCAGGGATATGAACCGCAGTGGATGCAGCACTATTTTGAAAAAATCGCAAAGGGAACTCCGGCGGAAGATGCGCGCCTGCTCGTGACATTGACACCGATCGTGTTCCGCTGTCGTGATTGCGGCAGGGAGTTTGCGTTCGATGCGCATGGTACGGATGATTGCAGCTGCCCAAATTGTCATAGCTTTTCCTATGATATGATATCAGGAAAGGAATTCGAGATAGAACAGATGGAGGCAAGTGGAGATGTTGAATAAAGTGCATGAATCAGATAGTCTGTGGGGACATAGATTACAACCGCTGGACGAGATCGCGGGTTTTCAGGTGCGTCCGGGATTTTACCGCACGAACGGAGCTGTGCAGGGTAAGGGCGGTGTGAGTTTTACGATCAGCTCGCATTATGCGACCGGCTGTACACTGCTGTTGTTTCATCCGAGAGCGCGGGAGCCGTATGCCAGACTGCCTTTTCCGGATAATTACCGGATCGGCAGCACCTATTCGATGTTTGTGTTCGGATTAAATATTGAGGATTTTGAGTATGCCTATCAGTTTGACGGCCCTTACGATGAGGCGCGCGGACACCGTTTTGATAAACATGCGGTTCTGCTCGATCCGTATGCGCGTGCTGTGACGGAGCAGCGTGTGTGGGGTGAAAAATTCGAGGGCGAGCATATTTATAAGGCGCGTGTCGTGGAAAACAACTTTGACTGGGGTGCCAAAAAGCAGCTTGAAAACAAGCTGGAGGATCTGATCATCTATGAGATGCATGTGCGTGGATTTACGATGAGCCCGTCGTCTGGAGTGACGGCGCGCGGCACATTTGAAGGCATCCGTGAAAAGATTCCTTATCTGAAAGCGCTCGGTGTCAATGCGATCGAGCTGATGCCGATTTTTGAGTTTGATGAGATGGATTCGGCGAGGGAGCATGACGGCAGACAGCTGTTAGACTACTGGGGCTATAACACGGTGTGCTTTTTTGCACCGAATACGAGCTATTCATCAGTGCAGGAGCACAATCATGAGGGTGATGAGCTCAAGCGCCTGATCCGCGAGCTGCATGAGAATGGGATCGAGGTCATACTGGATGTTGTATTTAACCATACGGCAGAGGGAAACGATCTCGGACCGACATTTTCATTTAAAGGAATAGATAATAAGATTTATTACATGCTGACACCGGAGGGCTACTACTACAATTTTAGTGGCTGTGGCAACAGTGTGAACTGCAATCACCCGATTGTGCGCCAATTTATCATGGACTGTCTGCGTTACTGGGTCGTGGAGTACCGCGTGGACGGTTTCCGGTTCGATCTGGCATCGATCCTGAGCCGGGATCAGAACGGCGCGCCGATGGAGAATCCGCCGTTGCTTGAGAATATGGCGTTTGACCAGATCCTTTCCGGCGTCAAGCTGATCGCCGAGGCGTGGGACGCGGGCGGACTCTATCAGGTCGGTACGTTTCCGAGCTGGAACCGGTGGGCGGAGTGGAACGGCAGATACCGCGATGATATGCGCCGCTTCTTAAAGGGGGATGACGGCATGGCTCCGGCAGCGGTGGCACGTATAACCGGTTCGCGCGATATCTATGATCCGCTCGTGCGCGGACAGAGCGCGTCTGTGAATTTCCTTACCTGCCACGACGGATTCACGCTGTATGACTTGTACGCTTATAATATGAAGCATAACGATGCAAACGGCTGGAACAACACGGATGGAGACAATAACGGAAACAGCTGGAACTGCGGCTGTGAGGGTGAGACACAGGATCCGCAGATCGAGGCGCTGCGCAGGCGCATGATCAAAAATGCGTTTGCGACACTGCTTTGCAGCCGAGGCCCTGCGATGTTTTATGCGGGTGATGAGTTCTGCAACACACAGTACGGAAACAACAACGCATACTGTCAGGACAACGAAATCTCGTGGCTGGACTGGGGGCGCAGGGAGCAGTATGCGGATGTCTACGCATTTGCACAGTTTATGATCCATTTCCGGAAAGCACATCCGGTACTGCGCAAGCCGACCGAACCGGCGGCATGCGGATTTGCGGACATCTCTTATCATCACGGCAGGGCATGGAATGCTGATTGCGGGAACAACGCGCGTTTGATCGGACTGCTGTACGCCGGACGGGATGACAGGGGCGAGGATGATCTGGTATTTGTCGGAGTGAACACCTACTGGGAAAAGCTAGGAACGAGTTTCCCGGATGCGCCTGCGGGCAGGCAGTGGATGCTGATAGCGGATACTGCACGCGAGGGTGCGCTGCCGCTGAACGAGCTGATCACAGCCGGACGCTATGATCTGGAACCGCGCAGTGTGATTGTTCTCACGACCAGAGAGTATAAATAATACAAGGTAATGAGATGCACGAAGTTGTATTGTTTGCGGTGAAAAAAGTGAAGACGATATGCACAAAACGCACAAAAAAACAGGAATAATTGAATAAAATTTGAAAGATAGTTGGCATTATGTACAAAAAATGAACAAACCATGAATTTTTAGTCTATAAAATCAATGCAAACAATACAACTTTTGAAATAAAAATGGTTGTATTTTATTGCAAAATGAAGGACGGGTGATTATAATAAGTTCTATCAAAATAAACACATTTTATAGGGAGGAACATGTGTATGAAAAAGATTTTAAAAAAAGTGGCCGCAGTTCTTTTGGCTACAACAATGGTAGTCGGACTGACAGCTTGTGGATCTGGTTCTGATTCATCTGAGCCGGCAAGCAGCGACAGCAGCGATGCTGCACAGAGCACAGACGATGCAGCAGCAACTACAGCACCTGACAAGATCAAGATTGGTGTTTCTATCTGGTCTTCAACAGACGTACTTGGTTCTCAGTGTAAGAAGATCCTTGACGCAGCAGCAGATGCTTTAGGAGTTGAGGTTCAGTATGTTGATCAGGGTCACGTATCTGAGAAGGTTACAGCTTCTGTTGAGCAGCTGGTAGCAGCAGGATGCCAGGGTATCATTATCTGTAACTCTTCTGATACAGAGATGACTTCAGCAATCAAAACTTGTGATGATAACAAGGTTTATCTGGCTCAGTTCTTCCGTATTATCAGCGAGGAGAACAGCGCAGATATCTATAAGGCAGCTACAGATTCAGCTTACTACATCGGTGCCGTTCATGAGGATGAGCCGGCAAACGGTGAGGCACTTGTAAACATTCTTCTGAACAACGGCGACCGTAACATCGGTCTGATTGGCTGGGAGCAGGGAGATGCTACATGGCTTGGAAGATGGGAAGGCTACAAGGCAGGCGTTGAAAAGTGGAATGCAGATCATCCCGATGATCAGGCAAAGCTTTCTGAGCCCCAGTACGCTGGTACTACTTCTGAGGGTGGTTCAAAGGCAGCAGAAGCTCTGATGGCAGCAGATCCTACACTGGATGCACTGATTCCTGCAGGCGGCGGCGGAGATCCTCTTCAGGGAGCTATTGCAGCAGTAGAGCGTGCCGGCAAGACAGACTCTATCGATATCGTTTCTACAGACTTCTTACCTGATCTTGGTGAGAGACTTGCAAACGGATCTATGGCTGGTGAGTCAGGCGGACATTACTGTGATCCTCTGATTTCCTTCATGATGGTTTACAATGCAATCAAGGGTAACTACACAGACTTCGCAGGCAAGTTTGAGGATGTTCCGTTCCCTTACTTGTATGTATCATCAGCAGATGATTACGCGGATTATGAGAAGTACTTCGTAGAGCAGCTTCCCTATACTGCAGACGAGCTGGTTGAGATGTCAAATGAGAGTCTTGACGAGCTGAAGCAGACCGCACTGAGCGTTTCTATCGAAGATGCGGCTGCACGTTCCGGTAACTAAGAGATAGAATAGCGGAAAATAACTTTGAAAAGGTGGCGTCGCAATGGCAATGCCACCTTTTCTTAATCAGAAATGACGATAAAAAGAGGTAGATGATATGAGTACTAAAAAACTTTCGGGGAAAGCAATGGGATATCTCATCCTGTGCGGTCTGGTTGTACTTTCTTGGTTGATTTTTAAAATCCTGACTCCGCATAACTTCGGTTCATTTTCAAACATGCTGAATTATTTTCAGGCGAGTCTGATCGCGACTGTCGGAGCGGTAGGTTTCTATTTTGTAATGGTTATGGGAATGTTCGATTTCTCAATCGGTGCGAACATTATGCTGTCTGCGATCGTGGGCTGTGTAATGGCTACCAGATTTAACTTAGGATATTTTGGACTGATCGTTGGATGTATCATTACCGGAACGATTGTCGGCGCGCTGAACGGTATGTTCTATGTCAAGCTTCGTATTCCGTCCATGATCGTTACGACCGGTCTTGCTTTGATATATGAGTCACTCGCAAACTATATTGCAGGCGGTGTGGAGCAGACATTACCGTCCAATCTGCGTGCGTTCGGTCAGATGCCCGGAGACATTATTCTGGCACTGTTGGCATGCGTTGTAGCTTACATATTCTTGAATTACACAAAGATCGGTACCTATACCTATGCGATCGGCAGTGATGAGTTCGTTGCAAAAAATATGGGTATCAATGTCAATAAGTACAAGGTGCTTGCGTTCATTTTAAGTGGTGCATTCCTCGGCGTCATGGCGATCTTAACGATCAGCTACGGTTCATCCATGGTCGCTGTAACAGGTATGGCATCCATGAGCCGAAACTTCGTACCTACGATGGGATGCTTCTTTGGTATGGCATTTAAGAAGTATGGTATGCCGTTACCGGCGATCATCATCGGTGAGTTCGTGATCAATATTATTTTCTTTGGATTTATCGCACTCGGAGCTCCGACTGCAATCCAGGACGTTATCACAGGACTGGCACTGCTTATTATCATTACTGTGACAACCAAGGCTACAAAGGGCGAAATCGTCAAGTAATGAAAGGGGGAAGACAGCAATGAGTGAAGTAAGATTACAGGTAAAAAATCTATGCAAGAACTTTGGTATTACCAAGGCCGTTCAGGACGTATCCTTTGATATTAACAAAGGCGAAGTTCACGCGCTGATCGGAGAGAACGGTTCCGGAAAATCTACCCTTACCAATATGCTGACAGGTATTTACAGCATCGGAAGCGGACAGTTTATTCTGGATGGAAAGGAAATCCGACCGAAAAATCAGGTAGAGGCAAATGAGGAGGGTGTATCCATCATCGTACAGGAGCTAGGTACATTGTCAGGACTGACCGTTGCAGAGAATATCTTTCTCGGACACGAGGATCAGTTCGTGCATTTGGGATTAAAGAATACGAATGCCATGAACCGCAAGGCACAGGAGCTGTTGAACCAGTATGGTTTTGACCGCATCAAGGCATCCGATATGATCGATGTATATAACTTCGAGGATCGTAAGCTCGTAGAGATCGTAAAGGCAACCTATTTTAACCCAAAGATCGTCGTGATTGACGAGACAACGACCGCGCTTTCACAGGAAGGCCGTGAGGAGCTGTATAAGCATATGGATCGTATCCGTGAGAGTGGGAATACCGTTATTTTCATTTCGCATGACCTCCCGGAAGTCATTGAGCGGTCTGATACGATCACGATTCTGCGTGACGGTGTCTATATCGATACGGTCAAGAGTGCGGATGTAGATGAGGACGCATTAAAGAAACTGATGGTAGGCCGTGAAGTAACCGGAGATTATTACCGCAGCGATTATGGCGAGAAGGTTTCCGATGAAGTCGTATTATCCGTAAAGAATGTGACGGTTCCCGGTCTGATCGAGGATGTGACCTTCAATCTGCATAAGGGCGAGATCCTTGGCTTCGGTGGATTGTCCGAGTCAGGTATGCATGAGATCGGGAAAGCGATCTTTGGCGCATCCTATGACCGCGAGGGCAGCGTGACACTGGCAGACGGAACACAGATCAATGATATTCCGACTGCAATCAAGCACAGCATCGCTTATACATCAAAGGATCGTGATAATGAGTCTGTCGTATTAAACCAGAGTATCGGCGATAACATCTGCCTGCCGTCACTTGATGAGCTGGCAGGAAAGGGACCTTTCCTCAGCGACAAAAAACGGCGTGATTTTGCCAATAAATATGCAAAACAGATGTCCGTTAAGATGGTCAATGTCGATCAGTTCGTTTCCAACCTGTCTGGTGGTAACAAGCAGAAGGTTGTACTGGCAAGATGGATCGGGAAGGACTCCGATATCGTTGTATTGGACAGCCCGACACGAGGCATTGATATCAAGGTAAAGCAGGACATTTATCAGTTGATGAACGAGATGAGAAAAAATGGTAAGTCCATCATTATGATTTCAGAGGAGCTGATGGAGCTGATCGGTATGTGTGACCGCATTGTCATCATGAAGGATGGAAAGATCAGCGGCGAGTTGGAGCGCGACGAGCATCTGGATGAGAATGGTCTGATTACGATGATGGTATAAGGAGGCAGTTATGGCAAGTCAAGTAAGTGCAAACACAAAGGAGCAGGAGCTCAGGAAAGTATCAAAAATGTCGCTGGTTCGTTCACTTCTGCCGATTGTAGGACTGGTTGTGGTATTTCTGTTATTCAATATTCTGACGAATTTCAGAATGATGGGAAATATGTCACTCGTACTTTCGCAGGTATATGTGACGATGATTTCAGCGATGGGCGTTTTCTTTATTATGACAATGGGCGGTCTGGATTTTTCTCAGGGATCAATTTTAGGAATCGCATCAATTGTCGTATGTATGTTGTCAAAGATCAGCATTCCGTTAGCAATCCTCGGCGGCATCGTGGCAGGTGCAGCGATCGGAGCGATCAACGGTTATTTCTATGTATACCGTAAGATCAAATCCTTCATTGTTACGATCTGTACGATGTTCTTATTCCGTGGATTTATCAAGTATTTAACGACAAATTCACCGGTAGCCGGATCAGCGAGCCTGATCAATTATGACAGTACCGCACTCAAGGTAACATGTACGATTGTGATTCTGGTGATCGGATTTGTGATCTTCCGTTTCACAAAATTCGGTACATACTTAAAGGCAATCGGAGCCGGTGAGAAAGCAGCAATGTTCTCCGGTATCCGCACAGACCGCATGAAGTTCTGGATCTATGTACTGGCAGGTGCAATCACCGGATTTGCAGCGTTTATCAACGTTATCAAGGTCGGTTCGGTAACATCTTCCGGCGGTAACCAGTTAGAGACACAGATTCTGATCGCGCTGGTACTCGGTGGTATGCCGATTTCCGGTGGAGCAAAGGTTCGTTTCGAGAATATCATCGTAGGTTCTCTGCTGTATATTGTATTGAACAGTGGTCTGACGATGATGGGATTCACTACACAGATGATGCAGCTCATTCAGGGTATTGTATTCCTGATCTTCGTAGCAGTATTTGCGGATCGTGAATCTATTCAGGTAATTAAGTAAGATTTAAGGTGTGTCTATGCGAAACACGGATCAGGATGTTTTGAAATATCAAAAATTGTATCATTGGGCACATACGGTTATTACGAGTGGTGTGATGAACCGTATGGATAAGTTCCCATCTGAGACCAGTTTGCAGAAAAAGTTCGGATATTCCAGACAGACGGTTCGCACGGCGTTACAGAAACTTGAGGACGAGGGTCTGATCATCCGCGTCCGCGGCAGCGGAACGTATGTGGCATATGAGGGACGTCCCTCCGATGAGGAGCGGCCGAGGATCGGTTTGCTGCTGAGTTATTATTCGGACTATCTGTTTCCGAGAGTTTATGACGGGATTGAGTCTGCGCTTAGGGAAAAGGGATATGACATTGAGGTTGCAGTCACAAAAAATCACCTGAATGCGGAGGCGCTCTATTTAGAGAGCATGTTTCAGAGAGAGGTATCGGGTTTAATTATTGAGGGGACGCGCTCTGCGTTCCCAAACCCGAATATTCGTCTGTATGAGGAGATCCGCAGGCGAAATATTCCGACGCTGTTTATCCACAATCATTATGCTAACCAGACATTTGACAGTGTGGAGATGGCGGATGCCAAAGCGGCCTATGAGATCACGAAGATTTTGATTGAGAATGGGCATCGGAAGATCGGAGGAATCTTCAAATACGATGATATGCAGGGCATTGAGCGTTACAAGGGCTATATGCAGTGTCTGTCGGATCACGGCATCCGTTATGATGAGGACTATGTCCGCTGGTATTCGACAAAGGATATGGAGGAAAAGCTGGGCAAAAAGGGGCTTATGCACATTTATCGGAGAACGAAGGAATGCACGGCGATGGTCATGTACAATGACGAGGTGGCAGACTATTATATGGAATTTTTAGAGGAGCGCGGCATCCGTGTTCCGGAGGATCTGTCGCTCGTGTCATTTGATGATGCGGAGCTGCAGCAGGTAGACCGGATCAAGGTGCTGTCTGTGATCCATCCGAAATATAAGCTGGGGCGTGTCACAGGGAGAAATCTGCTGCGCATGATCGAGGATGAGCAGTGGCAGACCAGAAACTATTCCTATCGGTTTCCGGTACAGCTCAATGATGGAAATTCAGTGATGAAACATTAAAAATGAGATATTAAAGACGAAACGATAAAAAGAACGTGCATTTACGCACGTTCTTTTTTGTGGTTTACCATAAACCGTGCCAGATACATGACTGGCGTATCTGCAAGGCTTGTAACGATAAAGATGATATAGCTGGACCACGCGATCGAGATCAATGTGGGCAGCGGATACGTTCCGGCAAATGCGCCAAACGTGAACAACAGCGTGTTGAGCAGCTGCGAGATCAGTGTGGAGCCGTTGTTGCGCAGCCACAGAAAACGGCTGGAATCCCCGCATTTTTTTGTGGTGAATGCCCACCACTTGTGGTAAGCCCACACGTCAAAGCGTTGGCAGATTGCGTATACGACAAAGCTGGTCAGCATCAGCCGAGGCGTGTTCGAGAAGATCGCTTGTATGTGGGGCATTGCAAAATCGCTCTCCGTAGGGATGTAGTGCAGCCATGACTGCGAGATCACGATAAATGTGAGCGAACAGGCAATACCGATGTTGACAGCTTTGTTGGATGCTTCTTTGCCGTAAAACTCGCTGAGCAGGTCTGTCACGAGGAATGTTGACGCAAAGAGGATATTTCCGAGTGTCTGTTCCATGCCAAAAGCGTTCACGACGATCAATACCTCGATGTTTGCGGCGATCGTGGCGAGTACGGTCCAGCAATACAGTCCGGTCTCTCCGAACAGCCGGAAAAAAACGAGTACAAGCGAAAAGGTCACGATCAGTGACCCGATCAGTAATAATTCATTCATGTGTTTGGATCCTTTCCAACACCGAAATCGGTGTTATTTAATAGAATATCTACGCGGGGATCATCGCGGTAGAGCGGATAAATCTGTGCCATAAAATCAGACAAAACAGCGGCATCGGGTTTTACGGAAGTGCTGTTTTCCACCATGAGGTTCACGCAGACGCGCTCGAAATAGGCGAGTCCGGTTTCGATGTCGCCACGCATGGAAGCGACGGTCTGACCGGTCAGTCCGAACAGCAGGCACACTTCATCAAAGCCTGCGGCGATCACTGCGGGATCGGTTTCGTCGATGCCTTTGCCGAGGATGCGTTCCCTGAAAGCGGCATCAAAGGTCTCTACACCGATTTTGATCTTGACCGTGATACCTGCATCCGTAAAAAATGCGCGGTAGGCGGGCAGTTCGTTCCGATGTATCCAGTGGCATTCGAAGTGTAGCTCGCGGATCTGTTTTTCCAGACAGAGGTCGCGGATAAGTGTCAGCGTATTTTGATCCAGATCCATCAGACTGCCCGAATTGATGACCTCAAGCTTGCCATATCTGCCGTCTACGTGTGCGAGTGCGGAGCGGTTCAGCGCATAATTCGCAGACTTATCACGCGAAAAATCGAGGTGATAGTCGCAGAATTTACAGCGTCGCCATTTGCAGCCGCTGCCGCGCAGCATGACGATTTCGCGCGGATTTTTTTCGGTAATGATGCTGTAGCGTACCGGATCGAAGGTGTCGGACATGAGAGTGGTATCCTTTCGTGGGTTTCATTTTAGTCATAAAAAAAGGACACAAACCCTGTGCCCATCAAAAACAGAAAGCCTTGCGGCTCTCAATCCCTAGTTTTGTTTATAGACAGGATGGTCACGAACTGTCTCGCCGGATGCGGCGTATGTAATTATCGCATGAAACCATGCGGATGCATCCCGGTTATCGTACCAGAGCCGCAGATAAAATGCAAGAGGTTTTATAAAAATTTCCAGTCAAACAGGATTGACGCTCTCTTAGCAGAAAACTATAATAGGTAAATAGTTAGTCAGGCAGAGAGGAATACACATATGAGAATACCGGTGGTCGTCGATTGCCGTGAGAAATGCAGGCTCCGCTATCACTTCCGGCTGCGCCGTTTTGGGCTCGACCGGGGAGAGGCGAAAAAATACCGTGGGCTGATCTCCGAGCGCAGGCTGGAGCGGCTGAAGGAGTATTGCAGGGAGAACCATCTGAAATTTTATATTGATAACCGCTACGGCACGCGGGATTCCGGCTACCGGTCGCGATTTTTGAAGCACCATGATCCGGTGCTTGGCTGTTTTTATTTCTGCGCGTATTGTGGCAGACCGGTATCTGTGAAGCGTGTGACGGTCGACCATCTCTATCCGGTCGCAAAGGTATCGCGTGATCCTGCGTTGCAGAAAAAGCTGCGTCGACAGGGGATTGATGACCTCAACAGTGAGAAAAATCTGGTGCCGGCATGTTATCGCTGCAATCAGGCGAAGGCGGCACAGATGGGCGCGTGGATTAGAAGGGGAAAGATCGGCAGACATGCGTGGATCTGGATCATCCGCTGGCTGCTGCGGCTGGTGCTGGTGGCAGCCATAGGGTATGGGATTTACCGATTGTATTTCATTTTACACATGGAAAATGTGCTGGATAATTGTAAAAACATGTTGAATATACTATAGTGGGGATAGGTTTTCAATCGTTGTTTACACAAAATTACAGAGGAAAAGAGCATGGGACTGAATGAAGTAGTGAGTGCAGACCGGGTACACATTGGATTTTTCGGATGCCGGAATGCAGGTAAATCGAGCCTTGTCAATGCGGTGACTGCGCAGCAGTTGTCCGTTGTCAGTGACACGGCAGGAACAACGACCGATCCGGTCAAAAAGGCGATGGAGCTGTTGCCGATCGGCCCGGTGGTGATTGTGGATACGCCGGGATTTGATGACACAGGCTCACTCGGCGAACAGCGTGTGGCGCGCACGAGAGAGGTGCTGCGCACGATCGATGTGGCGGTGCTGGTCATCGATGCGGCGGTCGGAGCGCATGAGACAGACCGTGAGCTGCTTGCATTGTTTGAAGAACGTAAGCTGCCGTATCTGATTGCGTGGAATAAATCGGATACCGG
>CALBJL010000105.1 GCA_937893485.1 uncultured bacterium | reverse complement strand
ACGCCGTCAGGCGTCTTTGCGAATGGCGCGGGCTGAACTGTTACGGTAATAGAACCAGAAACACAGCACATAAAGGAGGGCTTTTCGATGAATTTAGGTTCCCGATTGAAACACATACTGAATGAACGCGGGCTGACTGTAACCCGATTTGCAAAGGAGGCAGATATTCCTGCACAGACCGTCTATGCACTGATCAACCGCGACAGCAACAAGGCGGACATGGATATTCTGATGAAGGTGCTCGCGGCACTGGATATGGACTTTTTCACATTTATGGGAGCCGAAGCCCCTTCCACCACCGCAGACCATACAGCTGTTCCCGCATCATCTGCGCCGGAACGTGTCGTCGAAAAGATCGTGGAAAAGGTCGTCGTGAAGGAAGTGCCTGCCGCTGCCCCCAAGGGAAAAGCTGCTCTCTATATCAATGCCGATACCTATGAGAAGCTGGTGACTCTGGCTGCCGAAGAGGGCATCACGGATGATGCCATCATTGCACAGGTCATTGAGTCCTATATGAAACAGGGCTTTGACTACCGCCAGCGGCCGCTGCGCAGTATCTTCCGCGATATGAAGCCCCAAAGCAGGCGCTCCGGGGAGATGGATTCGTTTTTGTTGTAAAAATAATGGTGAATTTGCTATAAAAAAGAGTCGCAAGCGACTCTTTTTTATAGCATTTACTTATTCGATCCCCTGCTGTACCTTTGCTTCTGAAATCGCCCGATTGAGCTGCAGCATCTTGGCATCCAGCATCGATACGATCTCGGAGCACTCCTTCAAGTCACGGCTGATATATTCCGGCGCATTTCCCTCGAATTTATAGTAGATCTTATGCTCCAGACTCGCCCAGAAGTCCATCGCAATCGTGCGGATCTGGATCTCCACTTTTGTATCAACAACGCGGTCAGATAAAAAGATCGGCACAGACACGAGCATGTGATAGCTCTTGTAGCCGCTCGCTTTCGGATGCTTGATGTAGTCCTTGACCGAGATCACGGTCAGATCATTCTGCTTGCCGATCATCTCCGCCATCCGGTAAATATCCGATGTAAACGAACACACGATGCGGATGCCGGCGATGTCGTTGAGATGGCTCACCATATTTTCCAGCGTCGTGTCCAGTCCGTTTCTCTTGAGCTTTTTACAGATGCTCTCCGGCGATTTGATGCGGGATTTGATGTATTCGATCGGATTGTACTGATGGATATGTACAAACTCATCATTCAGGATCTCCAGCTTTGTGCCAACCTCCTTGAGCGCAGAATTATATAAAAAAATCAGCGTCTCCCAGCTCTCGGCATTATCCTGAAATATTTCTACTGCCTGCATGTTCAGTCCTCCTCAATCACATGGATCTCCAAATAGTCAAAATCAATCTCCTCAATAAAACAATCCTTTGTAAAACGTGCTCTGGCATACCGCTTGAAATCTGCGATCGTCGCGTCGAGCCAGATCGGTTTACTCAGGTCAAACGCATGGCACACTTCTTCCACCCCACGGAAGATCTTGTGTGTCCGCGTATCCTCCGACGTATCCTCATACATATAATCCCTTTGCAGGTGATTATTTTTCATCATTTTAAACCAAATGCGCACGTGCTGCTTCCTCCTGTCTGCTCTGTCTGTGTGCTTCATACATGAGTATTCCCGCCGCCATCGCAGCGTTCAGGCTCTCAAGCCTTCCCTCCATCGGAATTTTCAGATACGTGTCCGCCAGATCCGCGGTCTCTTTTTTCAGCCCGTTTCCCTCGTTTCCGATCAGAAATGCACAGCTGCCGGTCAGATCCAGCTCATCATAATATTTCTCGCCGCGCAGATGCGCCGCATAGGTATGGATTCCTTCTGCGTGCAGTTTCCCCAGCATTGCTCCCAGATCATCCGTCACGAGATACGGCACGCGGTAAATGCTGCCCATCGTCGCGCGCACCGTCTTTGGCGCAAACAGATCCACCGTCCCCTTCGTCATAATGATACCGCTGATCCCCGCGCCCTCACCGGTGCGGAACATCGTGCCGAGATTGCCGGGATCCTGAATATCCTCCAGCACCAGAAGCCGCACAGCCGTCCCGCGCACCAGATCGGAAAAGGTATATTCCGGCATACGGACAACCGCCAGTATGCCCTGCGGTGTATTCGTATCGCTCATATATGAAAATACCCCGTCACTCACCACTTCATAATCTATGCCAAGATGCTCGCAAAGTGCCTGACCTGCAGGCTCGTTTGCAAAATGCTCCGACACATAGACGCGCTCCAGCAGCTCACGTGGTGTCTCAGCGACCATTTTGGATCCTTCAACAATAAAGGCGCGCAGTTCCCTACGCGCCTTTGTCTTTTTATTCAGTTGTACAATCGTCTTTACCTGCTGATTAGATGTACTTGTGATCATATCTTTCCTGATGATTATTTTGCCAATACGGTACAGATCTCAAACTCATAATCGTTGACAGATTTCTCCATTGCCAGCGCTTCGTCAATGTCAAAGTCAACTATCTGGTTTTTCTTTAAGGCTACGACACGATTGCTCTTACCTTCACACAGACAGTCGACTGCATATGCGCCCATCAGCGATGCCATCATGCGGTCTCTTGCTGTCGGGCTGCCGCCTCTCTGCATATGTCCGAGGATCGTAGCACGTGTCTCTACACCTGTAGCTGCCTCGATCCGGCGTGCCATCGAAGTAGAATGTCCGATGCCCTCTGCATTGATGATAATATGATGCTTCTTTCCGATCTTGCGGTTCTCAATGATATTGTTGACCAGTCTCTGCTCGTCATAATCGTATTTCTCCGGGAGCAGTACGTCCTCGGCACCGTTTGCGATACCGCACCACAGTGCGATGTATCCGGCTCCGCGTCCCATGACCTCGATAATCGAGCAGCGCTCGTGTGAGGTAGAGGTATCACGTACCTTGTCGATTGCCTCCATTGCGGTATTGACCGCTGTATCGAATCCGATCGTATAATCGGTGCAGGAAATGTCCAGATCGATCGTACCGGGTACGCCGATCGTGTTGATTCCGTTGGCAGCCAGCTTCTGGGCTCCACGGAAAGATCCGTCTCCTCCGATGACAATCACACCGTCAATGCCATGCTTACGGCAAATCTCAGCACCCTTTGCCTGTCCCTCCGGAGTCGTAAACTCCATACAACGTGCGGTCTGAAGGATCGTTCCTCCCCGCTGGATGATATCGGATACGCTGCGCTTGTTCATGTCCACGATCTCTTCCTGTAAAAGACCCACATATCCTCTCTGAATTCCCTTTACCTGCTTGCCTGCTGCCAGTGCACGGCGAACCACTGCACGGATGGCTGCATTCATTCCGGGAGCATCCCCTCCACTCGTCAATACACCGATGGTCTGAATCTCATTTGCCATAATATTTGAAAACCTCCTATATAAAATCTAGTCTCTTTTCAACACCACTATCTTATATATTTTAATCTCTTTTCCCTCCTATTTCAATAGGCTTTTCGACGACTTTTACATTTTTTTCGCCATATACTTCATAAAACCGTGAGAGATCGAGCTGGTCGACACACACATTCCAGTTTGCGGGCAGCCGTTTGACCGCTTTGATCCCTGAAATGTAGATTACGACCGTGTCCTTGCCCTCGCAGGCGCGCAGCAGGTCATACACCGTAGATTCTGCATCTGCATAATCTTCTTTCGTGGCAAACTGAATCCAGAGCTCCTTTTTCGCATCGTCAAACGCATAGATCTGTTCGCAGATCAGCTTGCCGTTCTTCTCCTCCTCCGCGTTCACCCTGCCGGAGACAAACACCTTTGCGTCATCCTCGATGAGTGCGCGGTACTTCTCGTAATCTCTCGGAAAGACGACGACCTCCGTCGTCCCGTACAGATCCTCGAGCGTAAGAAACGCCATCGTTTTATTATTTTTTGTAAACTTGATCGTCTTATCCGTAATCATGCCGCCGATCATCACATGTGCGCCGTCCGGCAGCTTCGCCGCACCGACCTCGTCATCATAGATAAAATCCGTAGACACCGCCGTGATGTTCTGCCGCCACTTTTTCTCGTACTCCTCGAGCGGATGACCGCTGATATAGACCCCGAGCACCTCTTTTTCAAATGCGAGCAGCTCACCCTTCGCAAACTCCGGCACATCCGGCATACGGATCTCATACTCCTTTTTGTTTTCCTCGGGAGCGAGATCAAACAGGCTGATCTGACCTGCAACCGAGCCCTTGCGCTCCTGCGCTTCCTGATCCATGATCATCGGGTAAATCAATGTCTTCTGCCTGCGGCTGCCGGCGACACAGTCAAACGCACCCGACTTGATCAGGTTTTCCACTGCGCGCTTATTCACCTCACGGCTGCCGACCCTCGTGATAAAATCCTTGAGGCTCTGGTACACACCGTGCTGCGTGCGCTCCTTGACGATCGCGCGGATCACGGGTGCTCCGATACTCTTGATCGCACTCATTCCGTAGCGGATCGCCCCGTTTGACACCGAGAAATTGCCCTCTCCCTCATTGATATCCGGCGGCAGAATGGCAATCCCCATGCTGCGGCAGGTCTGTATGTACTCTGATACCTTTGTCGTATTATCCTTGACAGACGTCATGAGCGCCGCCATAAATTCGACCGGATAATAATGCTTCAGATATGCGGTCTGATAAGCCACGACCGCGTAGGCGGCGGCATGTGACTTGTTAAATGCATATTTTGCGAAATCGATCATTTCATCATAGATCTTGTTCGCAACCTGCTCCGATATGCCGTTCGCGATACAGCCCCTGACACCCTGCTCCTCATTGCCATAGACAAAGTTTTTGCGCTCCTCCTCCATGACATGCGTCTTTTTCTTGGACATCGCACGGCGCACCAGATCGCTTCGTCCGAGCGTATAGCCCGCCAGATCGCGCACGATCTGCATAACCTGCTCCTGATAGACGATACAGCCATAGGTCGGCGCTAAAATCGGCTCGAGCTGCGGACAGTCATAGCTGATCGCGTCGGGATTGTTCTTGCCGCGGATATATGCAGGGATAAAATCCATCGGACCGGGGCGGTAGAGCGAAATACCCGCGATCACATCCTCTAAATTCTGCGGCTTTAACTCTTTCATGAAGTTCTTCATGCCCGCACTTTCAAGCTGGAACACGCCCTCACATTTTCCGGTGCAGAGCGACTCGTACACCGCATGGTCGTCATAATCGATCTGATCCACATCGATCTGTATACCGCGCGATTTCCCGACCAGCTTGCACGCATCATTGATGACCGTCAGGGTACGCAGCCCCAGAAAGTCCATTTTCAGCAGACCGAGCTGCTCGATCGTCGTCATTGTAAACTGTGTCGTGATGACTCCGTCGGCACCTCTCGACAGCGGCACATATTCCTCCATCGGCAGACGGCTGATCACGACACCCGCCGCATGTACCGACGTATGGCGGGGCAATCCCTCAAGCCTGCGCGACATGTCGATGAGCCGGTGCACGGTCTCGTCGTTCTCATAGGTCGTGCGCAGCTCGGCATTCATCGCCAGCGCCTTATCGATCGTGATGCCAAGCTCCATCGGAATGCTCTTTGAAATATTATCGACAAATGCATAAGGCAGATCCATGACACGCCCGACATCGCGGATCACACCGCGCGCCGCGAGCGTACCGAATGTGACGATCTGCGTCACACAGTCCTTGCCGTATTTTTCGATGACATAGTCGATGACCTCCTGCCGTCTTTCATAGCAGAAATCGACGTCGATATCGGGCATGGACACACGCTCCGGATTCAGGAAACGCTCAAAGATCAGGCTGTATTTGATCGGATCAATGTTCGTGATGCCGGTCGTATACGCGACCAGCGATCCGGCTGCACTGCCTCGTCCGGGACCGACCGGAATCCCATGTATGCGCGCATAGTTGATATAATCCCACACGATCAGGAAATAGTCCACATAGCCCATGCGCTCGATGATGTCCAGCTCGTAGGCGAGCTTGTCCTGCAGCTGCTCCCAGTTTTTTGGATAACGCTGCTTTAAGCCGTCATAGCAGAGTTTTTTCAGGTATTCCAGTGATGTGTAGCCGTCCGGCACATCATAGCGCGGCAGCTTGGTATTGCCAAACTCGATCTCCACATGGCAGCGGTCAGCGATCTTTTGCGTATTTTCGAGCGCCTGCAGCGCATATGGAAACAGTTCCCGCATCTCTGCCTCACTCTTGACGTAATACTGTCCTCCGTCATAGCGCATCCGGTTCTCATCCGCGAGCTTCGCCGCCGTCTGGATACACAGCAGAATGTCATGTGCCTCCGCATCCGAAGCATACGTGTAATGGCAGTCGTTCGTCGCGATCAGTTCAATCCCCGTATCCTGCGACAGACGCAGCAGTCCGGCATTGATCTTCTGCTGCGCGGGGATACCGTGATCCTGTAATTCCAGAAAGAAATTGCCCTTTCCGAAAATCTTCTCATAGCGCAGCGCTGCCTCTTTTGCACTTGCATAATCATCGCGGTTCAACGCGCGCGCGACCTCACCTGCCAGACACGCACTGGCACAGATAATGCCCTCATGATACTGTTCCAGTACCTCCAGATCGACACGCGGCTTGTAGTAATAGCCCTCGGTAAATCCCTTGGACACGATCTTGACCAGATTCGCATAACCGGTATTGTTCTCGGCGAGCAGGATCAGATGGTAATAGCGGTCCTCGCCGCGTCCCGCCTCCCTGTCAAAACGCGAGCCTGGTGCGACATATACCTCACAGCCTAAGACCGGATTGATGCCGGCTGCCTTACATGCCTTATAAAAATCAATCACGCCGTACATGACGCCATGGTCGGTGATCGCCGCCGCATTCATGCCGAGCTCCTTGACACGGGCTACATATTCTTTTATCTTATTCGAGCCATCCAGCAGGGAATACTCGGTATGTGTGTGCAAATGTACAAACGCCATCGCTGGCGACCTCCTACTATATCATTTTTTATTTTAAGGCTGCGACCGCTGCGTCAAATGCGCTGTGATCTACCCCATAAAATTCTCCCGCGTCTGCGGCTGCTGCCTTCGCAGGATCGATCGGCAGCTTGGCAAATACCGGAATGCCAAGTTCACCCGCTACCTCATCCACATGGCTCTCGCCGAATACGGAAATCTTTTTGCCACAATCCGGACATGTCAGATAACTAAAGTTCTCTACAAGTCCGAGCACCGGAACGTGCATCATCTCTGCCATATGATATGCTTTTTTTACGATCATCTGTACCAGTTCCTGCGGCGAAGTCACGACAACGACTCCGTCTACCGGAAGTGACTGGAATACGGTCAGCGGCACATCTCCGGTTCCGGGAGGCATATCGACGAACAGATAGTCCAGCTCGCCCCATACAACGTCCGTCCAGAACTGCTTGACTGCTCCGGCGATGACCGGGCCTCTCCAGATGACCGGCTGCTCCTCGTCCTCGACGAGCAGGTTAATCGACATCACAGGGATGCCTTCCTTGGACTCTAACGGGATGATGCCCTCGTCCGTGCCGAATGCGGTGCCATGCACACCGAGCATTTTCGGGATGGACGGTCCGGTAATATCCGCATCCAGAATACCTACCTTATAGCCTGCCTTGTGCATCGCACATGCGAGGGATGCGGTCACGAATGATTTGCCGACACCGCCCTTTCCGCTGACGATGCCGATTACTTTTTTGATGGATGAATATTTGTTGAGCTCCGCTAAAAATGAAGTCTGTCCGCCGCTCTTGCTCGGACATCCCTCACAGCTTTCTCTTGAGCAGCTTCCAGCGCTGCTGCATGTTTCTTCTGCCATTTTTCCAGTCTCCTTTACTATATTATAAAATTTTATGGTGTTTACAAAAATATTTTTCCATTTTGGCTGCATGGCTGCGGAAACTTTTGATGTCAGGTCGCAGCTCCCGCATGCATGTCATAAATAACTGTCCGGCTGCCGGGAACTACTGCACCCACAGCCACTAGCCCTGTGTTACATATTGCCTGCGAAACTTTTCATCAGGTAGTGTGGTCATGCGGACACAAGCCAATCGTATACAGAAGCAGCGCGAGCAAAGTCATGTCTGATTTTGCTGCCTTTGCACGATGGAGGTGAGACTCCAAATTGTGGAAG